>NZ_JBXAGC010000010.1:0-145601 GCF_058793725.1 Acidovorax sp. GW835-FHT14B10
CGATCTACCAACACCACCTCCGCGCCAGTGCTAGCTTTTCGTACCGTCACTTATTGCACTGAAAACGAGGAGACCCCGAACTACATGCTGCGGGTCGCGGGTGCTTGCAGCCAGTCTTCGAACTGTTCCGGTTCCAGAATCACCACCATGCGCTTCTCATCCGTGGGTTTGTGGAACCAGCTGACTCGGGCCACTATGTCTTTCCACCTGCGCGCAAGTTCAACAACTCGGCGCCAACTCACGCAGCTCCTTAACAACGATGTCATCGAGCTGTCCTGATTCTGTTGGGGTGCGCTCCCTACGATGAACACATCTCCTCAACGCCTAAGCAAGGCATGAGAGATGCAATTTTCGTCCACTTTGTTAAGGAGCTTCAACCATGATCCAACAACGCCTCTCCCTGTCTTCCATGATCGCAGCCGCAGCCTCAGTGGTTGCCCTGGGCCTCCCAGGGATGGCTTCTGCCGCATACGAACATCCTGCCAACAATGAAAAGGGCGTAATCGTTCACCCGGAACACTTCAAGAGCGAGAAGACGCGAGAGCAGGTTATCGCAGAAACCAAGGCTGCTATGCAGCAAGGACTCCTTTCTTACGGAGAAAGCAACTTCCCGATCCGCACACCTGATGCAGCTGGTCCAGGCAAGACGCGTGCGCAAGTAATCAACGAACTGCGGAATGAGTCCCCTGCCGAACGCGATGCGCGTCTGCGTCTTTACTACCAGGGCTGATTGCCTAAGTTGGTGTCGCAGAAAGCTTTGGAATCCATTCTGTTGGATCGTTGGCGTCGGCCTGACTGACCTCTTGTCAGTCCAGGCCGCCGCCCGAATTTCCCTGACTCTCAACCGCCGACACACTGTCGCGAGAAGAGCTACGGACCGAGTGGGTGGCGCGAGGGCAGTCGGCCGGGGCGCATCGTACCGCGCATGCGAAAGCGACAGTCAAAACCCTATCCTTGGCTGAAGACACCCAGATCCCACGCTCACACCCAGGTCAAGCGCTACGGCCATGATTGGGCGACAAAGTAGGTGCCATTCGCCTGATCAACAAACGAGCGGCAGTCTGGTCTAAATTTCACCGGAGGCAACATGAAAGGGTACTGTTCCGCCGATGGAAGCCCTGTTGGCGTTTGGTATTCTTATAGTATCAGCCTGCTTGGAAATTCGAGGCTGAACTTTGTTCTCCCCGAGCCGGATTCAACCGTCACACGTCCTCCGTGCGCTTGTGCAATGGCCCGGGTAATTGATAGTCCGAGGCCAGCACCATCGGATTGTGGGTGCGACCGAGACGGGTCGGCACGGTAGAAGCGGTCAAACAGACGAGGAATGCTTTGAGGATCAATGTCCTCCCCCGTGTTCTCGACCGTTACGACAATGGCTTGCGCTGTCTCGCTGATGTCAATCGTTACATCGCTATGGTCTTTGGAATGGCGCAATGCGTTCGACAACAGATTGCTCAGCGCTCTGCGAAACATCAATCGGTCACCCAAGATGGCTCCATCACCGAAATGGTGTAGCGTAACACCCTTTTCTTCAGCGACGGCTTCATAAAATTCTAATAAGGCCTGGGCTTCCTTGGCTGCAGAAAACCGCTCCTTGTTCGGCAAGTCAACCCCACGATCCGTCTTGGCCAGGAACAACATATCCGACACCATGCGCGCCAGGCGTTGGAATTCCTCCGCGTTCGACGCCAGTATGTCTCGATAGGTGTCAGCGTCTCGCCGGGTGGCGAGTGCAACCTGGGTTTGCGTCAGCAGGTTGCTGATGGGGGTGCGCAGCTCATGCGCCAGGTCTGAAGAGAACTCGGACAGTCGTTGGAAGTCATTTTGCAGCCTGTCCAGCATTTTGTTGAGCTCCTGCGCCAAGTCAGCCATCTCCACAGGAACTGCCTCGATGGGCATTCGCTCATCGAGACGATGAGAACTGACCGTTGTGGCCTGGGTCTTCATGGCGCGCAACGGTGCCATCCCTTTGTAGGCTGCGAACCATCCCAGCATCCCGCTGACAAAGATGGCACAAATAGCATAGAGCACAAGCGTACGCTGTAATTGCGCCATGAATTGCATGTGATCTTCCATGTCAATGGCGATCAGGACATCCAGTGGTGGCGCCGCACTATTGGCAGGGTTGAAACGCAAGTTCAACGCGCGAAATTCACGGCCTTGATTTTTCCAACTCTGAATCTCGGAAATCCGATGCTCTGGTTTTGGCGCGTCCAAAGTGGCTGGAGGTTGAAACCCTTCAGTCCTGAAAAGAACATCCCCATTAGCGTTTTTGACAATGACAGACAAGCCGTGGTGATTGTTCAAAGATTCGCGTAAGCGCGATGGGATGTCATCGGTGGAGTTGGCATTGACTACTATGTTCTCGATCAGGTGCTGCTTGTCTTGCAGCGTGATTCGATCCAGTTCCAGGAAGTGGCGTTCGGTCGCAACCAGGAACAACATTCCAAGCCCCAGCACGACGGCTGCGGCCACCGTCGTGAAAAAGATGGCCAAACGATGGGTGAGCGAGAAGAACCGAAACATTCAAGCGTTCTCCGGTGCTTCCAGCACGTAGCCCATGCCCCGCACGGTCTGGATCAACTTGACGTCCTGGCCTTCGTCAATCTTCAGGCGCAAGCGGCGCATCGCCACTTCGATCACGTTGGTGTCGCTGTCGAAGTTCATGTCCCACACCTGGGAGGCAATCAGCGAGCGAGGAAGCACTTCTCCATGCCTGCGCAACAGCAACTCCAGCAAACCAAATTCTTTGGCTGTCAGGTCAATGCGACGGCCACCCCGCGAGACCCGTCGGCGCAGCAGATCAAGTTCCAGGTCAGCCACGCGCAATGTGTTGGTTTCGGTGCCTCCTCGGCCCCGGCGCAAGATTGTCCGTACACGGGCCAGCAACTCGGCGAATGAAAAGGGCTTGACAAGATAGTCGTCAGCGCCCAATTCCAACCCTTTGACCCGATCTTCCACCTGGTCCCGCGCCGTGAGGAACAACACAGGCATCTGCAATCCGCGATTGCGCAGCGACTGCAGCACCTGCCAGCCATCCAGTCCGGGCAGCATGACATCCAGGATCACGAGGTCGTATTCACCTTGGAGTGCCAGGTGCAGGCCATCACTACCGTTTTGCGCCAGGTCGGCCACAAATCCGGCCTCGCTCAATCCCTGGCGAAGGTATTCGCCGGTTTTAGGTTCATCTTCGACGATCAATATCTTCATGGTCACTCTCCGCTATCTGGCGTAGACGTGAGTTTGACGAGTTTCTGCGTGCCTGACACGTAGATAACAAATTTGTAATCCGGCGCACAGCTTTCTGACATGACCGCGCTTCAGAATCACCTCCATGAGATCGGTCATTTTTTGTGATGTGCCCAGCAAGGTCACGCGGGCCCTTGGCAAGCAAGGTGAGATCGTCTGGCAATTCGCCAAGAAGGCGGGCACTGCCGAGTTCGCGTGCCTGATGTCTGGTCATTCGAGGCCGGTATGAAAGGCGCTGTCAAAGTGGCTATGAAATAACCCACTTTTTTTACTCTCAATCGTGAGGAAATCATGAAAACCATCAAGAACATTCTGGCCATCTCCGCTCTTGCCATGGGCACATTCACGCCCATGGGCAGTTTCGCCCAGACCATGATGGATCACGGCAAGATGGATATGTCCCAAGCATCGGCATCCCTGACGGACGGCGAAATCAAGAAGGTCGATCAGGAAACTGGAAAGATCACCATCAAGCACGCAGAAATCAAGCACATGGACATGCCCGGTATGACCATGGTATTCACCGCGAAGGACAAGAGCCTGTTGTCCAACGTGAAGCCTGGCGACAAGGTCAAGTTCATGGTCGTCAACGAGGGCGGGAAGATGGTTGTCACAGACATTCAGCCCGCTCAGTGAGAACACGCTGCTTTAGCGTGCTGTGTCGTCGCGGATGGATTTATTGATTGCTGACTGCGACGGTTTTGTAATCTGGAGAAGGAGAGCACTATGTCAAAAATTCACCATACCCTGATCGGGGTCTGTGTCGCTGCGGCCTCACTGAGCGTGATGGCGCAAGCCGCCGATGAGCACAAGGCCCATCACCCTGCAGGTAGCACGCAGCCCGCGTCCACCCAAATGAAGACTTCCGCAAAGCCAATGGGTACGGGGCCGATGGCTGGAATGGCCAAGATGGACGAGCATATGAAGTCCATGCAAGCGATGCACGAAAAGATGATGGCGGCCAAAACGCCGGAGGAGCGGCAGGCACTCATGGACGAGCACATGAAGCTCATGCAGGACGGCATGGGGATGATGCAGCAGATGGGCGCAGGCATGCAGGGCATGGGTTGCATGCAAGGTGGAAAGGGCATGTCCTCCAACATGGCCGAGCGTCATCAGATGATGGAAAAGCGCATGGAAATGATGCAGTCCATGATGCAAATGATGATGGACCGCCTGCCTGCCACGCCGACCAAGTAACGCACCCACCTGATTGCGAGTCACCATGAGCCATCAACACGACGGACACGAGTCGCCCCCCAGTTTCTGGAGTTCTCGATACGCCATCGGCTACGTGGCGATTGGTGCCGTGGCGGCGTATTTTTTGTTGACAGAACACCTCGCGCATGTCGTCGGGGCGCTACCTTTTCTCCTGCTCCTCGCCTGCCCGCTGATGCATGTTTTCATGCACGGCAGCCACGGTGGGCATGGTCACCATGGCCAGAGCAAGCCTGATGTGTCGAAGACTGCCGAATCGCGCAAAGAAGGAGATCCCCAGTGAACCACACCGAATCTGCTTATGGCCTGTGGTCGTTGGTCATCATCAATTCAGCGATCTTCATCATGTTTGCGTTCAGCTTTTTCAAGCCTGCAACGGCCCGTGACTGGAGGACGTTTGGCGCATTCGCAGCCTTCATAGTTGCCTTGTTCGTAGAGATGTATGGCTTCCCGCTGACGATTTATCTGATATCGGGCTGGCTTCAAACCAAGTTCCCTAATCTGGATCTGCTCTCCCACACCTCGGGTCACTTGTGGTCCACCCTGTTGGGCGAAAAGGGCGACCCGCATTTCGGCGTACTGCACATCGCCAGCTACGTTTTTCTGGGCTTTGGTTTCTACCTGTTGTCCACAGCGTGGAATGTGCTCTACCACGCTCAGCGTGGCCAATCGCTTGCAACAACAGGCCCCTACGCGCGCATTCGCCATCCGCAGTACGTGGCTTTTGTGATGATTCTGCTGGGCTTCCTGCTGCAGTGGCCCACCTTGCTGACCTTGGCCATGTTCCCTGTCTTGCTCCTGATGTACGGACGTCTGGCAATCACCGAAGAGAACGAAATGCACAAACAGTTCGGTGCAACGTACGACACATACGCCCAGCGCACACCCCGGTTTATCCCTCGCATGGGCAAGGCCCAGTCGACGACTGACTCGGTGTCAAAAAGATGATCTGGAATATTTCCCCGGCGGTATACGTTTCAATTTTTAGGAGTTTGATATATGAAAACGATTGATCTGCAAGTCGAGGGCATGAGCTGCGGCTCATGCGTCAAGCACGTCACGCACGCATTGCAACCGCTGCCGGGTGTCAGTGGGGTGGAGGTCGATCTCCAGTCTGGGCATGTCCGGGTGAGCGGGGAACTGGCGCAGGGCAGCGCCCCATTGTTGATGGCATTGACGGATGCGGGTTACCCCGCAAAGCTGGCCACAGACGCGCCCATTCCCGCTGCGACCTCGCAGCCTAAAGCCTCGGGCTGCCACAGCGGCGGTGCGGGGGGCTGTGGTTGCCGATGACGGCCACGGTATTTGATTCAGGGTCGACCGGCTGGGCGCGTCCGCGCCCGCACCTTTTGCTGGCAACTTTGAAGGAGCAACGCCATGGATCAGCCTGACAACGACTCCCATGCGCCATCGTTCTGGCGCCGCCCAGCCGGCATGGCGCTGGCAACGGCTGCCGTGATCGCTGGTTTTTATCTGCTGCGAGAGCACTGGGGCCATGTTCTGGGTTATTGGCCCTACCTGCTGCTGCTCGCCTGTCCGCTAATGCACCTGATGCACGGCCACGGCGGCCATGGTGGGCACGGCAACCATGCGCAGCCGCCACGGCGCACCAACAACAACAAGGAATAAGCAATGGACATGCATGCACACCACCATCACGGCAGTCACCCCCCTGCCGAGCCAGCCTCGCCAAAGGATCTAAAGGATCCGGTGTGCGGCATGACCGTTACGGAGCAGTCTGAACACAAATTGACGCACGAAGGGCGGCCCTACTATTTCTGTAGCGCCAAGTGCCAAGGCAAGTTCGCAGCGAACCCACTGCAATACCTTGTATCTACTGCACCCGAGGACACCGCGCCAGAGCCGGCCGGCACCATCTACACCTGCCCTATGCACCCCGAGGTGCGGCAGGATCATCCTGGAATCTGTCCCAAGTGCGGCATGACATTGGAGCCAATCATTCCTCTGGACGAGGAAGACAACCATGAGTTAAAGGATTTTCAGCATCGCTTCTGGTGGACACTGCCATTCACAGTCATCGTTACTGTTCTTGCAATGTTCGGCCATCGTCTCGGGTGGTTTGACATGAACGTTCAAACCTGGGTCGAACTGGCGCTGTCCTTACCCGTCGTGTTGTGGACGGGTTGGCCCTTCTTCGTACGCGGTTGGCAGTCTCTTGTCCATCGCAGCCCCAACATGTGGACATTGATTGGCCTGGGTACTGGCGCGGCCTTTCTCTACAGCCTCGTGGCTACCGTGGCGCCGGGCGTGTTCCCAGATTCATTCATTTCCATGGGTCGCGTGGCTGTTTACTATGAGGCGGCAGTGGTCATCATCTCGCTGACCATGCTGGGCCAGATCATCGAGTTGAAGGCCCGTTCGCAAACTTCTGCGGCGATCAAGGCGCTGCTCGGTTTGGCACCCAAGACCGCTCGCCGCATCAATGCGGATGGCAGCGAAGAGGACGTGCCGCTGAACCATGTTCACGTCGGGGATCTGCTGCGCATTCGTCCCGGCGAGAAAGTGCCGGTCGACGGCGTTGTGACCGAAGGCAGCAGTGCGGTCGATGAATCCATGCTTACTGGCGAGCCTGTGCCGGTGACCAAACGGCTTGGTGACAATGTGATTGGCGCCACGATGAACACCAGTGGCGCCTTGGTGATGCGCTCCGAAAAAGTCGGTGCGGCCACCATGCTGTCGCAGATTGTTCAGATGGTGGCCAATGCCCAGCGCTCGAAGGCGCCCATGCAGCGCATGGCGGATGTGGTGGCAGGCAAATTTGTGGTCGTGGTGGTGCTCATCGCCATTGCCACCTTCTTTGTCTGGGGTTGGTTCGGTCCGGAACCTAGCTGGGTGTTTGGCTTGATCAACGCAGTGGCCGTGCTGATCATCGCTTGCCCCTGTGCGCTGGGGCTGGCCACGCCGATGTCGGTGATGGTGGCCACAGGGCGTGCCGCGACACAGGGGGTGCTGTTCCGCGATGCTGGCGCCATCGAGAAAATGCGCGAGGTGGACACGCTGATAGTGGACAAGACAGGAACTTTGACCGAAGGTAAGCCCGCTTTCGACACCGCAGTTGCCGCACCCGGCTATACAGCGGACGAAGTACTGCGCCTTGCGGCCAGTTTGGACCAAGGCAGCGAGCATCCTTTGGCAGAGGCCATCGTCAGCGCAGCACGCGCCAAGGGCCTGGAACTGATCAAGCCGCTAGATTTCGAATCCGGCAGCGGCATTGGCGTGCGCGGCATCGTCGATGGGAAGCATCTGGTGCTGGGCAACACCGCATTGATGCAGCAGGAGGGCGTGGCCACTGATGCGCTCAAGGTAGATGGCGAGCGTCTGCGCAGTGAAGGCGCCAGCGTGATGCATCTGGCCGTGGACAGACAACTGGCTGGCATCCTGGCCGTGACCGATCCCATCAAGGCCACCACCTTGGAAGCCATTAAGACTTTGCACGCCAGCGGTTTGCGCATCGTGATGGCAACTGGCGATGGTCTGACCACCGCCAAGGCCGTGAGTGCAAAACTGGGCATCGACGAGGTGCATGGCGAAGTCAAGCCCGCAGACAAGCTGGCGCTCGTGGAACGGCTCCAGAAAGAGGGCCACATTGTCGCCATGGCCGGCGATGGCATCAACGATGCGCCTGCGTTGGCAAAGGCCGATGTCGGCGTGGCCATGGGCACGGGGACCGATGTGGCCATGAACAGCGGCCAGATCACGCTGGTCAAAGGCGATTTGCGCGGCATCACCGCCGCACGCGACATCTCTATCGACACCGTCCGAAACATGCGCCAGAACCTCCTGTTCGCATTCGTTTACAACGGCATTGGGGTGCCGATTGCGGCAGGCGTGCTGTACCCATTCACTGGGTGGTTGTTGTCCCCGCTGATCGCGGCGCTGGCCATGAGTCTGAGCTCGGCCTCGGTGATTTTCAATGCTCTGCGTTTACGGCGCGGAAAAAAATGACCCCGTAGTTCGGAGGAATGATGAAAACCCCCACGTCACCACAAAAACCTCGGACCTCTCAACGCACCACGGCGGGGGGTAAGGAAGCAGCGGTGCAAGGGACGCACCGCCAGGCAGAGGATCTACCACCGACCGTCTTGGATCATTCCGAGGAGTTGTTGAAGCCTGCGCCACAGGATGCGTCCAGTGGCATGAAAAGAGCAGCTAAAGCACCTTCGGCGCAGGACTATTTCGATTACCAGCGTGATTTCTTCGAACGCACCATTCTGTTCTGGGACACGCTTCGCCAGCGCGCGAACAACATGCTGGAGCACGAGCGAGCCGGATTGCCGCCGCTTCTGGACTTCAAGTATGAAACGCTGTTGGACGCGCGCAGCTTCGAACGGTCCGTCAACTATGCACTGCTACGCATCACGGAAATCGACGGGCATTGCTGGGACGACTGCGTCGACTCTGACAAACCGCCGGTCATCATCGTCGATCCACGCGCCGGCCACGGCCCCGGCATTGGCGGCTTCAAGCGCGACTCCGAAGTCGGGATGGCCATGCGCGAAGGCCATCCGGTTTATTTCGTGATTTTCTTTCCAGAGCCGGCTCTGGGGCAAACCCTGGCAGACGTTTTGCATGTGCTGCGGCGTTTCGTCGAAGAGGTTGCAGTACGCCATCCTGGCAATGCTCCTGTGCTTTATGGCAACTGCCAGGCCGGGTGGGCGGTGGCGCTGCTGTCCGCAGACTGCGCCGGTCTGGTCGGACCGGTGGTGCTCAATGGCTCTCCTTTGTCGTATTGGGCGGGCGAGTCCGGTGTCAATCCGATGCGTCTTTCCGGAGGACTCCTTGGCGGCAGCTGGTTGGCGCATCTGACGGCCGACCTGGGCAATGGCCGGTTTGACGGGGCCTGGCTAGCGCAGAATTTCGAGAACCTCAAGCCCGAAAAGGCCGTTTGGGAGAAGTACGCCCAACTCTTCACCAACGTTGACAGTGAGCAGGGGCGCTTTCTGGAGTTCGAACGCTGGTGGACCGGGTTTTATTTCCTGAGCCGAGAAGAGATCCTCGCGATCGTTGAGAACCTGTTCATTGGTAACCAACTTGAGCAGGGCCTTTTCCAGATTTGCCAGGGTTGCACTGCTGACCTGAGGCGGATCAGGAATCCAATCGTCATCTTTGCCTCTTACGGCGACAACATCACGCCACCGCACCAGGCGCTTGGGTGGATCCCCGCTGTCTATAGTGACACCGATGATCTCAAGCGGGCAGGGCAGCGCATCGTTTACCTCACGAACCCGCATGTCGGCCATCTCGGCATTTTTGTCTCTGCTGGGGTGGCTCGTCTGGAGCACCGGGCGATCCTGGAGAGCCTGGCTGAGATTGAGGCGCTGGCACCGGGCCTCTATGAGATGAAGATCGACAACCCGTCCGGGAGCCTGGACTGCCATAAGCCCTCCTACAGCATTCGCTTTGAATCCCGTCAGGTTGAAGACTTGAAAACGGATTACCCGCAAGAAGCCTTTGAGCGGGTGAAACAGGTCTCGACATTCAATGAGGCGCTTTACCGGGCATTTGTCAGTCCCTGGGCACAAGCGTTCTCCACGCCCTGGACAGCCGAAGTGCTTAAGTGGCTCCATCCAATGCGCAGCAGTAGGTATTTGTTTTCAGAAGCATTTAGTCCGTGGATGAAAGGGGTCAGTCTGTTGGCCGAACCCCTCGCTAGGAGCCGACAGCCGCTTGCGCAGCATCACCCAATGATCGAGCGTGAGCGTGAAGCCGCAGAACAAGTAAGTCATGCGCTGGGACGACTGCGTGAAGGCCGCGACGCTGCGGTTGAGCAAGCGTTTCGTCTGATTTTTCAACGCCCTGACTAGTTTTTATGCGTCCTGGACATGATGGAAAAAACGGTGACGGCTATACCGGACCACAAAGTGGACATAGCCCTGATCTAGGGGCCGTTTCTCAACAAGGATTGATCATGATGAGAAGAAAAATCAACTGGCTTTCGACAGCGGTCCAGATCGGCCTGCTGGCCTGGTCTGGAACCACGTTGGCCGCCGACCAAGTGTATGTGGCCAATGAAAACGCTGACACGGTCAGCGTCCTCGATGCGGAATCGTTGAATACGCTGACGAACGTGCGCGTCGGCAAGATGCCCCACAACGTGCAAGTGTCGCCCGACGGCAAGCTCGTATGGGTGACCAACAACGGCGAGCCTGACCAGGTAGCAGACGTTTCTGCGCACAAGGGCATGGCCCAAGGCGACCACGATGCGATGGGAAAAGCGGGCGCGATCTGGGCCATCGACACCGCGACCAACGTAGTCGTCGCCAAGGTGCCGGTGGGTATGCACCCAGCCCATGTGGTGGTGTCACCAGACGGCCGCTTTGCCTATGTCACCAATGGCGGCGACAACACGGTCACTGTGATCGACACAGCGGCGCGGAGCCACGTGGCGACGATTCCGGTCGGTCAGTTTCCCCATGGTCTTCGGTTCAGCCCGGATGGCAAGGAGGTCTACGTCGCCAATCTCAAGGGTGGCACGGTATCGGTCATCGACACCGCCAGCCAGAAGGAGATTGCGCAGGTGCCGACCGGCAAAGGTCCGGCCCAGACTGGCTTCACGCCAGACGGCCGTTTGGCCTTTGCCTCGTTGTCGGGCGAAAACGCCATAGCCGTGATAGACCCAGAAACGCGCAAGGTAATTCGCAAGGTTGAGGTAGGAACGGTGCCGATTCAGTTGTATGCCACGCCTGACTCGCGCACGCTCCTGGTGGCCAACCAGGGTACGCGCAAGATGCCGGGCAAGACCGTCAGCATGATTGACCTGGAGACTTTCAAGGTCGTCAAGACAGTCGTAACTGGCGCTGGTGCTCATGGCGTGGTTGTTGATCGTGACGGGCGGTACGCCTATGTGACGAACATCTACGCCAATTCGGTTTCCGTGCTTGATGTGAAAGACCGCAAGGTAACGAAGACCGTTCCTGTCGGTAAGGCACCCAACGGCATCAGCGTAACGCCTTGAGTGGGGCCCGTCGCCTACACCGGTACGTACGGTACACAAAAAAGTAGAACCAGCCAGCGCCAGCCTTGCCGTATGTCCAAATGACGGTCATCGATATTCGAATTCAACGAATCACGCAGCTTTACGATTCTCTGGACCCTTCACCGCTCCATGAGAAAACACTGAGCCATGCCGTTAAAAACTATATTGTCGACTGTGCGGGTGAATATGGTCTAGATGAACCGCTTCGGCTTGTGCTCCATGTCCCGGCGCCGATCAGAGAGTACGAGGCGGAGATCACGCGAGCGATCCACGCGCACTTTCAGGCGCAGCATGCACAGTGCAGGCGCCGGTATCGCCGAAGGGTGCGACAGGGCATGCGCTTACTGTTCACGGGACTTGCCGTTCTGGCGACGACGCTGCTTGCACGAGCCTTATTGGTTAATCCTGGCAACAGCAAAGTGCTTATTGCCATTAGCGAAGGCTTGTTGATTATTGGCTGGGTGGCAATGTGGCGCCCGATCGAGGTCCTCTTGTTCGAGCGTGCAGAGAACCACCAAAACATGGCACTTTTTGAGCGTCTTTCCCAAATCGGCGTGGAGTTCGCCCCTGAAGAGACCGCGGTGGACCCAGGGGATAAAAGTGGCGAGACCAGTGACCTACGGGCACCGGGTTTACTGCCTTGACGGCGGGAATACTTGGAGAACCCAACAAGAGGTAGCGTTGTTATACAAGCCAGCACCGTAAGTTCTCTTTTTCATTGAGAGTCTGAACTCTGGGCGGCCGGAGCAACGGAAATACGGATCCTCTGTTGGCGTCTTGACCGTGCAAGGGCAGAAGTCCGCTGTTTTCGCGAGTTGGAGGGCAGACGGTTGCGTTTTTCATCTGGATTAGCGGAGACGACCGAGAACGGAGAGCTCCGGGAACGTCAAGTATCCGTCGCAGGTTGCAGGGCGATCACCGACATGCCGGCCAGCGCGATGGCCGCTCCCACGAAGTCCCAACGGGTCAAGGCAACACCGTCGACGACGTGCAACCAGACCAGCGCCACGGCGATGTACATCCCGCCGTAAGCCGCATAGGTTCGCCCGGCAGCTGTCGGGTGCAAGGTCAGCAGCCAAGCGAACAACGTCAAGGAAACGGCAGCCGGCAAGAGCAGCCATGCCGACTTGCCCTGCTTTACGACCAGCCAGGGCAAGTAGCAGCCAACGATTTCAGCTACTGCCGTCACCGCAAACAGAATGGCAACTTTCAAGAGTTCCATCGTCACGCTTCCTGCAGCGCCTGGATCATCGGGCAACGCACCTGTCCCCTTGCGGCGCAGCAGCGCTGCACCAGTGCTTCCAGGACTGCCTCAATGCGGTGGAGATCGGCGAGCTTGGCGCGCACATCCCTGAGCTTGCGTTCGGCTTGTTCGCGGGCCTCGGGGCAATGCGACCCGTCCTCGAGCTTCAGCAAGTCCCCGACTTCGTCAAGGCTGAAACCCAGCCGTTGCGCCGATTTAATAAAGCGTACCCGGGCCAGATTTGCCTCGCCGTAGCGGCGGATGCCGCCCAGGGGGCGGTCGGGCTCTTGCACTAAGCCCTTGCGCTGGTAGAAGCGGATCGTCTCAACATTGACCCCAGCGGCCTCGGCTAAGCCACCGATGGTCAGGGTTTCGGTTAGTTCATTCATGGCACTTGACTCCGTACTTAACTACGGAAGTAAGCTTAAACGATGAAACCCGATTCCCCAACTGAAACTCGAAGCGGCGGCGGGCGTGGTGCGCTGTTAACCGGCGGTCTGGCGGCCATCCTCGCCTCCACTTGCTGCCTCGGGCCTTTGGTGTTGATTACGCTTGGCGTCTCCGGGGCATGGATTAGCAATTTGACCCTGCTCGAACCCTATCGGCCCATGTTCATCGGTGCCGCGCTTGTGGCACTGTTTTTTGCGTACAGGCGGATATGGCGAGCGCCAGCAGCCTGTGAGGCTGGGCAGGCTTGCGCGCTACAGCAAGTCAACCGAAGCCACAAGTCGTTGTTCTGGACCGTGGTGGCGCTAGTCATCGTCGCGCTCGGATTCCCGCTGATCGCTCCCTGGTTTTACTGAATGGAGATTGCTATGAAAAAACTCGTTGCTCTGGCCATGGTGGCCGCTTCTGCTTCGCCCCTCTGGGCTACCACGCAGAGTGTCACGCTGTCCGTGCCCGATATGAACTGCGCCACCTGCCCGATCACAGTCAAGAAGGCGCTTACCAAGGTATCCGGCGTCAGCAAGATCGACGTGAATCTGGATCGGCGCGAGGCCAAGGTGACGTTCGATGATACGAAGGCGAATGTCGAGGTCCTCACACGCGCCACTAGGAACGCAGGGTATCCCGCGACCGTGTTGGGAGACGCCAAGTGACTGCGGTGATACTGGAATCGACGCTGACCTGCCCCGAGTGCGGCCACGCCAAGACAGAGACGATGCCCACGGACGCCTGCCAGTGGTTCTACGAGTGCGAGCAATGTCACACCGTGCTAAAGCCCAAGTCGGGTGACTGCTGTGTGTACTGTTCTTACGGCTCAGTGCCTTGTCCGCCGATCCAGGAACGTGGCAAGGGTGGCTGCTGCAGCGGCTGACGCTTTCCAATGACACGCTCACTGCCGCACCGTTTGTGCAGACTCCAATGAAGCTGGGGGCCAACTGTGCCGATCGGGCGATCCGGCCGGCGCGAACCCAAGATTGGCTGCGTGCCCCAAACTCTTAACGAATGAGTCAAGCGTCACGAGATCAATTCGGGCGCCAGGGACGCCATCACCACATCCAAGTTGAACTTCCGCAACACTGTTGTGCGGGCCCATGTGGCCATCAAACGCGCCAACGTTCATCGGTGGCTGATATGCCACGCTCCAAGAAGTGCATGACAAAGATGTAATCTTTGAAACATATTCCGGTCAGCCTTGGTCTCGCAAAATGCATAACGTGCATTCACACAAGGTAGGTGGATACCAATGCGAAGTACAACAACCTGAAAATCAGTGACCGAGGGTGCGATGCTGCGTGAGGAACTTATGCTGAGCCTGGATTGGACCGATGAGGTGGCGCTGTTCAATGGAGACTCGCGTTATACCGGTAGTGCGGTCCTGGTGCCTGGCATGCGCAAGATCGTGCATGCGGCTACGCAGGCCATCAACGTAGAGCACCGATGAACAGCTACGAACTCCCCCCGGGCGCCCCGGGCTTGGTTGCCGCGCTTGCTGTCGGTCTGGTGATTGGCCTGGAGCGCGGCTGGCACGATCGCGAATTGCCGGAGGGTGGACGTGTTGCAGGCCTGCGCACCTTTGCGCTGACCGGACTGCTCGGTGGCGTGCTTGGGCATCTGCAGCCAGATTTCGGCGCTTGGCCTTTGCTGGGTGCGCTGCTCGGACTCGCCCTGCTGCTGACGGTGTCCTACGCCCGTAACGCCAAACTGTCGGGTAACCTGAGTGCCACTACCCCGGTGGCGATGCTTCTCACTCTGGTCCTGGGTGCCTTTGCGGCACACGGCAACATCACCTTGGCGTTGTCGGCAGCAGTGGTTGGCGCTGTGTTGCTGGATCTCAAGCCGACCTTGCACGGTTGGTTGCGTTTGATCGATCACCGCGAATTGACTGCATCGCTGCAACTGCTGGTGTTGTCCATGGTCATCCTGCCTTACCTGCCCAATACGGGCCTCGGGCCCTATGCCGCGCTCAATCCGTACCAGCTGTGGTGGGCAGTCATCCTGATTGCGGGCCTGTCGCTGACGGGTCACTTTGCCATGCGGATCACCGGCGCGCAAAGGGGTGTGCTGTGGACCGGGATCCTGGGAGGACTGGCATCTTCCACCGCAACCACGTTGGCTTTGGCTCGCTACGCACGCGAGCAGCCTTCGCTGACAGGCGCGGCGGTAGCCGGCACGTTGGCATCCTGTGGCGTCATGTTTTTTCGCATGGTCGTTCTGCTGGGTGTCATCCAGCCGGCGCTGCTGTCCACCTTCGGCAGCGCCCTGGTGGTCACTGGCGTGGCACTGCTGTGTATTGCGCTATGGGGGTGGCGCAAGTTGGACCGCACTGTAGTGGGGGAGGGCGCTGTCGGCGCGATGGCGCCATTCGACCTTGGCACCGCGCTCGGTTTCGGTGTGCTGCTCGCTGTCATGAGCGTCCTGGTGCCAGCGGCAAAGCAGTGGCTGGACACCAGCGGCCTCTATGTGCTGTCGGCGGTTTCAGGCCTTGCCGACGTGGATGCGATCTTGATCTCGGTCGCTCGGCTGCATGGTGCCGGTGGATTGTCCACGGGCGCCACCGTCACGGCGCTCGGTCTCGCGACATTGGCAAACATGGTGGCAAAGGTCGGCATCGCCTGGACGACAGGCGGCGCGCAGGTCGGTAAATCGGTTGTTTTCGGCTACCTGGGCGCGATGGCGTCGGGAGTGGTCGTATTGGTGTTGAGCTTGACGTTTTCGTGAGCGTCCACCGGCCACGTCTTCAGAATTTTTGTATTTAAACAATAGGGACCACCGCTATGGAAAAGTCATTTCATCGCTTCTCTGAACTATTTGCCCAACTCGGCCTGCGCATGGACGCGGCAGGCATTAGGGAGTTCTTGGAGGAGCACGCTCCACTGCCGCCCGATGTGCTGCTGGCCGATGCGCCATTCTGGACGCCTGCTCAGGCGACTCTGTTGCGCGAAGAGCTTCTGGAGGATGCGGACTGGGCCGAAGTGGTTGACCAGTTGAATGTTGCCTTGCGTGCCGCCAAGGGAGGTCCTGATGCCGAATAGGTTTCGCCTGTCGTTGGGTGTGGTGCTGGTCGCTCTCGCCTTGAGCCCGATGGTTCGGGCCCAGGAGGCCAAGCTGGGATCGAGTGTCGAAGGGTTGCTGCAAGCGGCCAGGGATAGAAACCCAGAAATCGCCAGCATGCGTTTTGATGCGGATGCGGCAGCAGAGCGCGTCGCGCCAGCAGGCGCCTTGCCGGATCCTAAATTCCGAACCGAATTGCGTGACATCACGCGCATGGGAGAACAAAACCCCACGCTATTGCCAGGGCGCGTCGGAAGCACCCGCTACGTGCTGATGCAGGATTTTCCCTGGATGGGCAAACGCGGTCTGAAGCGTGAGGTGGCTGAGTCACAAGCACAAGCTGCGAGAAGCCGTGCAGCAGGCGCCTGGGTTGAACTGGCTGGCAAGATCAAGACGACTTATGCCGAGCTCTATTACCTGGACCAGAACGATCGCTTGTCGCGGGAAATTCTCGACCTGATGGCGCGATTGGAAAAAGTCGCGCAGGTCCGCTATGCGGGCGGGCTTGCTGCGCAACAGGATGTGATCCGTGCGCAGGTGGAGCAGTCCACAATGCGCAACGAACTGATTGCACTGGACGCTGAGCGTCGCCAACTCCAGTCCAAGTTGAATGCGCTCGTGGGGCGTCCGACCTCGGAGATTTTGGCTGCACCCGAGCAGATCCGCGCCTTGCCGTCGCCGGAGCAAGTCAGCTTCGCAGCGCTGGAAGGGCGCGCCCGGATGAACAATCCGCTGCTGCGCACGGAAGAGTCCCAGATCAGGGCGGCCGAGAAGAACCGCGAGCTGACCTACAAGAACCGCTATCCCGACTTCAACGTCGGTATCTCTCCGATTCAGTACCGAGGCTCGATCAAAGAGTGGGAGCTGATGGTCGAGTTGAATATTCCCCTGCAGCAAGATTCGCGGCGCGCCCAGGAGCGGGAGTCCGAGGCCATGTTGGCCGCTGCACGCTCACGCCAGGAAGTCGTCACGAATCAAGTCCTGGCAGACCTTTACGCCAACGTGGCAGGTTTTGAGTCCGCCCGGCGCTCTCTGGCGTTAACGACCGAAAGTCTCTTGCCGCAGTCGGAGTTGACCTTCCGCTCTGCGCTGGCTGGGTACCAGACGGGCAAGGTGGATTTTGCGACCTTGCTGGACGCGCAGCGCCAGATTCGTCAGTCCAAACTGAATCAGATCAAAGCCGGCGTGGAAGCGCAGAAGCGGCTTACCGAAATTGAACGCATCGTGGGAGAAGAACAATGACAACAGGTTTCAAGGCCGGCGTATTCCTGGCTATCGTCGCCGCAGGGTTGGCGGCGGGTGGTGGCTATTGGATGGGACAGCGCCAATCAGAAGCCCGCAGTGGTGACCAGACTGCGTCGCAGGGCGCCTCTGCCGGTCCTACCAAGAAGGAGCGCAAGGTACTTTTTTACCGTAACCCGATGGGGTTGCCCGACACATCTCCCACACCGAAAAAAGATCCAATGGGGATGGACTACATCGCGGTCTACGAGGGAGAGCAGGAAGAAGCAGAAACCAACTCCAATCAAATTCGCATCAGCACCGAAAAGATTCAGAAACTTGGCGTTCGCACCGAGGCGGTGAGTCTTCGCTCTCTGGACAAGGTAGTGCGTGCCGCCGGACGCATTGAACCAGACGAGCGCCAGACCTTCACCATTGCTGCCAAATTTGAGGGCTATGTTGAGCGTCTGCATGCCAACGTTACCGGGCAGACGGTGAACAAGGGGCAGCCACTCTTCGAGGTATATAGCCCCGAACTGGTGTCTGCTCAGCGCGAGTACGCCATCGCGGCACAGGGTGTTGACGCGTTGAAGGATGCCTCTGGTGAGGCACAGCGTGGCATGCGTGAGCTGGCCGACTCCAGCCTGGCGCGGCTTCGCAATTGGGATATCTCGGACGAGCAGGTCAAGACCTTGGCCAAATCCGGCGACGCACGCCGCACGCTGACATTTCGCTCACCAGTGGCAGGGATCATCACCGACAAGAAGGCCATCCAAGGTATGCGATTCATGCCGGGCGAAATGCTCTACCAAGTCGCCAACCTGTCCTCGGTCTGGGTCATCGCCGATGTCTTCGAGCAAGACATCGGCTTGGTCAAGTCGGGGGGCAAGGCCAAGGTGCAAATCAATGCCTACCCAGACAAGGTGTTCCAGGGGACAGTCAGCTATGTGTATCCCACCCTGAAGCCTGAAACCCGAACGGTGCAGGTGCGCGTGGACTTGTCGAACACGGGTGGCTTGCTCAAGCCTGGCATGTTTGCCCAGGTGGAACTTCCGACCGCCAGCAAGGGGGCGGTTTTGACGGTGCCGACTTCGGCCGTGATTGACAGCGGCACGCGCCAGATCGTCCTGGTGCAGCTCAAGGAGGGACGATTCGAACCCCGCGATGTCAAAGTGGGCGCACGCAGCGACGACCGCATTGAAGTCACCGAGGGCGTTCGCGAGGGTGAGCAGGTGGTCATCGCTGCCAATTTCCTGATCGATGCAGAAGCCAACCTCAAGGCGGCCGTGGGCGGCTTTGGGCACTCCTCACATGGAACTAAGTCGGAAGCACAAGGCACCCCTGATGCGAGCAAGCCCGCTGCCGCCGTCGGGCACCAAGGTGAGGGCAGGGTGGAGGAGTCTGATGCGAAGGCCGGCACGGTGACCATTGCCCATGGTCCCATACCCTCCCTCAAATGGCCCGCAATGTCCATGGAGTTCAAGGTCTCCAACAACGGGCTGATGACGGGCTTGCAACCTGGCACAGCGGTGGTCTTCGAGTTCGTTGAGCGTGGACAGGGTGAATGGGTGGTCACCTCCGTGAAACCCGTGGGCAAAGCGGCGGCCACTCCGCACGCCGGCCATAACTGATCTTCAGGGAACAACATGCTCGCGAAGATCATTGACTGGTCAGGAAGAAACAGCTTCCTGGTGCTGCTTGCCACGCTGTTTGTCATTGTCGCAGGGGTGTTCGCTGTGTTGCGAACGCCTCTGGACGCGCTGCCGGACTTGTCCGACGTTCAGGTCATCGTCTACACCGAATACCCTGGACAAGCGCCCCAGGTGGTTGAGGATCAGGTCACCTATCCCTTGACCACCGCCATGCTGTCGGTACCCAAGTCCAAGGTGGTGCGCGGCTTTTCCTTCTTTGGAGCGTCCTTCGTCTACATCATCTTTGAGGATGACACAGACATCTATTGGGCGCGTTCGCGCGTGCTGGAATACCTCAATTTCGCATCCAGTCGAATGCCCAAGGGGGTCACGCCGCAAATTGGCCCTGATGCCACCGGTGTGGGTTGGGTCTACCAGTACGCTTTGATCGCCAAGGACCGGACGCTGGCCGAGTTGAGAACTTTGCAGGATTGGTACCTGCGCTACCAGCTGACCAAGGCGCATGGCGTCGCTGAGGTGGCATCCGTCGGTGGCTTTGTCCAGACCTACCAGATCACCGTCGACCCGGTGAAGCTGCGGGCCTACGGCATTCCTTTGGCCAAGGTGTCACAGGTCGTGCGCGACTCCAATCGTGACGTCGGCGGCCGTGTGGTGGAGATGGCCGAGACAGAGTACATGGTGCGCGGAAAGGGCTATCTGCGCGGCGCGGCGGACATTGAGAACCTGGTCGTCAAGGCCGAAAAAGGAACACCAGTATTGATTCGAGACATCGCTCGCGTTGAACTCGCTCCCGATGAACGGCGCGGCCTGACCGAACTCAACGGGGAGGGGGAGGTGGTCTCGGGCATCGCCATGGCCCGCTATGGCCAAAACGCCCTGGAAGTCATCCATAACCTGAAGGAGAAAATTACCGAAGTTTCGGCAGGGCTGCCGCAGGGCGTCAGCATCCAGGCTGTTTACGACCGATCTGACCTGATTCATCGGGCCATCGATACGCTCAAGCGAACGCTGATTGAGGAGAGCCTGATCGTTGCCTTGGTCTGCATGGTCTTTCTCATGCACGTCCGTTCAGCCCTCGTGGCTATCTTGATGTTACCCGTAGGGGTGCTGATCTCATTCATCGCGATGCGCTTGCTGGGCATGAATTCCAACCTGATGAGTCTGGGTGGTATCGCCATTGCGATCGGTGCCATGGTGGATGCGGCCATCGTCATGATCGAGAACGCCCATAAACACCTGGAGCGGCTCCCACCCGAGCACAACAGCAAGCAGCGGGTCGAGGCCATGATCGCCGCGTGCAAGGAGGTTGGCCCGGCACTGTTCTTCTCGCTACTGATCATCACCGTGTCGTTTCTGCCCGTGTTCACGCTCGAATCACAGGAGGGGCGCATGTTCTCACCGCTGGCGTTCACCAAGACGTTTTCTATGGCAGGAGCGGCGCTGTTGTCGGTGACGCTGGTGCCGGTGCTCATGATGATTTTCATTCGCGGACGCATCATGCCGGAGTCCCGTAACCCGGTGAACCGGTTCCTGATCTGGGTCTACCGACCCATCATCGCTGGAGTGATGCGCTGGAAGAAGGTGACCATTGCCATTGCCCTGGTCGTGCTTGGGGTGTCGTTCTATCCGGCCAGCAAGCTGGGGTCCGAGTTCATGCCGACGCTCAATGAAGGCACTTTGCTCTACATGCCTGCTTCGCTGCCGGGCATGTCGATCACCAAGGCCGCCGAGTTGCTTCAGACGCAAAACAAGATCATCAAGAGTTTTCCAGAGGTTGAATCGGTCTACGGTAAGGCAGGACGGGCCAACACGGCCACCGACCCAGCACCGACCGAGATGTTCGAGACGGTCATCAACCTCAAGCCGGAGTCAGCGTGGCGATCTGGCATGACCATCGACAAATTGATCGCCGAGATGGACAAGGCGCTGCAGTTTCCTGGCGTCTCCAATGCCTGGACCATGCCCATCAAGGCGCGCATCGACATGCTGTCCACCGGTATCCGCACACCCATTGGTATCAAAGTCTTCGGCAAGGACTTGAACGAAATGGAACGCCTGGCGCGGGAGATCGAGACCGTAGTGAAATCTGTGCCCGGCACCACCTCGGCATTCGCGGAGCGGATCACAGGCGGCTTCTACCTGAACATCGAGCCCGACCGCGCCCAACTGGCACGCTACGGTCTGGCGGTGGGTGATCTCCAGGAGGTCATTGGTACGGCGCTCGGCGGTGACATGGTGACCACCACGGTGGAAGGGCGAGAGCGTTTTGGCGTTACGGTTCGCTACCCACGCGAATTGCGGTCTGACCCGCAGCAGATCGCCCGCGAAGTGCTGGTGCCGACCATGGATGGAGCCATGATTCCGCTGGGCCAGGTTGCCCGCGTGGAGGTGGCCAAGGGCGCCCCTGGCATCCGTACCGAAAATGCGTTGCTATCTGCCTACATTTTTGTGGACATCCGTGAGCGTGACATCGGTGGCTACGTCGCCGAGGCGCGCAAAGCAGTGAATGACCAGGTCAAGTTCCCGCCCGGCTACTACGCCACATGGAGCGGTCAGTTTGAGTCTATGGAGCGTGCCATCGAGAAAATGAAATTCGTTGTGCCAGTAACGCTGTTGCTCATTTTCCTGCTGCTGTACCTGAACTTCAGGCGACTGACGGAGACTTTGATCGTCATGCTGTCGGTGCCGTTCGCGTTGGTTGGCGGCGTCTGGCTGATGTGGTGGCTTGGCTACAACCTCTCTGTCGCAGTTGCTGTGGGCTTCATTGCCCTGGCTGGTGTGGCCGCTGAAACCGGGGTCGTCATGCTGATCTACCTGGACCACGCCTGGGAAGAGATCAAGGAAAAACGCCGCTCTGAAGGGAAAGAGCCAGGAGTTGGTGACCTTTACGAGGCAGTCATGGAGGGCGCCGTAGAGCGTGTTCGTCCCAAAATGATGACGGTCGTTGCCATCATGGCGGGCCTGCTGCCCATCATGTGGGGGACCGGCACCGGCTCGGAAGTGATGAGTCGCATTGCCGCGCCGATGGTCGGTGGCATGATTTCTTCGACCGTGCTCACGCTGGCTGTGATTCCGGCGCTTTACGCACTGGTCAAACAGTTTGAACTTCGAAGACAGCGCGCTTCGGGAACGGATTCACAACCCATCCGACCCACTCTGGGGCTTGATGCATGAGCCATGAGCGCTTCCTTGATGTGCACCAGAAATACGTGCAATGGGCAGAGAAAATCACGCTGCCCCCTGGCGCCGACGCGGGGCGTGGGACAGGCTCTAAAAGGAGGCGCTCTACTTGTTTCACCAACTGCTCTGACTCCTCTCTCAATGCACAACACACCAAACTGCGAGTTGACCTCCTTTGAGAAGCTCAACCGCGACTGCTTCTGTCTGAGCCTGGATCCTGCGGCGCTGGCGGCTGCGCTCGATGCCGAGTTGGGCTCTCCGAGCTTGTCGCAGCTAGTGCGCGACCGATGCCCCTACCTTTTTGCTGCGCAGCCTGTCTTCGTGGCGCGGCCTCCTCTCGAACGAATGGCCCGCGTCGTGCAAGCCATCGAGGCAGTGGTGGCACTCCCGGCCTACCGGGAGCAGGTCTTGGCGGATGCCCCCGCCATTGCGCGGGCCGGCACCGGTGGCTCCCAGGGCGTGTTCTTCGGCTATGACTTCCATCTGGACCAAGACCGTCTCGGTTTGATCGAAATCAACACAAACGCTGGTGGTGCGATGCTGAATGCGGTGCTGGCCCGTGCTCAGCGCAGCTGCTGTCAGGCTGTGCAGGCAATGGTGCCAAGCCGCGGCGCCGTCGCAACGTTCGAGCAGCGGCTGGTGGACATGTTCCGCCGTGAGTGGCGGCTGGCCGGTCACTCACGGCCGTTGGTCTCGATCGCTATCGTGGACGAAGCGCCGCAGCAGCAATACCTGTATCCAGAGTTCCTGCTGTTCCGGCAGCTGTTTGAGCGCCATGGACTGCAGGCCATCATTGTCGATCCCTCCGAGCTGGCGTGCCGTCACGGCAGGCTCTGGCACGGCGAACTCGCCATCGACGTGGTTTACAACCGTGTCACAGATTTTTATCTGGATCTGCCTGCCAACGCCGTGCTGCGACAGGCTTGGCTGGAACAGGCAGCGGTTCTCACGCCCCATCCGACGGCGCACGCGCTATACGCCGACAAGCGGCGACTGGCCTTGTTCAGTGACGATGGTGCGCTGCGGGAGCTGGGCGTTGCTGACGACGACAGGCAGGTGCTGCTGGCGAACGTGCCGCGCACCGAAGTGGTCGATGAGGCACATGGTGACCGGCTGTGGGCGGCTCGTCGTAGCCTGTTCTTCAAACCCGCGGCGGGCTTCGGTAGCCGCGCCGCGTACCGAGGTGACAAACTCACGCGCCGGGTCTGGCAGGAGATCATGACGGGAGCCTATGTAGCACAGGCCCTCGTGCCTCCGGGCGAACGCGTCATTGCGAATACGGAGGGACTGCAGTCCATGAAATTCGATTTGCGCGCCTACGCCTATGCCGGCGACGTTCAGTGGGTTGCTGCACGCGTGTATCAGGGACAAACCACGAACTTCCGCCAGCCGGGCAGTGGCTTTGCCCCCGTCTACACCACCGTGGATGGCTCCGGCCGCGGAATGTGCGAGCCGGATGTCGAACACGCGTCCTATGTGTTCCTGCTCGACGAGGCGGGGGACGTGCACGCCTTGCCGCATGTGCTGTATGTGGCGCTTGCCAGGGGTCAGGCCTTGGCACCAATGTTGGCGGACCAAACTCTGCGCCTGGCGGACTGGTATGTACGGCTTCGGGCCGATGGGGTGCCGGGTGCTGTGGTCAACGAGACCTATGGGTTTGTCCGCTTCGACCGAGAGGGGCGGTTCAAATTGGAGGCTGCGCCAGGAGATGCCGCATGGCCTACTCCTGAGGAGCACCGACGGATGCAGGAGCTGCTGTTCTCCATAGACCTGGAGCCCAACGGCGCCTGATCATAGGAGCCGGGAGGAGGGTGGGCCGCCCAACGAAGTGAATCATTTGGGTTGCCGCAAGAACGGTCAGACGATGATGCGTGGCTTCTGGCCTGGCAATATGCAGATGGTCACGTCGCATGGGCGAGAGCCAACTGTCAGTCAAATCTGTCCGAAAACAGGCGGATGACGATTGACACAATTGCGACTGTCAACCGCTGTCTTTCGCTGGGCTCGAACCGAATGGTCTGTGCCTTGCGCAGCCTAGTGACGAGAAACAAGCCCGGGCCTGATCCCAGATTAAGCAGGACGTCCAGCTTTCAAGTTTAGTAACTTTCCCCCGGGGCGTAGCCGGGGGCGGCGCACTCAGGCGGGCGCAGTTCGCGAGCCTACCCGCCTGATTGCTGGATCAGAGCGTTGCGTCCTTGAGCTTCTTCAACGCGCGCGTCTTGATCTTCACCGATGCAGGCTTGGCGGGGAACCAGCGCTCTTCACCCGTGAAGGGATCCTTGCCAAAACGCTTCTTCTTCGCAGGAACCTGCTGCAAGCCGATCTTCATCAGGCCGGGCAGGGTGAACTCACCCGATCCCTTCTTGTGCACCGAACCCAGGATGGCGGTTTCCAATGCGGCGAAAACTGCCTTGGCTGCCTTGGGCTCCACACCAGATTGCTCAACCAGATGGGCGATCAGCGTGGTCTTGTTGAAAACCGTCTTGATGGGCTTGATGGCAACCGCTGCCGGTTTGGTGGCAACAGGCGCGACCTTCTTGGCGGCGGGAGCCACTTTCGTAGTCTTCTTGGCGGGGGTGGATGTCTTCTTTGCAGTTGCCATGGTGGATCTTGTTGGGTTTGTGGGTCGAAATTCGCTGCCGGATGAATTCAGGCAGGCGATCCGGATTCTAGGAGCAGTGTTCTGACAGTTCCCGTGCAGCGTACTTGTGGGCTCTCCAATAAACTCAATCTTTCACGGCAACAGCATCGAGCAGCATGCCAAGCCAAGATACCTTTTCAGGAGCTCACATGTCCATTTCTCCCTCGACCCTGTTGGCCCTGCAAAAGGCTGGGGAGGGCTTGCACACCGCCCGAGAGGCATTCGCGCAGGAAGTCCAGTCCAACGCTGGCCGTGTGGTCGGTATTGTTGCCAGTGAGCCCTTCAGTTCCGAGGCCGACCGCGCCTATGCCCAATTGCGCGCCGTGGCGCGCATGGCGCATGAGTTGCAAAGCATCGAAGAGCAACTCAAGACTATGTACGGAGGAGCTGCGGAAATGATGCAGCCCGAGACGCCAGTCATTGTTGCGTTGCCGGACCATGGAAGGCGCTCTCATGCTCATCAAGGCGCGGGAGACCTGGACGAAGCAGAAGACGTGGTCGTCAAGCCCGCGCCGCGCCGGCAGTCGCTCAAGACCAAACCGCTGCGAAAGCGGACGAAGGAAACGGCAAGCCAGCCTCAACGCTTGAGTTCAAACGACGAAAAGGTCCTGGCGCACCTGAAAAAGGTATTGGACCGCCGCAGTTGGGTGACTTTGACCCAGGGGACCATTGCCCAAGGGGCGGGAATCCCTCTGGGTTCCGTCGGCTTGGCGATGAGGAGGTTGGTTGCCGCCGAGGCTGTGCGCGAGCGGGGCAAAGGGACTTATCGGCTGGCATAGTGCGGCATGCAATTCACTTTTGAATCCACTGCCTTAGCAGGCTGCTGAAATACCCTCCACCTTCACTCCTCGGTTGACGCCTTGCCACGACAATCAAGGCACCCCTACCGACCAGACAGACGAGCCATCCATGCGCGGAGCCGACACCTTCACCGAGAGCCTGTTCACCATGCGCCACCTCGATGACTTCGTGCCCGCCGATCACCCCTTGCGCGTGATCCGTGTGATGGTCAATAAAGCCCTGGCCAACATGGACGAGCTGTTTGCCCGGATGTATGCGGCCGACATCAAAGGCGGGCGCCCCAGCATTGCTCCCGAGAAGCTGCTGCGCGCCATGCTCATCCAGGTGCTCTACAGCGTGCGCTCGGAGCGCCAGCTGATGGAGCAGACCCAATACAACCTTCTGTTTCGCTGGTTCATCGGCCTGGCCATGGACGACGCAGTCTGGGTGCCCACTGTCTTCAGCAAGAACCGTGAACGCCTGATCGAGCACGATGCGGTCATCGAATTCTTCAACCAGATCGTGCAACAAGCCCAGGAGCAGGAGCTGCTCTCGGGCGAGCACTTCAGCGTGGATGGCACCCTGATCCAGGCCTGGGCGGGCCACAAGAGCTTTGTGCGCAAAGACCGCCAGGGCGACGACGATACCGACGCGGGCAACTTCAAAGACCAAAAGCGCAGCAACGACACCCATGAATCCACCACGGACGGGGATGCACGGCTGTACCGCAAGGGCAAGACTGCCAGCGAACTGCGCTTCATGGGCCACACACTCACCGACAACCGCCACGGGCTGGTGGTCAGCGCCGTGGTCACACAGGCCGACGGATATGCTGAACGTGAAGCGGCCAAGGCCATGATCAACGATGCGCGACAGGCACTGCCCGGTGATGACCCCATCACGATCACGCTGGGCGCAGACAAGGGTTACGACGCCAAGGAGTTCATCGACGCGCTGCAAGAGATGAACGTGCTGCCCCATGTGGCGCAGAACAAGTCAGGGCGCCAATCTGCGGTGCCCGATGTGATCGCAGACAGCGAAGGATACGCCATCTCGCAGCGAAAGAGAAAGCTGATCGAACAAGGCTTTGGCTGGGCCAAGACGGTGGGGCACATGCGCCAGGTGCTGGTGCGCGGGATCAAGAAGGTGGACCAGATGTTTGTGCTGACGATGGCGGGCTACAACCTCACGCGGTTGCGCAGCCTGGGGCAAATCCGTCTGCAGGGGCAGATGTGAAGGCAAAAGGGGTAAAAAAACCGTGCTTTGCGACTGAAAGCAGGCGATTTTGAGGGGTTGACTTTCAGGATACGGAAAAATGCGGCTACAGCCGCTGAACAGGTTCGGACGCTGGGGAGTATTTCAGCAGCCTGCTAGCGCTTGCCCATCAAGCGCCAGCAGCTATCAAAAGGTGAGCAATGACACCCTGGTAGCTCGCCAACACGGCCCCAACGAGCCAGCCCTCGCCCGCAACGCCACCCGGCATCACGCCGACTGAGGCTGCACCGCCACAGCAGCGGACTGGCGTGCGGTGGCCGCACTGCCCATCGACGCCGCCACGATGCACCCAATGGCGAGCCACTGCACCCCGCTCAGGTGCTCGCCCAGCAGCGGCAGTGCCAGCAGCGCGGCCACGGCGGGCTCCATGCTGATCATGATGCCAAAGGCCTCTTTGGGCAGGCGCTTCAAGGCCATCATTTCCAGCGAGATGGGAATGGCACTGGAAATGGCCGCCACGCACAAGCCCACCAGCAGCACCGAGGGGGACAGCAGCGCAGCGCCTGCATGCACCACGCCCACGGGCACCACCACCATCGCCGCCACCAGCAGGCCCAGCGACACCGACTGCCCCGCGTGCAAATGCCCGGCCCGTTTGCCGTAGATGATGTACAGCGCCCAGAACACAGCGGCGCCCACCGAATACATCACCCCCACGGGGTCCAGCGTGCTGCCGCTCAGCCCCAGGGGCAACAGCAAGCCCAGGCCCACCATGGCCAGCGCCACCCACACAAAATCCATGGCACGGCGCGATGACCAGATGGCCACCGCCAGCGGCCCGGCAAACTCGATGGCCACTGCCAGGCCAAATGGCAGGGTCTGGATGGACATGTAGAACATGAGGTTCATGGCACCCAGCGCAGCGCCATACAGGGCCACGGCCTTGGCATCGGCCCGCGACAGGCGCCAGCGCCAGGGGCGCCACAGCAGCATCAACACCGCCGACAACCCCACCCGCACCGCGGTGGTGCCCTGCGCGCCCACGGCCGGAAACAACACCTGCTTGGCCCACGAGGTGCCGAGCCCCAGGGAAGTGTCGGAGCCAAGAACGGCCAGGAAGGGAAAGAAGCGTTGAAGGCGGGATACGGTCATGCACGCAATGTAGTGGGTTTGGTGGGGGCTGGGGGCTTTGCGATGCACGGGCTGACGTTCGGCACCGGCAACGTGCAGGCAGCCTCCCAACATGATGTATGTCAGTTTCTGCTACGCAACCAAAGCGGCCTGGCTGATACGGTGCACACGCCGCCAAACTCCGTATACTGGAGCAGACGGGCAAGGAACTGTGTCAGCAGACGGAGCACCCGCAGTCGGGCCTTTACCGCAGTGGCTTGCGCCACAGATCTTGCCAAGAAAGACCACCGGCCCAGGTGGTGAGAGGCACAGCCCATGAGCGATTTGACTTTGCAAACACCCGTGCCGGAGACACCGGCGAACACATCCGCCGCCCGAGTTCCAAGTGATTCGCTGCCGGGGCTCAAAGGCATGTGGGTGGCCGTCTGCCTGGAGTATCTGGAGTTCACGATGTTTTTCAGCGTGTACTTTGTGGCACGGTGGTTCCACCCCCAGGCGTTTCAGGAAGGCGCAGCGCGCTTGTGGACATGGGGTGGCGTGGCGGTGACGCTGGTCATGCTGACCAGCGGATATGCGCTGACCCAGGCGATTGCGGCGTTTCGGCAGGGCAATGCGCAGCGCGCCAAGCAATGGCAGGGGGCAGCGCTGGCGATTGGGCTGCTTTACCCGGTGATCAAAATGCTGGAGTGGCGGTGGAACCAGGCACACGCAATTGATGCCAGCAGCGGGATTTTTGTGGTGGTGTACTACTACCTCACCATCAATCACTTCCTCCATGCATGCTGGGGCCTTGGCGGCATGGTGTGGTGCCTGGCACGCGCCAAGGTGGGGACGTACTCCAGCACAGACGTGCGGGGTCTGGAGGCCCTGGCCACGTACTGGCACGCCACCGACTTGGTGTGGCTGATGATTTTTGCCCTGTTTTATGCCCTAGTTTGAAGGCCCATGATGAAACCCACACCCACCTTTGTCGCCTGGCTGCTCATGGTGGCACTGACGTGCCTGAGTGTGTTTGCAGCCCACTTGGCACATGCAGGACTGAGCCGTGGGGCGATGAGCGCGAGCATCGCCCTCATCGCTTGGGGCAAGGGGCTGTTGCTGGTGAGGCACTTCCTCGAAGCGCACAGGGCAGGCCCGGTGTTCCACCGCATCGTTCTGGGGTTCGCCGCCTTGGCCCCCCTGGCCTTGCTGGTAAGCGGCTGGAGAGAAGCCGCCGCCGGCCTGTAGGCCGCCCGCCGTTCAGCCACCCGCGACCCGGTGCACCCTGCCGCCCCACACCACATCACCCGGAAATCACCCGGAAGTCACCACCGCACAGGAAAGGCCAGCTCGTAAGAACCTGCTCAAAGTCGGTTGAGCGCAGCGTAACCCGACAAGGCGCCGCTCCTACCAGGCTGCTGAAATACTCCCCACCGACAGTCCGCGACAGCCGCCCAGCCGTGACAATCAAGCCCCCCACTGACCAGACAGACGAGCCATCCATGCGCGGAGCCGACACCTTCACCGAGAGCCTGTTCACGATGCGCCATCTCGATGACTTCGTGCCCCTTGATCACCCCCTGCGGGTGATCCGCATCATGGTCAACAAGGCCCTGGCGAACATGGACAACCTGTTTGGTCAGATGTATGCGGCTGACATCAAAGGCGGGCGTCCCAGCATTGCCCCCGAGAAGCTGCTGCGCGCCATGCTCATCCAGGTGCTCTACAGCGTGCGCTCGGAGCGCCAGCTCATGGAGCAGACCCAGTACAACCTTCTGTTTCGCTGGTTCATTGGCCTGGCCATGGACGATGCCGTTTGGGTGCCCACCGTCTTCAGCAAGAACCGCGAACGTCTGATCGAGCACGATGCGGTCATCGAATTCTTCAACCAGATCGTGCAACAAGCCCAGGAGCAGGAGCTGCTCTCGGGCGAGCACTTCAGCGTGGATGGCACCCTGATCCAGGCCTGGGCGGGCCACAAGAGCTTTGTGCGCAAAGACCGCCAGGGCGACGACGATACCGACGCGGGCAACTTCAAAGACCAAAAGCGCAGCAACGACACCCATGAATCCACCACGGACGGGGATGCACGGCTGTACCGCAAGGGCAAGACTGCCAGCGAACTGCGCTTCATGGGCCACACACTCACCGACAACCGCCACGGGCTGGTGGTCAGCGCCGTGGTCACACAGGCCGACGGATATGCAGAGCGCGAAGCGGCCAAGGCCATGATCAACGATGCGCGACAGGCATTGCCCGGCGATGACCCCATCACGATCACGCTGGGCGCAGACAAGGGTTACGACGCCAGGGAGTTCATCGACGCGCTGCAAGAGATGAACGTGCTGCCCCATGTGGCGCAGAACAAATCAGGGCGTCAATCGGCGGTGCCTGACAGGATCGCGGGCAGCGAAGGCTACGCCATCTCCCAGCAAAAGAGAAAGCTGATCGAACAAGGCTTTGGCTGGGCCAAGACGGTGGGGCACATGCGCCAGGTGCTGGTGCGCGGGATCAAGAAGGTGGACCAGATGTTTGTGCTGACGATGGCGGGCTACAACCTCACGCGGTTGCGCAGCCTGGGGCAAATCCGTCTGCAGGGGCAGATGTGAAGGCCAAAAGAGCAGAAAACCGTGGTTTGCGGCTGAAAACACCTGGTTTTACGGGCTGACTTTCAGAATACGGAAACTGCTGCGACAAACGCACTTGCAGCCGCTGAGCAGGTTCGGCCGTAGGGGTAGTATTTCAGCAGCCTGTTAGGCGTAGTTCCCTTGGCTACACCGCGTCGGTACTGCGCGGTTCTTTCTTCCCTTGCAGTGAAGCAATCAGCGGGCAAGAAACATTCCCCTGCCGCAGGTGGCAGGCACACACAAGTTCGGAAAGCACCGACTCCATACGCGCCAAGTCAGTCATTTTTTCGCGCACGTCCTTGAGCTTGTGCTCGGCCAGACTACTGGCTTCCTCGCAATGGGTGCCATCCTCCAGCCGCAGCAGTTCGGCTATTTCATCCAGACTGAAGCCCAGCCGCTGGGCTGATTTCACGAACCGCACCCGCGTTACATCCGCCTCGCCATAGCGGCGGATGCTGCCGTAAGGCTTGTCCGGCTCCGGCAACAAGCCCTTGCGCTGATAGAACCGGATGGTCTCTACGTTGACCCCGGCCGCCTTGGCGAAAACGCCGATGGTCAGATTTTCCAAATTGTTTTCCATATTGCTTGACTCCGTACATGACTACGGAAGTAAGGTTACGCTATCCAATTTAAATTCGAAAGGACACGCGCATGTCTGAACCACAAAACGGGCGCGGGGCGCTCTTCGCCGGCGGGCTGGCTGCCATCCTCGCCTCGGCCTGCTGCCTGGGGCCGCTGGTTCTGGTCACCTTGGGGTTCAGCGGCGCTTGGATCGGCAACCTGACGGTATTGGAGCCGTATCGGCCGATCTTCATCGGCGCGGCGCTGGTTGCACTGTTCTTTGCCTGGCGGCGCATCGTCCGACCGACCGCAGCCTGCAAGCCGGGCGAGGTGTGCGCGATTCCGCAAGTGCGCACCACCTACAAGCTCATTTTCTGGTTCGTCGCCGTGTTGGTCTTGGTCGCGCTTAGTTTTCCCTACGTCATGCCATTTTTCTACTAAGGATGGACCGGCTTGTGGGCGACGCCGAGAACGGGGCTGTTGTTGACCACGGTGCTCTCCCTATCCATCGATTTCGTGTTCGGCACTTACCGAACCATTCAACAACCTGGCAGTCTCGTGCGCGATCACCCACTGTTCGCGCGCACGCACGGCCAGCACCGCGACCGAGGACCGTGACGCCTGAAGCTGGGAGACTTCGGATGCCGGACTGAAGGCGCGATTGCGCTCCTCGTCCAGATGCAGGCCAAGGAATTCCAGGCCGTCCAGAATGCGGCAACGCAGCGTCGGGGAGTTTTCCCCTGCTCCGCCCGTGAAAGCCACCGCATCGCAGCCGCCCATCGCCGCGGCGTAGGCACCGATGTACTTGCGCACGCGGTAGGCATGGACCTGCAACGCCATTTGGGCAGCAGCATGACCATCCCGCGCGCGACTCTCGATCTCGCGCAGGTCCGAGCCCACACCCGACAACGCCTTCAGTCCACTGTCGCTGTAAAGCGCCGCTTCGATTTGCACCAGTGACAAGCCCAGGGTACGCGCGACATAGCCTGGCACGCCGGGGTCGAGGTCCCCGCTGCGTGTGCCCATCACCAGACCTTCCAGGGCCGTCATCCCCATCGAGGTGTCGACAGAGCGGCCACGGTCGATCGCGCAGACACTTGCCCCATTGCCGATGTGGCAGCTCACGATGCGCAGTTCGGATGGAGGCCGCATCAACGCGGAACTGACAGCCGCCAGTACGCTCTGGTGCGACAGGCCATGAAACCCGAATCGCCGCACCCCAACTGCGCGCCATGACTGCGGAACGGCATAGCATGAGGCGTGTTCTGGCATGCCGGCATGAAAAGCGGTGTCGAAGACCGCCACGTGGCGCACGCCTGGCCAACGCTCGCGCGCGATGCGGATGCCGGCCAGTGCAACGGGGTTGTGCTGCGGCGCCAGCGCAGCAGCCTGGTCGATCTCGTGCTCGACTTTTGCGTCCACGAAAGCCGCCTCGCGCAAGAAGGGGCCACCGTGTGCGACACGGTGGCCGATGGCATTGAGCGACGTCACGCCGGAACTTCGTACTTGCTGCTTGATCTCGTCAAACGCCGCGGCATCAACTGCGGGATGGTCGATCGTCGACTCGATCACGGGCATGGCCGATGCCGGGTCGAAAACCCCGAACTTGAGGGTCGCACTGCCGGCGTTGATGGCTAGGATGTGCATGTCTTGGTCGCCGTCAGTGCACATCGACGTCGCGACTTCCGGCCTCGGCAGTATGAGCCAGCCAGTACAACAGGACAACACACAGTGCGAGCAGCGCATGGAGCCACCAGCCCAGTTCATGGGCTCGGTGCTCCAACACCCCGGTACTAAAACGGCTCTTCAGGCGGTCAGCAGTTAAAGCTGGAGGGGCCTTTGTCAAAAAGGCTCCAACTCCAGCTTGTTCGCCACGTGAGCCGGCGATTTCAGCAACGAGTGCGCTCATTACCTGCATTTTTACTGCTTCGCCTTCGGCGCATCAGACCTGCATGTTCATTACATCGGTGTAAGCCTGAACAATTCGGTTTCGGCTCTGCAGCGTGGCCTGAAATGCAATGTTCGACTTGACTCCTGCAAGCATCGTTTCTTCAAGACTGACAGTAGGGTTGCCGAACGTGACCTCGCGGCTCAGGCGCCCAGATTCACTTTGCAATTGGCTCGTGGTCGCTAACGCTTGCTTCATCGCGTCCAAAAATCCACCGTCCTGAACTATGGGTGCTTTGGACACCAACTTGCCCACCGGAATGACTGGCAGTAGTGCGCCAAGCGGGTTTGTGATGACGTTCATGGTGTGTCCATTGTCGAACTGACGGAGGTTATGAGGGGCCCTTTTTTGCGGGAGAAATAGACCAGCGATCGATACGAAATAGTAAGTTTCGCCAGCCGATCAAGAAGCCCTGCAACTGGTGCGTAAGCCGTTCAATTGCACGGCTATGGATAACAGAAACGTCATCTTGCCGACATTGCCGTGAGTTGCCGGTACGCGCAGTGGTGTGCACCGCAAAGCATGAAGGTTGGCAGGAACCACGCAAAGGGAGCGTGGTCTACGGCAGTTGCGAAATCTCGAACACCAGTTTGGTGCTGGAGCCATAGCGGCTCATGGACGCGTGGTTCTGCTCCAGTTGGCTGTCGGGCAGATAACGGATCGGCAGCTCTGACAACCGGGAGCGCAGTGGAAGCGGCCACGGACGCGAGAAGCGCAGATGCGACGCTACGGGCTTGATGCCCTGCGCGCACGGCGCTCCAGCGTCAACTGGCGCGGCCCCTGGTGGAACCTCGGGGCCAGGCACATGGTCGCCGCACTGCCGCCCAAATACTTCACAGGCGTGGGGCTTGTATCGGTAGTTGACCATCCACCAACACCTCCAGCGTTTCACTTGAACCGCCGTAGGCGGAACCGCACGTACGGTGGTGTAAGAGGGGTGAGGGGTTACCCCTCACCCCGCTCGATCATGACAAAGATGTAATGAAGCCGTTATGCCTTTGACAGCTAGTCGTTTGCACAATGACATAAGTCAAAAATGCATCACAAATCCATGAACAATCTCTGGCTTTCACGACCTACCTCAAGCCTCTGGCTGGGCGCCGCACTAATGGTGCCATCCTTGGCATTTGCACAGATGCCAGAGGTCGAAACCGCGAAGGTGGGCTACCTGCTCTCGTACCGATCAGCCCTCTCGGGTTACGAGGCCTACAAGGAGCAGTCCGTCCAGCCCTGGAAGGCGGCGAACGACAAGGTGGGTGAAATCGGCGGCTGGCGCGCCTATGCGAAAGAAATCAAGTCCGGCCAGCCCGGGTCCGCCAAGGACGCTGCTCCCGTCACCGACCCGCATTCTGGCCATCACGGGGGAGAAAAACCATGATGCGTTTGCGTGCCACTCACGCCAAACTCGCTCTATCTGCACTCGGACTGGCGGTGCTGACCGGCTGTGCCAGCGTCAGCCTGGAGCAGAACATCGGCCGCGTTAACGACGAGGCTGGTAGCTTCACCGATGGGAAACTCGCCCTGGCTCGTACCCAGGAGGAGCGCGACCAGCGAGCGCAGGCCGCTCAAACCTTGCTGGCGGAGACCCTAAATCAGAAAGATGCCGTCCAGTTGGCCTTGGTGAACAGCCCGTCCCTGCAGACCCTGCTGGCGCAGGGTTGGGGGGAGTCAGCGGACGCCGCGCAGGTAGGCCGGATTGCCAATCCCATCTTCAGTTTTGAGCGCATGACGGCCGGCGTCGAGCTGGACTTGGGGCGTGCGCTCTCCTTTGGCCTGTTGGATCTGCTGACCCTGCCGTCCCGCTACGGTGTCGCCACCCGGAGAATCGAGCAGTCTCAGCTGCGTTTGACCAGCGACGTGGTGGACCAGGTCACGCGCGTGCGCCAGGCCTGGGTGCGCGCCGTAGCGGCGCAGCAATCGCTCAAGTATGCCAAGCAGGTCTATGACAGTGCAGAGGCCGGAGCTGAACTGGCCAAACGCATGCAGAGCGTGGGTAACTTCAACCGCATCACCCGCGCACGCGAGCAGGCTTTTTATGCCGATGCCGCCACCCGCCTGAGCACGGCCCAGCACCAGGTCACGGCCAGCCGGGAAGAACTGGTACGTTTGCTGGGGCTGGATGAAAGCCAGGCGCAGGCGCTCAAGCTTCCGGAACGTCTACCTGATCTCCCCATGCAAGCACTGGATCCGCAGGCGGTTGGCTCGCTCGCTACCAAGGCACGCCTGGACATTCGCCTGGCGCAGACCGCGCTGGATGGCGCGGCCAAGGCCCAAGGCCTGAACATGGTGACCAGCTTCACCGATATCGAGCTCACTGGGCGTCGCAACACGACATTTGACAATGCCGAGGGCACCCGCTCCACCGCACGCGGCTGGGAAATCGATGTGCGCCTACCCCTCTTTGACTGGGGCGGAATGCAGCGCGATGCGATGAACGCTCGAACGCTGGCGGCCGCCAACCAGCTTGAAGGCACGGTGCGTTCCGCGGGCTCCAGCCTGCGCGAAAGCTATTCGGCCTATCGAACGGCCTACGACGTGGCGCGGCACTACCGCGACGAAGTGGTTCCGGTGCGCAAGGTGATCGCGGAGGAGAACCAGCTTCGCTACAACGGCATGCTGATCAGCGCGTTCGAACTGCTGGCCGATGCGCGCGACCAGGTCGGTGCCGTCACGGCGGCCTTGGACTCACAGCAGCAGTTCTGGCTGGCCGATGCCGCATTGCAGGCATCCGTAATCGGACGCCCCACCAACACCACCTTGTCGGTCACCACCAGCGCTTCCAGCGACGCGGGTGCCGGTCACTGATGCAGAGACGATTGCCATGACATCCAGAAGAGATTTTTTCAAGTTCGCCGGTATTGCTGGCGGCGCCGTTGCGGCCGGCGCGGTGAGCCGTGTCGCCATGGCGGCCTTGCCCGAGCCCGTCATTCAGACCAGCCCGAACACCATGGCCCCGCTGATGCCCAATTCGGGACGACCGTACAACCCAGTGGTGACGCTCAACGGCTGGACGCTGCCCTGGCGCATGAATCAGGGCATCAAGGAGTTCCACCTGGTCGCCGAACCGGTGGTTCGCGAAGTGGCACCAGGGATGAAGGCCCACCTGTGGGGCTACAACGGACAGAGCCCCGGCCCGACCATCGAGGTCGTCGAGGGCGACCGTGTGCGCATCTTCGTGACCAATAGGCTGCCCGAGCACACCAGTGTTCACTGGCACGGCCAGCGCCTGCCCAGCGGCATGGATGGAGTGACCGGTCTGACGCAGCCGGCGATTCCGTCCGGCAAGACCTTTGTCTACGAGTTCGTGGCGCGCCGCCCGGGCACCTTCATGTACCACCCGCACGGCGACGAGATGGTGCAAATGGCCATGGGCATGATGGGCTTCTGGGTCACGCACCCGAAAGCTAGGCACCCGCTGATCGACGAGGTGCAACGGGACTTTTGCTTCCTGCTCAGTGCATATGACATTGAGCCCGGGGCCGCTACACCCAAGGTCGCGGAGATGACGAACTTCAACCTGTGGACCTGGAACAGCCGTGTCTTTCCTGGTATCGACTCTCTGAACGTGCGTCTCAACGACAAGGTGCGCATCCGCATGGGCAACCTCACCATGACCAATCACCCGATGCACGTGCATGGCCACGAATTCGTGGTCACTGGCACCGATGGCGGCCCGACGCCCAAAAGCACGCGCTGGCATGAAGTAACCACCGACGTGGCCGTGGGGCAGATGCGCCAAATCGAGTTCGTCGCCGACGAGGAGGGCGACTGGGCTTTCCACTGCCACAAGAGCCACCACACCATGAACGCCATGGGGCACGACATTCCCACCATGATTGGCGTGGATCACAGCGGCCTTGCCAAGAAAGTCAACAAGCTCATCCCCGACTACATGGTCATGGGCGAGCGCGGCATGGCCGACATGACGGAGATGGAAATGCCGATTCCCGACAACACCATCCCGATGATGACCGGCCAGGGGCCGTTCGGCTCGGTGGAGATGGGTGGCATGTTCAGCGTGCTCAAGGTACGCCGCGACCAGAAGCCGGGCGACTACAAGGATCCGGGCTGGTACAAGCATCCCGCAGGCACGGTGGCGCATGAGTACACCGGCCCCATGGCCGAGCCCGCGCGCTTCAGCGCCGAGGGCGGCCAGTCCATGCCGCGCGTTCGCAAGCCTGCAACGCCGACCGAAGTCAAGGTGCGCAAGCCCACTTCGCATGGTGAGCATTGAGTTTTCCCTTCAGTTATCAACGAGAGCCAATCCATGAAATTCACGCGATCCACTATTTCTCAATTCTTCGCTATGGCTGCACTGGCCACGTCCGGGGTAGCCTTCGCCAGCGGCACCCATGCAGGTAGCCACAGTGATGGGGGTGAGACAGCCATTGGCAAACCCGGCGTTGTCGCCAAGGCCGGTCGCATCATTACCATCGAAATGAGCGACAACATGCGTTACACGCCGTCGAACATTCAGGTCAAACAAGGCGAAACCGTGCGCTTCGTTGTCAAGAACGTCGGCCAGGTCAAGCACGAACTCAGCCTGGGCACCGAGAAGGAACTGCTGGAGCACCTGGAGCAGATGAAGAAATTCCCGGACATGGAGCACGACGAACCCGGCAAGGTCACGCTCGCACCGGGCAAGCAGGGTGAAATCGTCTGGCAGTTCACCAAGGCGGGCGCCGTGAACTTTGCCTGCCTGATGCCTGGCCACTATGAGGCCGGCATGAAGGGCGCCATCCAGGTAGGCCGCAAGTGATGGTCTGAAGCGCCCACCACAGCTGGCCGAGCCATGGCCGGGCCTGACCATAGATCCATCCATTTACCCAGAGGTCACCATGAACACCATCCAACGTCTGCTCACCATCTCCGCTCTGGCCATGGGCGCTGCCCTGCCGCTGGCGGGCCATGCCCAGGTCAGTCCCAATTCAGGCCAGACTTCGGCGCCCGCGCCCGCACCCGCATCCATGACCGATGGCGAGGTCAAGAAGGTAGATCTGGACAACGGCAAGATCACCCTCAAGCATGGGGACATCAAGAACCTGGACATGCCCGGAATGACTATGGTCTTTGCCGTCCGCGACAAGGGCCAACTCACCAACCTCAAGCCCGGCGACAAGGTGCAATTCATGGTCGTCCAGGAAGGCGGGAAGATGATCGTCACCGACATCCAGCCCGTGCGCTGAGAAAATTCACAACCGCGGCATCTCGTCGGGCGCGGCAGCCCTAGTCAGCCCCTCCACCAAAAGGAGGATGCATCATGTTTCACATTCGCCATACCCTGATCGGCCTCTGTGTCGCCGCCGCCTCCGTGGGCGTGCTGGCGCACGGTTCCGACGAGCACAAGGACCAGGCTTGCTGAAACCGAAAGGGGTCACCACGCCAAGCTCCTGGAAGCCAATGCCGCCCAGACACGGTTGGCGGCGGAGCGGGACAGCGCACGCGCCGCTATGGCCGAAAGCGCCAGGGTCAACCAGGCGCAAGGTGCTGAGCTGCAGCAAGTCCTTCAGGCGGTGGCGCAGCACAAGGCTGAAGCGGAAACTCTGCGCACGTTGGTCGCACAGTTCAGGCCACCGCAGAAGTCCGCTCGCCGAAAGCGGGCCAACGAGGCGCCAGAAGGTCAATGAATAGCGCCCAGCCATTGACGGTTGATGACGCTACGCAGGTCTTGGCGATTAGCGTCATTTTGAAATAAAAAACTTACTCTTAATAAGAAAAAGCTTATAAGAGCGGCTAACAAAACTTGTGCAACGAGCGGACGCAGATGACGCAGCAGGCCAGGGAAAGCAAAGCCAAATGAATGTCGATGCGGCGTTCAAAGCGGATGCGCAGCTTGCCAAAGGCGGCCAGCCACGCCTGCGTTCGCTCGACCACCCAGCGGTGGCGACCGAGTCGATCATTGCGCTCGATGCCTCTGCGGGCGATGCGATCCTGGATGCCCCGGCGCAGGAGATGCGCGCGGCAGCGCGGATAGTCGTAACCCTTGTCGGCATGCAGTTTGTCGGGCCATCTCTGTGGTATGCCGCGCTTGCCGCGCACCGCTGGCAGAGCGTCGACCAATTCCTCGAGAACGACCGAATCATGGCGATTGGCCCCGGTGACGCAGAACATCAGCGGGATGCCCTGGCGGTCCGTGACGAGGTGGCGCTTGCTGCCAAGCTTGCCACGGTCCGTAGGGTTGGGGCCGGTGTGCGGGCCCCCCGGGGGCTGGGCACGCTGGCTCCATCCATACAGGCGCGGCTGAGATCGAGCTGGCTTGCGCCACGCAGCTCGGCCAGCAAGACCTGGTGCAGACGATGCCATACACCGGCCGCTTGCCAGTCGCGCAGTCTGCGCCAGCAGGTCATGCCGCTGCCAAAGCCAAGTTCCTGGGGAAGCTCTTCCCACGGGATGCCCGTGCGCAGCACGAAGAGGATGCCGCTGAGCGCAAGTTCGTCGTCCAACCGGGGCCTTCCTCCCTTGGGCGAGGGCTGCACCACGGGCAGTAATGGCTTGAGCTTTTTCCATAGCGCTGCGCTGATTTCTTTGTTTTTGTTTTTTGCCATGCCTCGTCAAACACCTCAGGTGCGATTGGCGATGACATCGTTTTGTTAGCCGTGGTGCGCCTTGGCCGCCCCGAAGACTTGGACCACGCGCGCGAGCAGCCGCTCGGCGCCGGCGCGCATATCGATGGGCTCGACAGCCAGCCACACCGCGTCGATGCGGATCACTTGAGCAGCTCCCGCAGCCACTGCGCACACTCGGCCGCCGTAGCGCTGGGCCAAGTCACCGTAATCGCCGTGCCGCCTCGACGAAGCTCCACCCGAATGTCCGCCGGCACCGCCGCAACCGGCGGCAACGCTAACGGCACGAACGTCGGCGTGGCCTTCGCCGCCCCTGCAGCGGGCCTATGGCTGGCTGCGCGATTGCTCCGCAAGCATTCCGCTCAGCGTCGAGGACCCATTTACGCACCATGTTCGCGTTCAACTGGTTGGCCAGCGCAACGGCTGCGATCGACACGCCAGGCTGCCGACATGCCCGAATGACCGTTGCCTTGAACTCGGCACTATGGCGTCGCCGCCCGCGCCCAATCGGCGCCTCAACAAAAGTGTCCATCTGTCCGCATAAAAGTTACGCGGACACGAGACTCCCATGCCGGGCGATGTCTATCAAGATGGGATGGCCAGCCGCTTACCCAGAAAAAGGATGCGCTGACGAAGGATCCATTGCAGGCGTTGCTCGCAACCTGCGACGACTCGCTGCGCGGCAGACGCGACCGAGCCCTGCTGCTGTTCGCCTGGGCCAGCGGAGGAAGGCGCCGATCAGAGGTGGCCGGCGCGGACATGCAGTTCCTCAAGCGGGTCCCGGAAGGGTTCGTCTACACCCTCGCCTACTCCAAGACCAACCAGCCCGGGGTCGACCTGCCCGAAAACAGCAAGCCGCTGCTGGGCCCTGCCGCCGCGGCGCTCGAGGATTGGCTTCAGGCCACCGGGATCTGCTCGGGGGCGATCTTCCGCAGGATCCGCAAAGGCGGGCATCTCGGGGAGCCGCTCTCCCCTGCTGCGGTGCGGGATATCGTGAAGCAGCGCTGCACCTTGGCGGGGATCGCGGGGGAATTTTCTGCGCATTCACTGCGCTCGCGCTTCGTGACCGAGGCCGGGCGGCAGAACATGCCGCTGGCCGAGACGATGGCGCTGACGGGCCATCGCAGCGTCCCGACGGTGTTGGGTTATTTCCGCGCGGAGGGCAATTTGTCGAACGCTGCAGGGCGGCTGCTCGAAGAATAAGGTCATGTGGCGCTTGCCCTCTGCTGATACTCCCTTCACCCTTCACCCTTCACGCAAAGGCGCCATCTGTCCTCCAGAACCGCGACGATTTGCCCCCCCTAACTTGGCGACTTGCTAATGGTTACAGCGCGATCACGGCCAGGCCCACGAGGGCACTGCGACTTGGACGACACGGTCGCTGCCCTGCAGGAGGAGCGGGACACGACTAAAGCCGCAACCGTTCTGGCGTTTGAGCACCGACTGGCGCTGCTGGTGCTGCGCGAGATCGACTGGCGTGACGGCAAACGTCTGACGCGTACGCGTGGTGCGGCTGCCCACCGGCGGTAACGTCGCGCAGCGCCTGCGCCAGCAGCGCGTCGAGGCCCGCGAACTTATGCGCCATGAGATCGACCAGTGGCCGGGGTTGGGGCAATGGCCAAGCCCCAGCACGGCTGCATTCCCGCCACCGTGTGGACCGGACACATCTCTTTCGAAGATTGCCTGCAACCGATAGCTGGCCTTCCAGTGATTTGCTCGCTGTACCGTGGGCTGGTTTTCAGCGATCAAATTTCCGCAATAGAAACAATCAGTTAGATCGAGATCCTAGGGTATTCCCGTTGTCTGCTGTGTGTTGGCGCGTGAATTGCATTTGATGGTCGCCTGCGCATCAAATCAGGTCACAAATTCCCAGGATGTTTTGGGCCGCAGGGCGGGTCAAGATTGGGTCGGCGGGGACGCGACATACCCGTCCCAGCTCTATTTGGGACCAACTTTACATAGGACAAAAGTTTATGAAAAAGATCCACCAAATACTTAAGCGCCACAACTCAGATAGAACCCGTTTAATGGATATTCTTTGGGATATCCAGCATCAGTGGGGTTACATTCCAGATGCAGTCCTGCCAGAAATGGCGAACAAACTTGGTTTGACTGAGTTGGATATACGGGAGACCTATTCCTTTTATCATTTCTTTCTTGGCAAGCCTCCCGCAAAGCATCAGATTTATTTAAGTGACACCGTCATCGCACGATTGAACGGCTATCAGGCCGTCTACGATGCCCTTGAGCAGGAGACCGGATGCCTCTTTGGCGAAAAAGACGCCACAGGAACATTTGGCCTGGAGACAGCATCTTGTATCGGTCTAAGCGATCAAGAACCTGCGATGCTGATCGGCAAGGAGGTTTTCACAAGGTTAACTCCTGAGAAAATTTCGCGCATCATCACTCGTTTGAAAAGTGGTGAATCGCCTGCCGATATTGTCAATCCCGAGGGATTCGCGAGCGACACGTTGGCTTATATCCACACCATGGTGGAATCTAACATCCGCAGCGAAGGCGCTGTATTTTTTAAGAACAAGACTGATTTCAAGGACTTGCTGAGTAAAGTTATTAACACTCCTCGAGAGGTAGTTATAAAAACTGTTTCTGAGTCCGGATTGCGAGGACGCGGTGGCGCTGGTTTTTCAACCGGTCTCAAGTGGCGCCTATGCTCTGATAATGATGAGAAAACCAGATTCGTCATCTGCAATGCCGATGAGGGCGAGCCGGGCACATTCAAAGACAGAGTTTTGTTGACGGAATCCCCCAAGGAAGTGATATTCGGACTGATCACCGCTGGCTATGCGATTGGCGCGCAGGAGGGAATTATTTATCTGCGCTCTGAATACTACTATCTCAAAGACTATCTTGAAAAACAGCTGGCCGATTTCCGCGCAGAGGGCATGCTAGGCAGGAGTATCGGCGGAAAACCTGAGTTCAATTTCGACATACGCATACAAATGGGCGCAGGCGCTTACATTTGTGGCGATGAAACTGCCTTGATTGAATCGATGGAAGGTAAACGTGGCACACCGCGAGTGAAGCCTCCCTACCCAGTGAATGCAGGCTATCTCGGCAAGCCAACCAGTGTCAACAATGTAGAAACGCTTGCCACTGTCACTCGAATCATGGAAGAAGGCGCGCCTTGGTTTAGCGACATGGGCACAGCCGAGTCAGCCGGCACAAGGCTAGTGAGTATTTCCGGCGATTGCGATGCGCCAGGAATTTATGAAATCGAGTGGGGCATTACGCTCAACCAGGTTTTGGAGAAAGCGGGAGCCAAAAATGCTTGGGCCGTTCAAGTCAGCGGCCCGTCAGGGGATTGCGTCTCGGTCGAGAAAGAAGGTAACAGGGCAATCGCTCTGGAAGATCTCTCGTGTAACGGTTCATTCATGATCTTTAATCGTTCTCGTGACCTCTTGGCTGTCGCCAGGCACTTTACCCAGTTTTTTGTGGATGAATCTTGCGGGATCTGTGTCCCCTGTCGTTCCGGCAACGTCGATTTGTTCAAAAAAATAAACCGCGTCATCGAAGGCAAAGCATGTCAAAAAGATCTTGATGAAGTGGTTGTCTGGGGAAAGATGGTGCGCAAAACGAGCCGTTGCGGGCTTGGCGGCACCTCGCCTAAGCCGATCCTGACGACAATGGAAAAATTCCCGGAAATATATCAGGAAAAATTGATAAAACAAGATAGTCCGCTGCTGCCTTCATTCGATCTAGAGGAAAGCCGTAGGGGATACTTGGAGGCGATCTCTACACTGAACAACAGGAGAACTCAATCGTGATTCAAATCAAAATTGATGGGAAAAACCTAAACGCCCCGAAAGGCGCGAGGCTGGTCGATGTCGCACTGGAAAACGGCATTTACATTCCAACCCTTTGTTATATGAAAGGTCAGCCCTGTCTGGGCACCTGTCGAGTTTGTTCGGTGAAAGTGGGGGGGGCAGTTGTCGCCGCATGTACCGTTCCTGTCGCTCACGGCATGGAAGTCGAGGTCAATGAGCCAGAAGTCGCGGATATGCGCAAGGCACTGGTTGAAAGTTTGTTTGCTGAGGGCACTCATAACTGCCCAAGCTGCGAAAAAAGCGGACGCTGTGACTTGCAGGCAGTGGGTTATGAGGTTGACATGATGGTGTCCCGATTCGAGTATCGATTCACACCACGAAAAAAAGATTATGGATCCGACAAGATTCTGCTCGAACGGGATCGTTGCATTTTTTGTCAGCGTTGCGTGGAATTTGTTCGGGATGAGGAAACAGGCAAGAAAATTTTCAGCATCAGCGGCCGCGGCGCCAACTCACGCATTGAAATTAATGTTGAACTAGCGAATAAAATGAGTGCTGAGCAAGTCGCCCGTGCGGTTGATCTTTGTCCGGTCGGCACAATCATTGAAAAAAAAGTTGGTTTCAACGATCCGATCGGGAGAAGAAAATTCGACATCATGTCAGTACGTGAACGTGCATTAGACGGAGAAGACAAATGAGCAATCAGCCTGTGAAGGAAGTTAATGTCGCTGAAAGCGTAATGTACAGCCATGATTTGCCAAAAACCCCGGCGGACGCCGAGTTTCTGGCAAGCCAAGAAGGAAAAATCAACGTGGCGATGATTGCCCTTGTCGGATGCTGGGGCTGTACTCTGTCATTTCTGGATATGGACGAACGGCTTTTGACTCTTCTGGATAAGGTCACCATTCTGCGTTCATCACTGACTGACATCAAACGCATTCCAGAACGTTGTGTGGTTGGGTTTATTGAAGGCGGCGTCGCCAGTGAGGAAAATATTGAGACATTGGAGCATTACCGCGAAAACTGCGATATTTTGATTTCAGTCGGTGCCTGCGCTGTCTGGGGTGGCGTACCTGCCTTGCGTAATCAAGGGTCACTCACCGAGTGTCTTGAGGAAGCCTATATCAATTCCCCTACAGCCGTCTCCGGGACAATTCCCATTATCCCTCATCACCCTGATCTTCCCAAGATTACCACCAAAGTTTATCCAAATCACGAAGTGGTCAAGATAGACTACTTTATCCCCGGCTGTCCGCCTGATGCAGATGCTATTTTCAAGGTGCTGGATGACATAGTAAATGGCCGCAAAGTGGATCTGCCGGCATCGATCAATCGATACGATTAAAAGGAAAACCATCATGAGCAGAAAACTCATTATCGACCCCGTTACCCGCATCGAAGGCCATGGAAAAGTCATCGTCCAGCTTGATGATGAGAACAAGGTCGTTGACGCGAAGTTGCTGGTGGTTGAATTCCGCGGATTTGAGAAATTCCTTCAGGGGCATCCTTACTGGGAAGCGCCCATGCTTATGCAGCGCATTTGCGGGATCTGTTTTGTGAGTCACCATCTGTGCGGAGCCAAAGCACTGGATGATATGGTGGGTGTCGGCTATTCCACACATAATCTGATTACCCCCACTGCTGAGAAGATGCGTCGGCTGGGGCATTACGCACAGCAACTGCAATCCCACGCGACGGCTTATTTTTACCTGATCGTGCCAGAAATGCTCTTTGGCATGGAGGCGGCGCCCGAAAAGCGCAATGTCCTGGGTTTGGCGGTTGCTAATCCGCAGCTGGTTAAACGGGTGGTCATGCTGCGCAAGTGGGGGCAGGAACTGATTCGTGCTGTGCTGGGAAAGAGAATGCACGGCATCAGCTCCATTCCTGGCGGCGTGAATAACAATCTAACGACGGAAGTACGGGATAGATTCATCAAAGGAGACGCCGGGATTCCGAGTATCGATCAAGTGGTCGAATATGCGATGGAAGGTCTTCAACTGTTTTATGACTTCCATGAGAAGAATCGCGCGATGGTGGATAGCTTCGGGGATGCGCCGGCATTGGACATGTGTTTGGTCGACGGTAACGGCGACGTCGATTACTATCACGGCAAGATGCGCATTATAGACGGCGACAAGAACGTCGTTCGAGAACTGGATTATCATGATTATCTTGACCAGTTTTCTGAAGCGACAGAAGAGTGGAGTTACATGAAGTTTCCGTTCTTGAAGGAGCTTGGCAGAGAAAAAGGTTCGGTGCGGGTCGGTCCATTGGCGCGCGTGAATGTCACAAAATCGTATTCAACGCCGCTCGCCCAAGCTGCGCTGGAAGAGTTCCATGCCTATAACAAGGGCAAGTCCAGCCACAAAACGTTGCATACCAACTGGGCCAGAGCAATAGAAATACTTCATTCGGCTGAACTCATTAAGGAGTTGCTGAACGATCCTGATCTGCAAAAAGAGCAGCTGGTCGTCACCTCAACGGCTGCCATGTGGACAGGAGAAGGCGTCGGCGTGGTGGAAGCACCGCGCGGCACGTTGCTGCATCACTACAAGGCAGATAAGCAAGGCAATATCACTTTCGCCAACCTGATCGTTGCCACGACACAAAATAATCAGGTAATGAATCGCACCATTCGCAATGTGGCTGAGGAATACCTGGGCGGGAAGGCCGAAATCACCGAGGGCATGATGAATGCGATCGAAGTAGGCATCCGTGCGTATGATCCCTGCCTGAGTTGCGCGACCCATGCACTTGGTGAAATGCCGCTGGAGGTGACGCTTTATGACGCAGGAGGAAATCAAATTGATCAATGCCGGAAATAATCTCACACTGAATCATTTCGACTCTGATTCAGCCCTGATTTACGGCATAGGCAATATTGGCCGTCAGGATGATGGCCTGGGCTGGGCATTTATTGACTGGTTGGAAGCATCCTCTATCTGCTTAAAAGCGGAGAAAGTAAGATTTTATCAGCTCAATCTGGAAGACGCAGATTTAATCAGCCGTAAAGAGCGGGTGCTATTTGTCGACGCCTCAAAGGATACGACGGTTGACAGCTTTCGCTTGTATAAAGCCGAGCCAAAAATGGATTTCAGCTTTACCTCGCATGCGATGTCCATAGAAACCATCATGGCCACTTGTGAGCAGTGTTTTGGCAAGATTCCGGAAGTCTATGTGCTGGCGATCAGGGGCTATGAATGGGAGCTGCAAATCGGGTTGACTGAGCAGGCTAAAAACAATTTGCATCTGGCGACCAATCACACCTATCGCGCCGCAAGGGTGCCGTCTCCAAAGCCCGGCGATCGCTTGTCATAGCCGATCACTACTCGTCATTACTGACATATCTGATGTAACATCTGGAGAGATATAATGAAAGCAAATGCCAAAGAGATCGCAGCATTAATCCACAACGCACCCATTGGGAAATACATTGGCGAAGATGGAGCAAAAATACTTGCGGAACGGGCGGCCCAGAAAATTGATTTGACGGATGATGAAGTGCTATGTGAAAAGGGCATTTCAACGAACAGTTTTTATATTGTGACAAAAGGCCGTTTAGCGATCGTCAATGAAGGGAAAGAAAGACAGACTCCTGCCGTTTTGCATGTTCTCGAAAAAGGCGATCTGGTTGGAGAACTGAGTTTTATTGATGGCTCTGCTCACGCTGATACGGTGCGCTCTCTGGGGAGTTCCTCTGTTATCAGTTTTAACAAGGCTGACATCGACCCGCTAATAAATGACCACCCGGAGCTCGTGTTCAATTTTATGCGCGCAGTCATCAAACGCGTTCACAGCACATTAACGGCAATTAATCGCCAGCAAAACGAACTGCTCACCTATATTCAGACTGGCGGCAGAGGGAGGCTGTAATAAATTACTCACCTTTAGCCCAATAATGCGGTCAAAGGTCAGTTTAATCACTATGATTTTATAGCAAATCAGATGCGGCCTTCTTCCACGGCGTGGCAGGCGACCTTCACGCCGGCGATGCTCAGCAGCTGCGGCCGCTCGGCCTTGCAGCGCTCGTTGGCATGCGGGCAGCGCGGGTGGAAGCTGCAACCGGTCGGCGGGTTCAGCGGATTGGGCACCTCGCCCTGCACCGGCGTGCGGGCGCGGCCGGTGTTGTGCATCTCGGGAATCGCGTCGAGCAGCATGCGCGTGTAGGGATGGCGCGGGCTGGCAAACAGGGTCTGCTTGTCGGCCAGCTCGACCAGCCGCCCCAGGTACATCACGCCGACCTGGTCGCTCACATGGCGCACCACGGCCAGGTTGTGCGAGATGAACAAATAGGTCAGGCCGCGCTCGCGCTGCAGGTCTTTCATGATGTTGAGCACCTGCGCCTGCACGCTCACGTCCAGCGCCGAGGTCGGCTCGTCGCAGACCAGGAACTCCGGCTCGGTTGCCAGGGCGCGCGCGATCGAGATGCGCTGGCGCTGGCCGCCGGAGAACTGGTGCGGGTACTTCACCATGTCCAGCGGGCTCAGGCCCACGGACTCGAGCAGTTCGCCCACCCGCGCTTTGAGCGCGGCCTTGTCGGTGATGAGGCCGTGCTCCTTGAGAGGCTCGCCCACGATGTCTTCCACGATCCAGCGCGGGTTCAGGCTCGCGTACGGGTCCTGGAAGATCATCTGGATGCGGCGGCGCAGCTTACGGCCTTCGGGCACCTTGAATGCCGCATGCGCATCCTGTCCGTCGAAGGTCAGGCCGCCGCGCGTCGGCTCGTACAGGCCCACGAGCAGCCGGGCGACCGTGCTCTTGCCGCAGCCCGACTCACCGACCAGGGCCAGGGTTTTGCCCTTCTCGATCTCGAAACTCACGCCGTCGACGGCCTGCAGCATGAGCTTGGGCTTGCCTTCGAGCACGCGGTTGAGCCAGGGCGCGGAGACATCAAAGGTCTTGGCCAGATCATGGGCTTGGACCAGGGCGCTCATGCCGCACCTCCGCGGCTCGTCGCGTCGTGCAGCCAGCAGGCCGCGCGCGTGGCGCCGGCGTCCATCAGCTCGGGGCGCTCGCTCTTGCAGCGGTCGAAGACTTTGGGACAACGCGGATTGAACGCACAGCCTCGCGGGATGGCGTTGAGGCGCGGCATCGCGCCGGCGATCTGGTTGAGACGTTCGCGGTCCACGGTCATGTCGGGTATCGAGGCCATCAGGCCCACGGTATAGGGATGAGCGGGATGGTTGATCACCTCGTGGACCGGGCCGATTTCGGCAATGCGGCCCGCATACATCACTGCCACGCGGTCGCAGGTCTCGGCAATCACACCCATGTCGTGCGTGATCAGCATGACGGCCGCGCCATGTTGTTTGCAGAGGGTCTTGAGCAGGGTGATGATCTGGGCCTGGATCGAGACGTCAAGCGCGGTCGTGGGCTCGTCGGCCACGATCAGCTTGGGCTCGGCCGCCAGGGCCAGCGCGATCACCACGCGCTGGCGCATGCCGCCACTGAACTGGTGCGGGTAGTGGTCGATGCGCTGCTCGGCTGCCGGAATGCCGGTGTCCTGCAGCAGGCCGATGGCGCGCTGGCGCGCCTCCTCGGCGCTCACGGGCAGATGTGTCTGCATGGTTTCCACCAGCTGCCGGCCCACGGTGTACAGCGGGTTCAGCGAGGTCAGCGGATCCTGGAAAATCGCGCCGATCCGGCGGCCGCGGATGCGCCGCATCTGCTCATAGCCCAGGTTGTCGATGCGCTGACCTTCGAGCAGGATTTGCCCGCTGGCCACCCGGCCCGGCGGCTCCAGCAGACCGATGATGGAGGCACCTGTCAGCGACTTGCCGGCGCCCGACTCGCCCACCACGCCCAGGATCTCTCCGGGCGCAATCTCAAAGGAAATATCGTCCAGCGCGCGCAGCGTGCCGCAGCGGCCGGGAAACTCGACCACGAGGTCTTTGACTTGCAGAAGACTCATTGTGACCTTGCCCGCGAAATATGAATCCCATAGCCGAGTTCACAGATTCGCTGTTTTCGGTTGACCCCCCGAGCCAGCGTTGCCCGTATTGCATCGGGCTCATGTAGCCCAGCGACGAATGCAGGTACCAGACCAACCAGTCGATGACCTCGTCCTTGGCCTGCCGGCGGGTCTCAAACCGCATGCCATGTTGTGATGCCTGCTTTATCTCAAACGGAGATTGATTCATCGATGCCACTGTGATTTTTCCAGTGTGACCTCAGAAATGGATGGATAGACAGGGCGACTCAGTGCACCGTGCACACCATGCAAGGGTCGAATGAGCGCACAATGTGCTGCACCGCCACGGGCGTGATTTCACCGTCTTGCACAGGTGCGCCTTCTAGGGCCTGCTCCAGTGCCCCAGGCGTTCCTGCAGCGTCGCGCGGGGAAAAGTTCCAGGTGGTGGGAGCCACGATCTGGTAGTTGGCGATCCGCCCGCGGCTGGTCACGATCCAATGCCCCAGACTTCCCCGTGCCGCTTCGCTCAGGCCGACGCCCACGCCTTCTGCGGGCATGGGACTGGGCACGCAATAAGCCTCGTTGGCCTGCAACTGCTGCAACCAGCGCTCCATCATTGGTACAACGCGGGCCAACTCCAGCACACGTGCGAGCACCCGCGTGTACACGGTGCCGCCATGTTGGCCCACGGCATCGAGGACCAGCGGATGTGCCGAAGCCAGTTGACGCGCAATGGCACCGGTTTCCACCACCTCGCCGGCCAAGCGGGGAGCCTTGTTCCAGGTGTAGGCGCCGGCCTTGTCGGGCTCAGGCAACGTGATTCCATCAAGGGGATGGCGCGGACCAATATCGGTCAGCCAGGTGTGGGTGGTATCTTCCCGAATGGCGGCGGGATCGAGTCCAGCCAGCGTCCCGGTGCTGGCGTGCCACACACCGGGCGACAGTTCGAAGTCGCCTTGCGGCTGTGGGTAGGCCCCATAACTCAAGTAACGACCCGGTCCCGGTCCGAGGGTGGCCAAAGCGGTGTCTTTCGCGATGGTTAGGAACAGGCGCAAGTCGCCGTCCCAAGGGTCTTGCGCATGCCACGCCCACAGCGCGTCCTCACTCGCGATAGCCGCCACCTGCTCCAGCGGTGCAGCAAAAAGTTGGCGCTCCAGAAACTTGCGGAATTCGCGCACACGGGCCAGCAAGCGTATGCGTTCTCCTGCCTCCACAGGGCGGGTGGAGCCGCCGGGCTCGATGCTCTGCGTATGCGGCCACTTGCCGGCCAGCGTGCCCAACAGAGTAAACCAGCGCTGCCGCGCGGCAATGGCGCCGCGCGTGTGCTCGCCGGTTTGCGGGGCGAAGCGCCGCCCCGCCTCGGCATGCCAGGTCTTCTGCTGGTACACCGGCCGCGTGAAATCGGGCATGAAGAACAGGTAGAAATGCGTAAGGTGATCGGCCAGGTTCTCCGTGGCGAGGATCAGGTTGGTGGCATGCTGGCCGTTGGGCGGCATCTCAATGCCGCCGAGATGGGCCAGCGCACGCGCCGACGCCACCGACTGCGACACGGAACAGATGCCGCAGATGCGAGGTACATACACCAGTGCGTCGTGCGGATTCTTGCCCAACAGGATCTGCTCGAAGCCCCGGTACATCGGCGCGTTGACGCGTGCCGACGTGACACGCCCACCATCGATGTCGAGCGTGACCTCCAAGTCGCCCTCGACGCGGTTGAAAGGGCCAACCAGCAGGCGCGTCATATTTGCGGTCTCATTTCAATCGCGTCTTGCGCGCCACCGGCGTGACCACCAGATGGTCCGCCACGGCGTTGAGCTTGACCCGTTTGGGCGTGGCGGATTTCGACAGCGACGCCAGTGCCACAAACCAGGCCTTCGGCATGTCGGAGGGCAAGCCAATCGGGATGCCAGCGATCTTGGGCGTTTCGTGGAACGGGTGGCCTGGTTCCTGAAAGCCCGGCTCGGTGCAGGCGATACAGGCGTAGCCGCCACGGGTGCACGAGCCCTCGCCATTCCACAGGCGCGTGTTGCAGTCGGCATGCACCTGAGTGCCCTTGCAGCCCATGTGCTCCATCATGCAACCAAGGTCAGAAGGTTTCTCGGCGCTGGCCTTGAATTCGTAGTACTCGTTGCGGGTGCAGCCGTGGTGCACCAGCTGGTCGGCATAAAAGCGCGGGCGGCCCAGTGTATCCAGGTCGGTCACTCTGAAAGCGTTGGCAGCCATCGCCATAAGACTGTCGATGACCCAACTCGGGTGTGTGGGACAGCCGGCGATGTTGATCACCGGCAGGCCGCTTCGGGATCGGAATTCGCTGCCCAGCAGGCCGCCGGGGCGGTCGTCGTCGTACTGCAGGCCGCAGGCATCGGTGGGGTTGCCGCCGCCCGCCGTGATGCCGCCCCATGCGGCGCAACTACCCACGGCCACCACGTGCAGGGCTTGCGTGGCCAGCCTTGCGACCCAGTGGATCATCGGGATGCCGGTGCCCGCCAGGATGTGGAAGCGACCTGTGCCGTGCGGCCCGCGCAGCAGCGAGCCTTCAATACAAAGCGCGTCCAGTCGCAGGGAGCCGTCGATGATTCGCTCCAGCATTCCGCTGAGTTCGTGGCCACTTTCGAGCGACAGCGATGGATGCCACAGCAGGTTGATGCCCGCGTCGCGCAACTGGCCATGAAAGTCGGTGGTGTCGGCGCATAGCAGCGACATACTGCAACCGCCGCAGCCGCCAGACTGGAGCCACAGCACATTGAACCCGGCAGATGTACCCATAATCAACCCTTCAGTCCGAACCGGGCCATTTTGCCGCGCAAACCCACGCGCGACAAACCCAGTTCCGCGGCAGCACGAGTCTTGTTCCAACGGTGGCGCAGCAGAGTTTCGCGCAGCACCATTGCCTCGATGGCGTCCAGCCGATCGGCCAGGGTGCCGCTGCTGGGTAACGCTGTGGTCTGCGCGGCCTGTGTCGCAATCGACAGCCCCGCCTGGCCACGCAAAACGCGCAGCGAGAACGCCTGCGCGCCCACCGTCTCGCCGCCGGTCAGTGCCACGGCGCGGGCAATCTCATTGCGCATTTCGCGGACGTTGCCGGGCCACGGGTAGCCCATGATACAGGTCATGGCTTCATCGGTCAGCGTGGCACCGGGGTGGCCGAGTTCGGCGCTGACTTCCGATATTAGGCGGCGCGCAATCGGTTCGATGTCGCCTGCGCGTTCACGCAATGGCGGTATGGTGAGTGATACGCCGGCAATGCGGTAATACAAGTCTTCACGAAACAGCCCGTCGTGCACCCGTTGCTCCAGGTCGCGATGGGTCGCCGCGATTACGCGTACATCCACCGGCACTGAACGTGCCGCGCCGACGGGGCGCATCTCACCTTCCTGCAGCACGCGCAGCAATCGCACCTGGAAGGCCGCCGAGGTTTCGCCGATCTCGTCCAAAAAAACCGTGCCGCCATTAGCGCGCTGAAACAGGCCGGGATGGTCTTCATAGGCCCCCGTGAACGCACCACGCTTGTGGCCAAACAGCTCCGACTCCAGCAGGGTGTCTGGGATGGCGGCGCAGTTTTCCACCACAAATGCCGCACCTGCGCGCGGGCTCGCGTAGTGCACCGCACGCGCCAGCAGCTCCTTGCCAGTCCCCGACTCCCCGAGTATCAGCACGCTCAGGTCATAACGGGCCACGCGCGCGGCCACCTCGCACACTGCGTCCAGCGGACTGCCGACGGCGCGTTCGATGCGGTCGAAATCAAAGAGATTGCGGGCGCGCTCCAGTCTGCTGGCCGCGCGCTGGCGCAGCACCGGAGCGCTGGTACGCAGTTCCAGGTGCAGCCAGTTGGTGCTGCGCTGCAGGGTTTGCACCTCGACAGCGTTGCGCACCGTGCCCAGCAGATGGTCAGGAACCCAAGGCTTGAGAATGTACTGGTAGATGCCGGCGTCGTTGATGCCAGCGATGATGTCTTGGGAGTCGGTGTAGCCCGAAATCACGATCCGCACGGTATCGGGCCAGCGCTCCCGCACCTCCTTGAGGAAGGCGACGCCTGTGAGCCCGGGCATGCGCTGGTCGCACAGGATCACGCTCACTTCGTGACGCTCCATCTGTTCGCGCGCTTCCTCGGCGTGGCTGGCCGTGAGCACGGTGAAGTCCTCCTCCAGCGTCCGGCGGATCGCATCCTGCGAACGCACCTCGTCGTCCACGATCAGGATGGTGGGCAGGCTGTCGGCCGGGTTCATGGTCGGTGCAGGGCCAAGTGCCGCGGCGTCCACGCATGGGGCAGCTTGTGCACGAAGTGGTAGCGGGCCACGTGGTAGCTGGGGTCAAAACCGTAAAAATTGCGATGCATCCGCGACATCTCTTCCCTGCGATATGCTGCCAGCGGCAGAACAGCCTCGTCAGTTGCGCGGTTTTGTTGCTTCTGAGCCATCCGTTTCGAAAATAAATCGTCGGCGGCGGCCAAGGCCAGCGCATTGTCGATAACCCCAAGCTCGAAAGCCGCAGGCTGGCCGTCAAGGCAGCGGTCGATAAGGCCGATGCCCTTGGCAGCGGCCGCTGACACCGGCAGGCGCCGCTGCACGAGTTCACGCGCGCGCTCGGGCCCCAGGCGCCGGGGCAACAGATAGGTCCAGTACTCCGAGCCGTAGAGATTGCCCATGTTTTTATAGTGGGGATTCAAGATCACCCCACGATGCGCCCACACTTCGTCGGCAGCCAGCGCCAAAAACGCCCCCCCTGCCCCGGCGTTGCCACGCAGCACTGACACTGTGATACGGTCGGTCAGGGTAATGATCTCGAGCGCCACGTCGTTCATCGCGTTGATGTTCCGCCACGACTCGTCAGCCGCACTGTCGCCCGGTCGGTGCGCAGCGGCTTCGATGCAATTCAGGTGGATGCCGTTGCTGAAGAAATCGCGACCGCCCATCAAGAGCAGCACGCGCGTGTCGCGCCGCCGCACCTCGCGCAGCGCCGCCAGCAGACGTTCGCACTGGCCCGTGGACATGGCGCCGTTGTAGAAGTCGAACGACAGGCAGCCCACGCGGGCGCCGACCGGCCCGAGTTCGCGGTAACGGAGCTCGCCCCACTCGTCATCCGCGCGCTCGAGCGGCACGTCCAGCAGGGGCAGGACTGCAGACTGCTGCGCGAAGGCGAGCGTTGCCGGCATCTTGAACGCCGGTCCGTCGCCGCAGGCGAGCGGATTGCGGGCCTGCCCGATCCACACACCGCCGTCGATGGTCCGGCGCAGCAGCGCGCCGTCGCGGCGGGCCAGCACCGTGCCCGGTGGCGCGGCCGGCAGGGCCCCGAGCGCAGCCGGCGTCGCGACATGGCCATCGAACAGATGGCAATCCAGGCCGAACAGCTCGTCACGAACGCCGGGCTGACCATCGGCGCTGCGCAGCTTGGCGAGAACCTGGGCCGTGCTGTCCTGAGCCCAGTCGATGCGTCGCGCCGCCTGTGGCACCACGGGGCGCCAGCCGGATGCGTCGGGGAGGGCAACCGCCGACACCGGCTCGCTGCGGGCGTCGCCCCCCTCGGCGAACTTGTCGACGGCGAGCAGGCAAGCCGTGACGGCCGCCTCGGTGACTTCGGCGCGGTACAGGCTGCCCTTGCTGGCCGCGCGCAACGCGAAGGCCGCATGCGCCCAGACGGGCCCGGCGTCGAACTCGTCGTTGGCCTGCAACACTGTCACGCCCCAGAGTTGCCGCGACTCGAGCACGGCCCAGTCCAGTGCGGACGGCCCGCGATCGCCTGGCGGGCCAGGATGGACGATGAGGCAGACCCGCGCGCGCCACACCGAGGCCGGGATGCGGCGCTTCAGGAACGGCGCGATTACCAGGTCGGGCTGGAACAGCGCGACCGCCTCCTCGGTCACGGAGTCGGCCACGTCGAGTTCGATCGAGACGCCGTGGCCTCGCCCATCGAGCTCCACGAACAGGCGCTGCGTGAGGCTGTTGAAGCTGTGGCAGAGCAGGAGGATGCGCATGGGGGGACGATCTCAGGGGTGCAGGCCGGCCAGCAGCTTGATGGCCTGCTTGCGTCCGAGGTAGGCGGACAACTTGGTTTCGAGCACATTCAGCGCCGCGTCATAAGTGTCGAGCGTTTTCGCCCGGAAAAGCGGGTCGGCGACGACGGCGGCATCCGGACTGTTGTGCGTCGCCAGCCGCGCCGGCGCCTCGCGGCGTGACGAGTTCCAGCTGCCCCGGGGCCGCCAGGCGTTTAGTAAACGGCCCTGCATCCGGGGTCCGATCCTGTCGCGCAGTAGGGCGACGCTGTCAACGCCCATGTCGCTCTCGCCGAAGACACGGTCCAAAGGATTCTCCATCAGAACCTCTCACCACGGAGGTTTCAACAAATGCGCGGCAACTGCTCTCCACTGAGCCAGTCGACGACGCGGCGTCCACCGAAGCGGGTGTCCATTTGCACGAAACGGTGCGGGTCTTCGGTCACGCAGCCGATGCGCACCGCCCGTGCGCCCAGCGGGTGCGCCTGCATCGCGGCCAGCACGGCGTCGGCGGCCTCGGGCGAGCACACTGCGACCAGCTTGCCTTCGTTGGCGATGTACAGCGGGTCTAGCCCCAGCAGCTCGCAGGCGGCGTCGACCTGGGGCAGCACGGGAATGGCATCCTCCTGCAGCAGCATTCCGACGCCGGACTGGCGGGCAATCTCGTTGAGCGTGGTGGCCAAGCCGCCGCGGGTCGGATCGCGCAGCACGCGCACGCCCCCTGGCGAGGCCTGCAGCATCGCCGCCACCAGCGTGTGCAGCGCGGCGGTGTCGGACTGGATCGTGGTTTCGAACTCCAGCGACTCGCGCTGCGACAGCACCGCCACGCCGTGCTCGCCGATCGTGCCGGACAGCAACAGTACGTCGCCGGGCCGCGCGTTCACCCCCGAGATGTCGACCCCGGCCGCCACGACGCCGATGCCGGTGGTGCTGATAAACACGCCGTCGCCCTTGCCCTGCTCGACCACCTTGGTGTCGCCGGTGACGACCGGCACGCCGGCCTCGCGCGCCGCGGCCGCCATCGACTCGACAATGCGTTTGAGCTCACTCAGCGGAAAGCCCTCTTCGATGATGAAGCTCGCCGCCAGGTAGAGCGGCCGCGCGCCGGACATGGCCACGTCGTTGATCGTGCCGTGCACGCTGAGACAGCCCACGTCGCCGCCCGGGAAGAACAGTGGCGACACCACGTGGCCGTCGGTCGCCATGACCAAGCGTTCGCCTGCAGGCATGGCGAAGGCCGCGCCGTCGTTGCCCTCGCGCAGGTAGTCGTTGTCGAAGGCCGCGAGGAAGAGCTCCTCGATCAGCTGCGCGGCCGCGCGCCCGCCGGCGCCATGCCCCATGTCGATGCGACCGTTCCTGATGTCGAGCGGCCGGATATAGTCTTTTTTCACTGCGCTCATGTCAGTTCCTTGCCCGGCGAATACGCCGTCCGACTCGGGGCGTCGCGGCGCTCGGCCCACCGGGGATAAGTCGAATCTGCTTTCATGCCGCCGCCATGATCGCGATGTCCTTGAACCGTCCGTAGGAGTAGTGCGCCGCGCAGGCGCCCTCGCTCGATACCATGCACGAGCCCACCGGGTTCTCGGGCGTGCACACCGTGCCGAAGATCTTGCAGTCGGTGGGCTTCTTCACGCCGCGCAGGATGGCGCCGCACTCGCAGGCCTTGTTGTCGGCCACGGGCTGGTAGCCGAGCTTGAAGCGCTGTTCGGCGTCGAACTGTGCAAAGGCAGGCCGGATCTTCAGGGCGCTGTACGGCACCTCGCCTAAGCCGCGCCACTCGAAGCTCGGCCGCAGTTCGAATACGTCGGACACCAGCGCTTGCGCGCTCAGGTTGCCGTCGCGATTGACGGCGCGGCTGAACTCGTTCTCCACTTCGGCGCGCCCTTCGTTGACCTGGCGCACCAGCATCAGCACCGCCTGCATCACGTCGAGCGGCTCGAAGCCGGCGATGACGACCGGCTTGCGGTATTCCTGCGCGAAGTGTTCGTAGGGGCCGGAACCGATCACGATGCTCACGTGCGCCGGCCCGACGAAGCCGTCGATCGGCACCGTGCCGAACTGCCGCACCTCCGGTGACTCGAGGATGTGCGTAATCGCCGAGGGCGTGAGCACGTGGCAGCAGAGCACGCTGAAGTTTGCGAGGCCTTCTCGGTGGGCATCGCGGATCGCCAGCGCCGTCGGCGGCGTGGTGGTCTCGAAGCCGATCGCGAAGAACACCACCTCGCGCTGCGGATTCTGGCGGGCGATCTGCAGCGCATCGGCCGCCGAGTACACCATGCGGATGTCGCCGCCGCGCGCCTTGGCGCGCACCAGCGACAGGCTGTCGGAGGCCGGCACGCGCATCGTGTCGCCGTAGGTGCAGACGATGGCGCCGTGCTCCAGCGCCAGCTGGATGGCGAGGTCGATGCGGCCGATCGGCAGCACGCAGACCGGACAGCCCGGCCCGTGGATCATACGCACATTGGCCGGCAGCAGTTCGCTTACGCCGTAGCGCGAAATCGCGTGGGTGTGGCCGCCGCAGAACTCCATGAAACTGTATTGCTTATCGGATCGCGCCTCGACCGACAGACGGTCGGCAATCTTGCGGGCGACGGCGCCATCCCGAAATTCATCGATGTACTTCATGGCGTGAGCTCTCTGCGGGGTTCGCTGTAACGGGCCATTTCGCCGAACAGGGCCAGCGTGCGCTCCGCTTCCTCAGGGTCGATCTGGCCGATGGCGTGGCCGACGTGAACGATCACGTAGTCGCCCACCGCGACACCGGGAACGAGCGCAATGGAGATTTCCTTGCGGATGCCTCCGAGATTGACGACCGCCTGATCGTCGGATCGAATTTCGACCAGCTTGGCGGGAATGGCTAGGCACATGGCAGGCTTTCGGTTGTGAGGTGGGTCTGGTTCTTCTGGCTTTCGTGATGCGGCAGCGGGATGCCCGCGCGAACCTGGTGGCCCGCCGCCCAGGCTTGGCCTAGAGCCAGACCCGCGTCTCCGCACGAATGGGCTTGGGGCAGCAGAACCCGCAGACCGTGGTGTTGCAGGCGCCGCGTAACGCGCCGCGTGAGCACCGCGTTATAGAAGCACCCACCGCCCAAGCACGCGATACGGGTTTCGGCCTGTGCCGCGGCCAGCGCCGCCCAGTCGGCCAGCGCGTCGGCCAGCGCCACGTGATACCAGGCTGCGGCCGCAGGCACGCTGTCGGCGTGGTGTGGGCTGTCCAGCAACCTGGCCAGCAGGGGGCGAATATCGAGCACGTCCAGACGACTGGTATCGACTTCGTTGGTGTCGGTCGGTGCGTCGTTCTCCAGCAGCCACTGGTGGGCCAACCGCTCCAGCGCCATGGCGGCTTCTGCTTCGTGCTGCTGGCGCACACTCAGGCCCAGCGCTGCGGCGGCGGCATCGAACCAACGGCCCGCGCTGCTGGTGGCCGGGCAGTTCAGGCCGCTGGTCAGCATGCGCTCCACGAGGCGCGCGGCCGTGCCTCCCGCCACATCCGAAAAACGACCGCTGATTTCTTCCGTGCGGCCCAGTGCGTGCATCGCCGATGCCGCCATGCGCCACGGCTCGCGCGCTGCCACATCGCCCCCGGCCAGGGCCAAGGGCCACAGGTGCCCCACACGCTTCCACCCTTCGAGGCTGACCCAGAGCAACTCGCCGCCCCACGGCTTACCGTCGGTGCCCAGACCGACACCGTCCAGCGCGAGACCAACCACCGGTTCCTGCACATCATGCTCGGCCATGACCGCGGCGATATGTGCGTGGTGGTGCTGCACGCCGACGGCGGGCACTTGCAGTTCGTGGGCCAACGCGACAGCCAGGCGTGTGCTGTAAAAGTCGGGGTGCAGATCGTGCGCCACTGCCACCACGGGCTGGCGCGCCTGGCCCAGCAAGCGACGTGCAGAGTCCTCCAGCGCGCGGCAGGCGTCGGGGTTCCCCAAATCACCATGCAAGGCTGACCAGACGGGTGTGCCCGCATCCAGCAGGCACGCGGCGTTTTTCAGCCAGGCACCGCAGGCGAGCACAGTGGGATAGCCGGTGTTCATCACTTACTCTCGCCGGTCACTGCCGTGTGACCGCCTGACCGGCCTGCTGCGCCAGCGCCGCTTCCAGTTCGGCAATGCGCTGGCGCAATGCCGTTTCGGTGTCGCTTTGCGATGCATCACGACCGTGCTCCTGGTGGTGGCGGGCCGCGGTCTCTCGCTCGGCCACCGCATGCCCTAGCCAGTGCAGCCACGCGTCCATGCCTTCGCCGGTGGTTGCCGAGAGCTTCAGCACTTCGATGTCAGGATTGACGCGGCGGGCCGCCTCAATGCAGCGCTGCACATCGAAGCGCACATGCGGTAGCAGGTCGACCTTGTTGATCACCATCAGCTTGGCGGCGGCAAACATGTCGGGGTATTTGAGCGGCTTGTCCGCGCCTTCCGTCACCGACAAGATGGCCACCTTGGCCGCCTCGCCCAGATCCCACACGGCCGGGCACACCAGGTTGCCGACGTTCTCAATGAACAACAGGCTGTGTGCCTGGACCTGCCCCTGATGGTGGTGATCATGCAGTTGGGCGAAGGCTTCTGCCACCATGGGTGCATCAAGGTGGCAGCCCTTTCCGGTGTTGACCTGGATGGCTGGCGCCCCGGTTTCACGAATACGGTCGGCGTCAAAGCTGGTTTGCTGGTCACCCTCGATGACGGACACGTGCAACGCTGGCTCACGCAACTTCAGCGCGTGGATGGTGGCGCACAGCAGCGTGGTCTTGCCCGAGCCGGGACTCGACACCAGGTTCAGCGCAGTGACGCCGTGCGACTCGAAATGCCGGCGGTTTTGCTGGGCAATGCGATTGTTCTCGCCGAGGATATCGCTCTCCAGCCTGATCGCACGGGCCTGACTCATCCCCGGCACCGAAACACGTGCAGCGCCCGATCCGAAATGCAGGTCACCGCTGCGCGGATCGACGTGCACATGCGCATGGTCGGGAACAGGCGCTTGTTCGTGCCCGTCGTGGTGATGGTCTCCATGGTCATGATCGTGCGAATGGTGGTGGCCATGCGCATGGTCCTGCGCGCCCGTGCCAGCGATCTCACCCGTTTTCCCAGTATCGGCGCAGCCGCAAACTACACACATGGTTCTGTCTCCTTCATTCGTCTTCCACCAGCATGTCCACGACACGCAATTCGGTGCCGCCGGTGGCCTGTAAATGGTAACTGCCACACAGCGGGCAGGCGTCGCCCCGCTGCGCGATGTGGACGGTCTGACTGCAGCCGAGGCACCAAGCCCGTGCCGCAGGTTCCTCAATGTCAAAACGTGCGTTCTCCAGGCAGGTGCCCGGCGCCAGGGCCTCCAGTGCGAAGCGCAGGGCCCGCACCTCCACACCGGCTAACCGCCCCGCCTCCAGCCGCAACGCCGTGACGCGGCGAAACCCTTCACGTTGCGCGGCGTCCTCCACCAGCTTGAGGATGCCGCCGGCCAGGCTGGCTTCATGCATGACGCATCTCCATGGTATCTCTCACTGTGACCGCTGGCATTCCGCTCCAGTCAAGTCCATGCTTCACACATGGATCGTACGCACTCATCAACACTTGCACCTGCCGCCGCAATTCAGGCGTTGCCCCGGCCGGCAGTCTCTCTAATGCGGAGGCGACCGCGCCCCGCGGATGAAAATTCCATTCCGTCGGGGCCAGGACGTGGCACTCGGCCACGCGCGCCACGTCTCCCGAGCCTTCCAGTTGCACACGATGCACCAGCAGCCCGCGCGCCATTTCCACCCAGGCCAGGGCTTCACCGCGGCCGAGCGCAATGCTGCCCTGGGCGAGCCACTGCGCCCCGCAACGAGCGGGTTCGTCGGCCAGCGCCAGCCTCACCAGTTCAGCCAGGCGCGCGCCCAGGCGCAACCAGGGGGTGTCAAAAACCTCCGGGTTGCTTTGGTGCAGGCGCGTCCATGGCCCGGTTTCGGCGCACTGATCCTGCCAGCAAGGCTGGCGGGTGAAGCCCGGTTGCTCACGCAGGCTGGAAGCCAGCAACATCAGGCCGGCTGCGCTGGCATGTACGCGCAGAGGGGACGCCGCTGGCGCCGGGACATCAGCGAACGGCCGGACATCGAGCAGCAGCGCGGGTAGCCAACCCGCTGTCTGCTCACTCCATGCCTGCAACCACGCGGCCGGGTCCAGCTCCCAGCTCGACAGCCATGACGCGGGAGACACACCCAGCACCTGTGTCTGCAACCATTGTTGCAAACAGGGCCAGGGTTGTGCTTCCGCCGATTCAGGCAGCGGCGCTCCCGTGAGGCGGCTGCCGAGCAGGGGGCATTGCTGCAGTGCCTGCCGAGCCTGCACGCCAAGCTGCGCGCGGGCTGATTCGCCTGTAAGTTGCAAGGGCCAGTCCAACCCGATGCGGCGCACATGCTCGTACAGCGTTTCACGCTGCAGACCTCTGGCCGCGTGTTGCCGGACGGGCTCTGGCTGCCCATTCGCCGCCGCCACAGCCATGCCTGCACAAAGACGGTGGGCATGGCCGCACAGGCTGTAGAGACTGCCCAGGGTGGCAGCCAGAGCCGCTGCGGGTTTGCCGCGCGTGAGCCGGTTCGCCCAATCGGCTCGGGTGCTGACCAGGTTCTGCGGGCGGGCGCGCCCGGGGCGCACGAGCAGGGTGCCGCCGAGCTGCTCGAGCATCGGCAGGCTCATGTCGCCGCCTCCGGTGCGGTACGGCGGCCCAACAGAAAGGCGCGGCGCGCCGGATGGGCGGGCCCGACGACTTGCTGCAGAGCCGGGCTTGTTGCCGCGACAGGTGGTGCGGGCAGTTGCGGCCGCAGCGCAGCGAGAACCGCGTCTGCGGTGGCTCGGGCTGCCGCATGGTCGGCGAACTCGAACATGGGCGAGAACAACGAGCAGGCTTCGTAGGAGCCAAAGGCGGCTTCGTGCCCACCGATGAAGTCGAAGCATTCGCCGCCCACACAACGAGGCCGGCTGCGCCCCACGCCGCCCAGATCGTCCATGCGCTGCAGCGGAAACCAAACCAGGTTCATGAACCAGGGGGTGATGAGCACGCCCATCGCGCCGGCCGTGCCCTCCCCGCCCATACCGTCCCTGGCGCCCATTTCGCTGGTGCTGCCACCTCGGGAAGGGCCCGCCGCTGCCTGCGTCTGGAACCCCACCGCTTCTACCTGCAAGGTTGGATGCAGTATCGGCACGCCCGCCATGCGAGTGTGCGCGATGGTTCGAAAGAGCGCCACAAGCGCATTCGTGCGGTCGGCCAACACGGCCGGTGGGGCCAACGTAATCGGCGGCGCCATGGGAACCGTTGGCGCCATCGTGTCCGCGAATGAGGCAGCTGTGTTCATGGTCGGTCAGCGTCAGGCCGTGTCCACCAGCACCATGAACTGCTCGGCATCACCATCACACTGCGGGCACCGCCAGTGCGCAGGCAAATCGCAGAACGACGTGCCGGGCGGCACCTGCCAGACCGGGTCGCCCAGCGCCGGGTCATAGATCCACCAGCAGATCTTGCATTCCAGTCGTGCGGCGGCCGGCAGACGGGCGCTGTTGCCGAGGTAGCTACCTTCAAAGCGGGGCGGGCTCGACGAGTTCATGATTGCTCTACCCACTCGAGCACTTCCCGCAGTCGATCGTGCGAATCGTCCAGGTCTTCCTGTGCGGCCTGCACCACCTCGGGCAGCTCGGTCACCTCCACCGTGTTGAGGATCACCACATCCTGCGAATTGTAGTAGACAACACGCCAGCAGTTGGGCGCGCAGGTATTGGTGATGCGGCAGTTGCCATAGCCGCGTGAGAGGATCAGCGCCCGCCCGGTGCCGAGATGGTGATCGAGGAAACCGATGTCTTCGGTCGACATGGGTAGCAGGGTCAGGTTCACAACATGCGCGGGCTGGCCGGGCCGCCACTGGCGCCACTGGTCTTCGATTTCGGCCAGCAACGCGGGCGCGTTCTGCACGCCGGGCGGTAGCGCGCCCTGCCAGCGCGGCACGGTGGGCCACACGTCTTCGAGCGCCGTCGCCTTCAGCACCTGCGGCACCGCACCGAGTTCGATGGTGTCGGACACGACCTGTCCGTTTACCGAGCTGACCACGCGCCAGACGCCGGCAAACACCGACTCCTGCACGCGCAGTTCATACTGCGCATCGCCTTCGCTTTGCACCAGCGCGCTCACCTCACCCTCGCCCAGCACTTGATTGACGAGTCGCAGGTCCGCAGGTGGCAAGCCACGCAGGTCGATGCTGCGGTTGGTGCCGCCGCGGCGCACCTCGTCGAGCACCACCAGAGCCTCGCGCAACGCTCGGTGGGCTTGTTGGCACAAGGCCACCTCCTCGGGCTCGGGAAGCACCGGCGGCCGGAAGGTTTCCATACCTTGCGGCATGGACATATATTCCAGCGTTTCCTCCTCTACCTGGCTGCCGGGGCCGATGCCGACGCTGATGACCGGAATGGGAAAGTCTTTCATGGTCACTTTCTTTTCAATGGCAAGACGTACCAGCTGCGGTAGCGCTGACGACCGGGATGCCGACGGTGGGCGCGCGCGAGGTGGGCATGGCGAGGGCTTGCGCCACCCGCTCCAGGTACACGTCCCAGTCCAGCATGCCGCTGATCGTTGTCACGTACTGCCCGTCGCGCAGGAACAGCAGCGTCGGCCAGCGCTGGGAGCCATAGCGCCGCGCAACAGCCTCTTCATGCATGCGTGGCACCACGGCAACGACGAAACGACCGGGAAAGCTGCGTTGCAACTCGGGCAGTATTACGGCCACATCCAGGCCTTCAGGGAAACGGACCGGGTCACCAGCGAACAGGACCACGCGATCACCGCCCTCGGCCGCCCAGGCGTCGATGGTGTTTTCGTCCACCCAGGTGGCACCATGAACGCTCACCAGGCGTTCGATCAGGGGGGACGTTTCAGGTGTGGCCTTCGGTGGCTGGACGGGCAGCTTCACCAAGGCGTCGATGGCTGCGGCTTCAGTGTTCATGGAAAAGTCTCCTGGGGTTGATGAACGGAGGCACCTGACAAGCACAGCAGTTGCTCGCGGCTCATGCTTGATGGCAAGGCAAAGGCGGCCTCGGCTTCGGCGACGTGCCCCTGCGCGGCAGCTTCGAGCAGATCGAGTGTGGCGTTGATTTCCTGGGCGCGCTCCAGGCTGATACGCTCCTGCGCGCTATCAATGAATACCAGCACCCATTCGCCGGGAGTCACCGCACCGACCAGCGCCGTGCGCACACGGCGCGACTCACCGCGGCCCTCGCACTGGGCATGGCCAGGGTCGATCGCGATGACCTTCATGGGAACACCGATGCACATGGTTTTTGGGTTCCTCAGGCTGGTGTAGAGGTGGGGAAGAAGCGCACATCGCCGACGCGGCAGGCCTCGTCTTTCGTCGGGCGCCGCCCCTCGTAGTGCGCCAGGCCCAGTTGCGAGAAGGTCACGGCCTCCTGCTCGCTCAGCGCCCGCCTGCGCGGCACGGGCTCGCCCCCCCAACGCCGCAAGGTATCCACACCGTGCGCGAGTGCATCCTCGAGCGACAGCTTGACACTCGGGCGGAGACTGCCGCCATAGTCTTCCAGTTCCTCGGGCTGACAACCGATCAGGAGCACCTCCTTCGGGTACTGCTCGGTCAGCAGCGCCAGCATCAGCACCTCCTGGAAGCCGGTCTGGTGCAGGCTCATCTTCTTCGCGCCCATGAAACGCGGCACGTCGTCGTTTTCCACCAGTTTCAGCGTGCCAGGCGCGAGCCCGTAGTCGATGGCGTCGAAAATCAGGAGACGGGACGCTGCCTGCACGTGCTGGATGAGGTGCAGCCCTTGGGTGCCCCCGTCAATCAATTGCACCTGCGGCGCAAACTCGTAGCGAGTTTGCAGTGCCTCAACGCAGCGCACGCCAAAACCTTCATCGGCCCATAGCACATTGCCAATGCCGAGAACACAAATCGTGCCGGGGCTGTCACCCTTGGGGTGACAAGCGGTTTCAGGCGAGATGGGGCGCATGGGATTGACGTTTCAATAACGGGGTTACTGGAAGCCGCGTGTGCGGCTGATGCCTGGACGCAGCAGCTTCCAGGCATGAAAGCTGTCCCAGGCAGACTGCAGGGCCAGCCAGAAGGCGGTGTCGGCGCCAAATACCAGCGCGCAGCGAATCGCGGTGTCAGGTGTCATGCCGCGCTGCTCTTGCACGATTTCGTGCAGGCGGCGGCGCGATACGCCCAGCAGGCGTGCCGCATCAGATTGCGACAGCCCGAGTGGGGCGAGATAGTTGCGGCTGAGAAAGCGCCCAGGATGCCACGGCGCACGGGCCGGCACGCCCGCGGGCACGATCACCGCACCGGCGGGCGTTGAGCGGCGCGAAATGTCCTGGGCGGCCATGATGTTCAGTCCTTGAACGTCCGGTGACCGGAGATCATGGTGCTCACCACACTGGAGCGGCCCATGATGTCCTCGCGGATGGCAGCGTACACATGGATGATGACAAAGACAATGAGCAACCACATGCCCAGGTGGTGCCATGTGTGCACATCCTGCGATTGACCGAACAGCGGGATCACCCAGCCGAACAGCCGGTCGGCCCAGGAGCCGGCCTGCGCACCTTCGGCGTAGAGCGCGAACCCGGTGACGCTCATGAAAACTGCAGTCAGCAGAAACATGGAAAACATCGCAAATCGTGCCACTGGGTTGTGCCCCACGTACTGGCCGGGCTGCTTGCTCACGAAGGCATACCACTTGAGCATGCCCCACACCTCAACCCAGTAGGCGCGCTGGAAAACCGGAACCCAGAATAGTTCGCGGGCATGGTGGTTGCCGACGATCGCCCAGTAGAGGCGTCCGAGCAGGCCAATGGCCAGCATGTAGCCCGCAGCGAAGTGGGCGAAGCGGATGTAGCCCATCACGAAGTGGTCGCTGGCCTCGCCTGGCATGGTGGGCAGCGGGGAGCCGATGAAATAGCCCGTCATCGCCAGCACGGTGATCGCCGCCGCATTGATCCAATGCCAGAGTCGCACCGGCGCCTCGTACACGTAGACCGATTTGATCGATGACGCCCGGGCGACCTCGCGTGCATCGGTGTCCGTGCTTCCAGCCGCCGACGCGTCGAAATCGTTGGCAGGTGTAATAGCCATGGTGCTTCTCCGTTCGAGGAATGGGAGGCGCGCGCCTCACAGGCGCGTGGCCAGCAGCATCAGGCCAGTGCTGCCCACCAGGGCGGCGGCGAGTTGCCCGACCCAGGCCGGCAGGCGCTGCAACGCAAAGCCAGCCGCGAGGCCGGCGCCATGCAGCAATGCCGAGCCGAGCATGAAGCCGGTGGCGTAGAGCGCAAACGAATCACCATGGGCCATCTCGCTACCATGCGCATAGCCGTGCGCAGCGGCGACCAGCGCCACCAGGGTCAAGCCCGGGGCGACCGGGATGCGGCGTCCGAGCAGCAGCATGGCACCCAGCAGCACCACACTCATGGCGGTAACGAGTTCGACCAAGGGCAGCACCGCACCGGCCAGCGCCACCAGCGCACCCGCCACCAGCATCGCGACAAACAACGCCGGTGCGGCAAGACGCCGACCGGGCGGCAAGACGGCAGCGGACCAGATGCCCACAGTCACCATCGCCATGAGGTGATCCCATCCCATGAAGGGGTGGGCCAGACCGGCACCGAACCCTTCGATACCGTGACCGGTGTGCGCCCGGGCGGCAGTGGCGGTGAGCGACAAGGCTGCGGCCGCCAGCGGCCATAGAACTTTCTTGTACGACATAGCGAATCTCCTTTGAACTTTGAATACAGGGAAGGTCGGGAACAACTTTTCTGACGGGGCGCTCTTCAACGCACCTTGACGCTCGTCAGTTCGTGCCCATCGGGACTCATTACATGGGTCGAACAGGCCAGACAGGGATCGAAGGAGTGCAGCGTGCGCAGGATCTCCACCGGCTGCTCGGGATTGACCATGGGCGTGTTCATCAAGCTCGCCTCGAACGCCCCGATCTGCCCCTTCGTGTCGCGCGGACTCCCATTCCAGGTGGTGGGCACGACGCATTGGTAGTTCTCAATGCGGCCGTTCTTGATGCGTATCCAGTGTCCCAGCGCACCACGCGGCGCCGCCACCGTGCCCACGCCTTTGGCCTCCGTGGGCCAGGTCGAAGGGTCCCATTTATCGACATTGGCGGTGGCCGTGTCGCCCGCCTTGATGTTGGCAACCATCTCCTTGAAGTCGTCATACATCATTTCGGCGCAGTACTGCGACTCCAGGGCCCGTGCCAGCGTACGGCCAATCGTCGTAGGCAGCAACTGCTTGACGCTGTAGTTCGTTTGGGGAATGCCAAGAGCCTTGGGTATCCCTGTGTTGATCATCATGGCCGACCGGTCCACCTGCTTCTTGACACGCTGGGAAAACTTGTTGCCCTTCGTGGCGTGCGCATAGCCCAGGATATAGCGCGACAGCGGCCCCACTTCCACAGAATGCCCGCGCCAGCGCGGCGACTTTATCCAGGAATACTTGGCACTCTCGTCAAGCTCCTGGATGTTGGTGCGTGTTCCCTTGGTCTTGTCGCCCAGCACGTAGTTGGGCTCGGTCACCCCGTCCCACGGGTGCAGACCCTTGGATTCATCCGCATACTTGTACCAGCTGTGCGGCACGAACTCCTGCACTTGCTCCGGGTCGCGCGGGTCGATCGGGTGAATCTTGTCCCAGTTGCCGTTCAGAATCACGCCGCCGGGCAGCTTCTGCGTGCTGCGGTCACCCATGATTTTTTCGTAGGTTCCGTAGTCCATCACGTTGGTGGCAGCCAGCCCCCCGCCGTAGAGCCATCCTGCCTGCTTGTAGAGGGTGCCAATGGCCAGCACGTCGGGCACATAGACGTTGTCGTTGAACTCGATCATTTCCTTGATGCGCGCTTCGACAAAGTTCAGGCGCTCCATGTTGACCGGCGCGCCGGCAGCCCCGTCCTTGTCCAGGTTGATCGCACAGGGCATGCCGCCCACCAGATAGTTCGGGTGGGGGTTCTTGCCGCCGAAGATGGTATGGACCTTGACCCATTCCTTCTGTAGGTCCAGCGCTTCAAGGTAGTGCGTCACCGCCATCAGGTTCGCCTCGGGCGGCAGCACGTAGGCCTTGCTGCCCCAGTACCCATTCATGAACGGCCCGAGCTGACCGGACTCGACAAATTTCTTCAGCCGGTTCTGGATGTCGCGAAAATAGCCGGGCGAAGACAGTGGGTGGCTCGGCGAGACCAGTTGCTGCAGTTCGGAAGTCTTCTTCGGATCGGCCTTGAGTGCCGACACCACATCCACCCAGTCGAGCGCGTGCAGATGGTAGAAGTGCACGGCGTGGTCGTGCACCTGCAGCGTCTTGGCCATGATCTCGCGGATCAGGTAGGCGTTCTTCGGAATCACGATACCGAGCGCATCTTCCACCGCGCGCACCGACGTCAGCGCGTGGCAGCCGGTGCAGACACCGCAGATGCGCTCCACGAACGCCCAGGCGTCACGCGGATCGCGCCCCTTGAGGATGACCTCCAGGCCACGCCACATGGTGCCGGTGGAGACCGCATTGCGGATAACGTTGTTGCTGTCGAGGTTGACCTCGCAGCGCATGTGCCCTTCGATGCGGGTGACCGGGTCGACCACCACGCGGCGGCCCGTGTTGTCCAGCTTGAAGCCTTGAGTTTCGTAAGCACCCATGGGTTATTCCTTTGTTTCTGTCCAATGCCTCAATGGTCAGCCTGGGCCGGCTCGCTCGTTGGAGCTTCGGTTTTCTGCGTCGCCCGCTTGATGGCGGAAACAGCAGCATGGGCTGCGGCAGCCGCACCCACCACAACGGCTGCAGCGCCGCCAACCGTGTCGGCGTTGGCTTCGACGCCGAACTGTTGAATGTTGGTCAGGCGGTCGTAGAAGGAACCCTTGTCCCAGAAGCCGTCTTCCGAGCATCCGATGCAGCCGTGACCGGCCTGAATCGGGAAGCTGGTTCCTTCGTTCCAGCGTGTCGTGGAGCAGGCGTTGTAGGTGGTTGGACCCTTGCAGCCGACCTTGTAGAGGCAGTAGCCCTTGCGCGCCGATTCGTCGTCGAAGGCTTCGACGAACTGGCCGGCGTCGAAGTGGGACCGGCGGTAGCACTTGTCGTGGATGCGCTGGCTGTAGAACATCTTCGGGCGGCCCTGACGATCCAGCTCCGGGATGCGGTCGAAGGTCAGCATGTAGGTGATCACGCCGGTCATCACCTCAGCAATGGGTGGGCAGCCGGGCACCTTGATGATGGGCTTGTCGAAGATCACTTTGTGCACCGGCGTGGCCTGCGTCGGGTTGGGTTTGGCGGCCTGCACGCAGCCCCACGATGCGCATGAGCCCCAGGAGATAATTGCCTTGGCATCCTTGGCAACATGCTTGAGCTGCTCGATGAAAGGCCTGCCACCGATGATGCAGCTCATGCCATCCTGGTTGAGGGGCGGGTTGCCTTCCACCGCCAGGATGTAGTTACCCTTGTACTTGACCATGATCTCTTCCAGGATCGCTTCGGCCTGGTGTCCTGCAGCAGCCATCAACGTGTCGTCATAATCGAGTGAGATCATCGACAGCACCACATCTTTGGCCAGCGGATGCGCTGAGCGTATGAAGGACTCCGAGCAGCAGGTGCACTCCAGGCCGTGCAGCCACAGCACCGGCGTGCGCGGCTTGGTTTCCATGGCATGTGCGATCTGTGGCACAAAGGCCGGACCCAACCCCAGCGAAGTGGCGGTCAATGAGCAGTATTTCAGAAAGCTGCGGCGGGAAATGCCTTGGCGGCGCATCACCTCGTAAAAGGTTTCCATCGTGAAATGTCTCCGGTTGCTTTTCATGTTCGGTAACCACTGCCGTGTCAATGCGTCTGTCGGCGGTGAAGACCTGCTCGTCGTGAGGCGGCAATATCTCTTCGCAATTCGCGGGCCAGCAGGAGGCATGCCGAGGGAAAACCCCAAATGAGTCTTTTAAGCCGTTGTTTTCATTGATGAAATTTCGATGAGAGCCGTGGCACCCGGAAAGTGCCGCGCGCGCAATGGAAACGTATCTTTCAGCCCGGACCGTTTGGTGGAAGCGTTTTATCCGTTTTCCCTCGTTGAGCCAGCACGATGAATACCTGAGTTTGATTCGCGACTGTCCGGCTAAGCTGAACTCTGACGGATCAGCGAGCGCAACTCGCTGATCCTGCGGGGTTTATCCTGGGCAAGGGGCAGGTGTTTATACGGAGGACAGGCGGGACTGGCCTCGAGCTTGCTTGAAGACCTTGTTTGCAGCGGCGTGAGTCGCGTGGCGATCCTGGCTTTGGGGGTTCGCGCTCATGCGGGTGGTGTTGTAGGCCAGCGTGCCCAGGCCTTGCAGCAGCATGCGCAGGCTACGCAGGGGCAGGCCTCATCTGCGCTTTGCCGACGCGGAATATGGCTACGCGTCGCAGCGCCCTAGCGCAAAGCTCCCTCGCGCAGTGGCGCTTGTGAGTGATCGCTAGTATCATTTGAATGAAAGGTAGAGCGTTCGCCTCTGTATTGAGAACTTGACTGAGATCCGAGCCTTTCTGCGAGGCCCCCATATTTCATGGTCCACCGACTGTCGCGCGAAGCTTCACCGATCCGGATGCCTGGCGTGAAAGGTCTGATGCCGCACGGTCCGATGGAGGGCGTGGACGAGTCGGCCTGGGTCGATGTCATTCAGAAGATGGACGAGGTGTACTCCCAGCTCATCGAGGACGAAATCGAGCTGGAGAAAAAAAACACCGAGCTGGACCAGTCGCAGCAGTTCATCTTCAGCGTGCTGTCCGCGATGTCGGACGTTCTGCTGGTGTGTAACGAACGTGGCGTTATCGAGGAAACCAACGCTGCCCTGTGCGATCTGGTAGGCCGCAGCGCCGCGGAATTGCGTGGCACCTCTTTCTATGATTTGCTGGCTGATGCGGAAAGTGCGGATCACGCCCGCGCGGTGCTAGCCAACGCCAACCCGCCACGCCGCGGGGAAGGTCTGGAATTGAAGCTTCTGGACACACAGCATCAGAGCGTGCCGGTGGATATGAACTGCACTCCTCGTGTGGCCGACACCGGTCGGCGCCAGGGGACGGTCTTTGTGGGCCGACCTACGGCGGAGCTGAAACGGGCGTACCATGAATTGCGCTCTGCGCACGAAGCGCTCAAGCGCACCCAACAGCAACTGCTGCACTCCGAAAAAATGGCGTCGCTTGGCCGCCTGGTCGCTGGCGTAGCGCACGAGTTGAACAACCCGATCAGCTTCGTGCTGGGCAACGTGCACGCCCTGAGCCGCTACAGTGACCGCCTGCGCCGTTACCTGGCTGCACTTCACGCCGGCGCCCCCTCCGAGCAATTGATGGAAATGCGCGGCAAACTGCGCATCGAACATATACTGGCCGACCTGCCGTCGCTCATTGAAGGCACGCTGGAAGGCGCACAGCGCACCGCCGACATCGTCAATGGCCTCAAGCGTTTTTCTGCCATGGATCCCGAAGCGCGTGTGCCGGTGGACCTCAATGAGGTGATTGAGCGCGCCATCCATTGGGTGCGCAAGGGCGTAGCCCCCAGCTTCGAAGCGAATTGGCAACCCGGCCCGCCGTGCATCGTTATGGGCAGTGCAGGGCAGCTGCAGCAGGTCCTGATGAATTTGCTGCAGAACGCGCTGGATGCATCGACCGGATCGGGGTCCGGACACCCTGTGCTGTGGATCGAAACCGAACAGAGTGACACCAGGGTGCTCCTTCGTCTGCGCGACAATGGCCCGGGCATCCTCCCGGAACACCTGTTACACATTTTCGACCCGTTCTTCACCACCAAGCCGGTGGGCAAAGGCACCGGCCTGGGGCTGTCCATCAGCTATGGCATTGTGGAGCAGCACGGCGGCAACTTGAGCGCCCGCAACCACCCCGAGGGTGGCGCGGAGTTTTCCATGGAGCTGCCGCTGGCGCGGTGACTGCGCGCCGGGTACGCTCACTTGTGCATTTCAGCCCATCGCGGACGCCCGTTTCAACCGTTCATGGACGGCGATTCATTCTGATCGTGAACGATTGCCGGTGGCGCGTGAGTGATCTCTGGCACCTCGGTGCGTAGCGACTGCTCGAACGGGTGCCGGCGCGGCGCCAATAGTCTCGCACAAGCGTGTGGTTGAGCCGCCCTGCGCGAGCAGCAGCTTGAGCACGCGCTGCTGCGCAGCGCGGCGTCGGCGCCTGATGCGGCGCTGGCGCCGAATCGAGTCCGCACGAGAGATTCCGTAGAGCACGTCGCCACGAACGGGCGTCGTCCAAGTCAGAACCGCAACGTGCGGATACCCTCGGCGGTGCCGAGTAGGCACAGGTGGGCCCTGTGGCGCGCGAACAGCCCCACGGTGACGACGCCGGGCCATTGGTTGATCTCGGTCTCCAGCATTGCCGGATCGGTGATGGACAGGCCATGGACGTCGAGGATGGGGTGGCCGTTGTCGGTCATCACGCCCTCGCGCAATACGGCACGGCCGCCGATCTCCTCGAAGCGCCGCGTGAGTCGAGCTGCGGCCATGCCGATCACCTCGACCGGCAGCGGAAAACGCCCCAGCACGTCGACGCGCTTGGAGGCGTCGGCGATGCACAGGAAGCGATGCGCCAGGTCCGCGACGATCTTCTCGCGCGTTAGCGCCGCTCCGCCGCCTTTGATCATGTGGCCGCGCGGGTCGATCTCGTCGGCGCCGTCCACGTACAGCGGCAGTGCGTCGACCTCTTTGGTCTCGAGCACCCGGATTCCGTGCTTGCGCAGGCGCGCCGTGCTCGCGTGGCTGCTCGACACCGCGCCCGCGATGCCGTCCCGCATCGTGGCCAGCGCGTCGATGAAGTGATTCACGGTCGAACCGGTGCCCACGCCGATGATGCTGCCGGGGGCCACATACGGCAATACCGCTTGCGCGACGAGCGCCTTGATATCGTCTTGTGTCATTGCTCTGTCCCCTTCGTAAGTTTCTGGGCTGTCGCCGCGATGGCGAGAAATTCGCCGGCGTCCAGTGAGGCCCCGCCCACCAGGCCACCGTCGATGTCGGGCATCGCAAGCAACTCCGCCGCGTTGGCGGCCTTGACGCTGCCGCCGTAGAGGATCCGCAGCGACGCCGCCACGACCGGGTCGGCCTCGGCGATCCGGCCGCGGATGAAGGCGTGAATCTCCTGGGCCTGATCCGGCGTGGCCGTCTTGCCGGTGCCAATGGCCCAGACGGGCTCGTAGGCGACGACGGCATTCTCGAAACCCCGCACCCCGGCCAGATCCAGCACGGCTCGCAACTGCCGCGCCACCACGGCCTCGGTTTCCCCTTGCTCACGCTCCTGCAGCGACTCGCCGACGCACAGCACCGGCGTCATGCCGGCCTGTCGGGCGGCGAGGAACTTGCGCGCCACGACGGTATCGCTCTCGCCGAACAGCGCGCGCCGCTCGGAGTGGCCGATGAGCACACAGGCGCAGCCGAACTCCCGCAGCATCTTGGCCGACACTTCGCCGGTGTAGGCCCCGCCTTCATGCTCCGAGACGTTCTGCGCGCCCCAGACCATGCCGCTGCCACCCAGGTGGCGCTGCGCCTCGGCCAGGTACAGGAAGGGCGGGAACAACACCAGTTGCACGCGGTCCAGGCGCGCCACGGCACCGTCGGCGATCGCCGCCGCCAGCGCCTGCACGCCGGCCAGGCTGCCGTTCATCTTCCAGTTGCCGGCCACCAGCGCCCGGCGGCGTCGGTTATCCATAGTGCAACTCCGTGGCCTTGCCGCCGAACACCCGGTACGAATAGGCGGTGTAGGCGGCGATCGCCGGCACCGAGATGCATACACCGACGAGCGTCACCTTCAACGTGGCCGGGCTGCTGGCCGCCTGCCACATGGTCAGCTTGTCGATGACCACGTAAGGATAGATGCTGTAGGCGAGTCCGACGAAACCGAGCACGAACACGGCCAACACCAGCACGAACGGCAGCCAGCACAGCTCGCCGCGCACCAGGCGCGTGGGCAGCACGCAGCGCAACACCAGCAGCGCGACCGCGGTGGTGGCGGGAATGACCAGCAGCGCGATGATCTGCGGCAACTCGAACCAGCGCTGGCGTACCGTGGCGCTGATCCACGGCGTGGCCATCGAGATCAGCACCATGCCCAGCACCACCGACCACCAGGCCTGACGCGCCCAGCCGATGGCCTTGTCCTGCAACTCGCCCTCGGTCTTCATGACGAGCCAGGTGGCGCCGAGCAGCACGTAGGCGGCCGGCAGCGCGAGCGCGATGGCGGCCGCGAACAGCGGGTAGTTCCAGCCTTCGCCGAAGCCGCTGACGTAACGCCCGAGCATCCAGCCCTGCGCCATCGACGCGAGCAGCGAGCCGCCGAAGAAGAGCCGGTTCCACGCTGCCTTGTGGCTGTCGTGCGCCTTGACGCGGAAGTCGAAGGCCACGCCGCGCAACACCAGTCCGACCAGCATGAGGGTCACCGGCAGGTAGAGCTCGGTCAGGACGAGGCCATGCGCTCTCGGGAAGGCGATCAGCAGGATGCCCACACCCAGCACGATCCAGGTTTCGTTGGCATCCCAGAACGGCCCGATCGAGGCCACCATCGTGTCCTTCTCGGCATCGGTCGCGCGCGGCAGCAGCATGCCCACGCCGAGGTCGTAACCGTCGCTGAGCACGTACACGAGCATCGACAGGCCCAGCAGGGCGACGAAGATCAACGGAAGGGCTTGATCGAAGCTCATCGCTGCTCGCTTCCGGGTAGCGGGAACATGGCGGCAGCGGCCGGCGCCCCGCGCGGGGCGGGGATGGCCGGCGACGCGTCCTCGGGCTTTTCGGCCATGTGCTTCAGAACGACCACGTAGGCGACGAGCAAGGCCAGGTACAGCGTCACGTAGATCGCGAGCGTGAACGCGATCATCGAGCCGGGTACGTTCGAGGCGACGTCGGCCACGCGCAGCAGGCCGTACACGATGAAAGGCTGGCGGCCGATTTCGGTGACGTACCAGCCCGCGACCGTGGCCACCCAGCCCGAGAAGGTCATGCCCACGAGGACCCAGAGCAGCGGGCGGTTCCAGGCCGCCGCCCGCCAGCCGGCGCGACGGCCCATCCACCAGGCCGCCCAGCTCACGAGCAGCATCAGCGTGCCGACCCCGACCATGACGCGAAACGCCCAGAACACCGGCGCCACCGGCGGGTGCCGATCACGGAACTCGTCGAGGCCCTTGATCTTGCCGTCCCACTCGTGCGTGAGGATGAGGCTGGCCCCTTTGGGGATGCCGATCTCGTAGCGGTTGCTGCGCGTTTCCTCGTCGGGCCAGGCAAACAGCAGCAGCGGCGCGCCGCGCTGGGTCTGCCACACGCCTTCCATCGCCGCGACCTTCTGCGGCTGGTGCTCGAGGGTGTTCAATCCATGCAGATCGCCGACGAAGATCTGGACCGGGATCAGCAGTGCCGCGCAGGTGATGCCGACGCGCAGCACGCGGGGAGCCATCTGCGGGGCCGAGCCGCGCAGCACCTGCCAGGCGCTCACGCCTGCCATCACGAACGCGCAGGTCAACCCCGAAGCCAGCAGCACATGCGTGAAGCGGTAGGGGAACGAAGGGTTGAGGAGCACCTCGGCCCAGCTCTTGACGTGGAACACGCCGTCCACCACTTCGTGCCCGGTGGGTGTCTGCATCCAAGAGTTGAGCACCAGGATCCAGAACGCGCTCATGGTGGTGCCGAAGGCGACGAAGAAGGTCGCGAAGGCATGCACCCGCTCGCTGACCCGCCCGTGACCGAAGAGCATGATGCCGAGGAAGCCGGCCTCCAGAAAAAAGGCAGTGAGCACCTCGTAGCCGAGCAGGGGGCCGGCCACGTTGCCCGCGCGCTCCATGAAACCGGGCCAGTTGGTGCCGAACTGGAAGCTCATCGTCACGCCGCTGACCACGCCCAACGCGAAGGTCAACGCGAACACCTTGGTCCAGAAGCGGTAGGCCGCGAGCCATGCGCCGTCCTGGGTACGGCGCCAGCGCCAGCGGAAGAACATCAGCAGCCAGCCCAGCGCGATGGTGATGGACGGGAAGAGGATGTGGAAGGTGATGTTGGCCGCGAACTGAGCACGTGCCAGTAGGATAGGGTCCATCGGATTGATTGAGTCGTGTTCGGTTGAGACGCGGCAGGATTCACACCGTCGCGATGCGCATGAGATTCGTCGTGCCGGGTGTGCCGAACGGCACCCCGGCGATGGCGACGATGGTCTGCCCAGCCTGGGCAAAACCTTCCTGCCGGGCGACGGCGCAGGCTTTCGCGGTCATCTGATCGGCATCGGCCACGTCCTCGATGTGCACTGAATGGATGCCCCAGGCGAGCGCCACACGGCGCGCGACGTCCAGATGCGGCGTCAGGCTCAGAACCGGCGCCTCGGGGCGCTCGCGGGCGACGCGCAGACTGGTGTGGCCCGAGCTCGTGTAGCAGACGATGGCGCTCGCATGCAGCAGCGCGACGGCATGGCGCACGGCACAGCACACCGCGTCGGCGGTGCCCACGCCGGCGGGCGCGCTCGGGCGCGACACGTTCATCAACTGCTGGTACTGCGGGTCGGCTTCCACCTCGGTGATCAGGCGGCTCATCATGTCCACCGCCTCGACCGGATAGCGGCCCGCAGCGGACTCGGCGGAAAGCATCACCGCATCGGCGCCATCGTAGATGGCCGTGGCCACGTCGGAGGCTTCGGCGCGCGTGGGCACCGGGCTCGTCACCATCGACTCGAGCATCTGCGTGGCTACGATCACCGGCCGTCCGAGCCCGCGGCAGGTGCGGACGATGCGCTTCTGTATCCCGGGCACGCGCTCGGCCGGCAACTCCACGCCCAGGTCGCCGCGCGCCACCATCACGGCATCCGCGCACTCGGCGATGGCCTCCAGTTGCTCGACGGCCGAAGGCTTCTCGAGCTTCGCAACGATGGCCGCGCGTTTGCCGATCAGTGTCCGCGCCTCGGCCACGTCTTCGGGCCGCTGCACGAACGACAGGGCAATCCAGTCCGCACCGAGGTCCAGCGCCAGGTCCAGATCGCGCCGGTCCTTCGCGGTCAGTGCGCTGATGGGCAGCAGGACGCCCGGCACATTGACGCCCTTGCGATCGGACAGCTTGCCGCCGGCCACCACGCGCGTATCAGCGAAGTCCGCACCGCAGCGTTCGACGATCAGGCGCAAGCGGCCGTCGTCGAGCAGCAGCCCGGCACCCGGCGCCAGGGCCGCGAAGATCTCCGGATGGGGCAGGCCGACGCGTCGCGCGTCACCAGGCGCCGCGTCGAGATCGAGGCGGAACGGCTGCGATTCGGCCAACATGACCGAGCCCGCGGCGAACGTGCCCACGCGCAGCTTCGGACCCTGCAGGTCGGCCAGGATGCCGATCGGACGGTCGGCTTCGCGCTCGAGTTCGCGCAGGATCGCGAAGCGGGCCCGATGCGCCGCTGCGTCGCCGTGGCTGAAGTTCAGGCGAAAGACGTCGACACCGGCGGCGAACAGCCGCCGGATCGTGTCCGGATCGGAACTGGCCGGGCCGAGCGTGGCGACGATCTTGGCGTTGCGGTTGCGGCGCATGCTGAGGCGGGCACGACTTCAGGCGTATCGGGCCGAAGTGGCTTCGAGCGGCAGCGGCTTGATGCGCGCCCCCTGCCCGGCGCAGCCGAAGGCCTCGAAGCGCGCCCTGACCACGCCGCGCGCGGCTTTCTTCGCCGCCTGCAAGGCCTTGCGCGGGTCGAACTCGCTCGGCTGCTCCGCGAACACCTGGCGCATCGCCGCGGTCATCGCCAGCCGGATGTCGGTGTCGATGTTGATCTTGCGCACGCCGCTCTTGATGCCGCGCTGGATCTCTTCGACCGGCACGCCGTAGGTTTCCTTGATGTCGCCGCCGTACTTTCGGATGATCGCCAGCCACTCCTGCGGCACGCTGGACGAGCCGTGCATCACCAGGTGCGTGTTGGGCACCGCGGCGTGGATCTGCGCGATGCGCTCGATGGCCAGGATGTCGCCGGTGGGCTGGCGGGTGAACTTGTAGGCGCCATGGCTGGTGCCGATGGCAATGGCCAGCGCATCCACACCCGTTCGGGCGACGAAGTCCTTGGCCTCGTCGGGGTCGGTGAGCAGCATGTCGTGCGTCAGCTTGCCCGCGGCTCCCACGCCGTCCTCCTCGCCGGCCTCGCCGGTTTCGAGCGAGCCCAGGCAGCCCAGTTCACCTTCCACCGAAACGCCGATCGCATGCGAGAACTCGCACACCTTGCGCGTGACCTCGACGTTGTAGTCGTAGCTCGCGGGCGTCTTCGCGTCTTCGAGCAAGGAGCCGTCCATCATCACGCTGGTGAAGCCCGAGCGGATCGACTGCTGGCACACCGCCGGCGAGGCGCCATGGTCCTGGTGCAGCACGATCGGGATGCCGGGGTGCATCTCCACGGCCGCCAGCACCAGGTGGCGCAGGTAGGGTTCGCCGGCGTACTTGCGCGCGCCGGCCGAGGCTTGCAGGATCACCGGCGACTGGGTTTCCTGCGCCGCCTCCATGATGGCGTGGACCTGTTCGAGGTTGTTGACGTTGAACGCGGGCACGCCGTAGCCGTATTCGGCGGCATGGTCGAGCACTTGGCGCAGTGAGACGAGGGCCATGGGGGTTCTCCGGGGAAGTCGTTGAAGGTTGAGGAGGTCGGTCGGTCGAGCGGAAATGCGCTGCGGTGAGTGCGCTACGGGTAGTCGCCGATCGTGTCGCGTTGGGCGAACCAGTCGGCGATGTCGGCAAGGCGGACACGTTGCGCCTGCGACTGCCCATGCGCAGGAGCCCGCGCGTCGAGTGCCGGTCGCCAGCCCTCGCGGGTGTGCAGGCCGGGGCCGACGGCAATGGCGCCCTCGATCGGGGCCTCGGCGAAGTAGACGCTGCGCGTCACTACCACCGGGCAATCGGCGGCGCGCGCCGCCGCAACGCCGCCGGGCGAGTCTTCGATGGCGACGGCCTGGAGCGGGCCGACGCCCAGCGCCTGCATGGCCTTGACGAAGACCTCGGGATCGGGCTTCTTGCGCTGCACGTCCTCGCCGCAGACGACGGCACCGAACCAGCCGGCCCAGCCGTTGCCCATGTGCTTGCGCAGCAGGGCTTCGAGGTTGGAGCGGCTCGTCGTCGTGGCGATGGCCATGCGCACGCCGCACTCGCGGCACTCGCGCATCAACTCGAGCACACCCCCACGCAGCGGGATGCCGGCACCGGCGACCAGTTCGGAATACAGGCTGTTCTTCTTCGCGTGCAGGGCGCGCGCCAGCGCGTCGCGCTCGCCGGCCAAGGGCGGGGCGTCGGGCCGGCTGTCCATGTCGTGCATCAGGCGCTCTCGCCCACCGGTCACCTGCAAGAGTTGCCCATAGCGGGCATCGTCCCAGCGCCAGGGCAGGCCGAAGGCCTCGAAGGCGATGTTGAACGCGACCCGATGTCCGTCGCGCTCGGTCTCGGCGAGGGTGCCGTCGACGTCCCACAGCAGGGCTTCCAGCTGGGTCATGGCCGGTGTTCCGTCACAACGCGCAAGATGCGGACGTTCATGCCGGCGCCCTCATCAACGCGACCGCGGTGTCGAGCATGCGGTTGGAAAATCCCCATTCGTTGTCGTACCAAGCCAGCACTTTGACCAGACGACCGTCTGATGAGACGCGCGTCTGCGTCGCATCGAAGATGCTCGAGCGCGCGTCATGGTTGAAATCGACGCTGACCAAGGGTTCGTCGTTGTAGCCGAGGATTCCAGCCAGCTCGCCTTCGGCAGCATCCTTCAGAAGACCATTGATCTCCATCACGGTCGTGGCCCGCTGCGCCGTGAAAGTGAGGTCGACAACGGAGACGTTGATCGTCGGCACGCGGATCGCGAACCCATCGATCTTGCCGTTCAGCTCCGGCAACACGAGGCCGAGCGCGGCGGCAGCACTGGTTGTGGTCGGGATCAAGTTGTGCCCGGCTGCCCGCGCCCGCCGCAGGTCCCTGTGGAACACGTCGGTCAGCCTCTGATCGTTGGTGAACGCGTGGATGGCCGTCAGTAAGCCCGAAGCAACGCCGATCTTTTCGTGCAGCGGCTTGACCAGGGGCGCCAGGCAGTTTGTCGTGCAACCGGCATTGCTGATCACGGTATCGCCGGCCTTGAGCACGTGATGGTTAACGCCATAGACGACCGTGGCGTCCACGTCGTTGCCGCCGGGTGCGGAAATGATGACTTTGCGCGCGCCGGCGCCAAGGTGTGCCGAGGCCTTTTCCTTCGTGGTAAAGAAACCGGTGCACTCCAGCACAACGTCCACCTCCAGCTCGCGCCACGGCATCAACGCCGGATTGAGGTTGGAAAGCGCGCGGATGCGCTCGCCGTTGACGACGATGTCGCCGCCATCCACCGCCACGGAGCCGGAGAATCTCCCATGGACCGTGTCGTAGCGCGTCAGGTGCGCGTTCGTCTCGGGTTTGCCCATGTCGTTGATCGCCACGATCCGGACGTCGCGCTGCCTGACACCCTCGTAGTGGGCGCGCAGCACATTGCGACCAATTCGGCCGTAGCCGTTAATGGCAATTCGAATGGTCATCGCCGTAGCTCTCCGTGACAAGTGATCATTGGTAGTTGCGCAGCGCCGTGGAGTCCCAGAGCAGCGCTTGCAGGCTCGCTGGAGTACCTTCGCGCTGCGCGCTGCGGTATGAGCCCTTCGGGCGGCCGGGCGGGCTCATGCTGCGATTCGTTCGTGCGCACGCCGCGCGAGGATTTCGAAGGCCGGCAGCGTCTTGCCCTCGAGCACCTCGAGGAAGGCGCCGCCGCCGGTCGAGATGTAGCCCATGTCAGCCTCGATGCCGTATTTGGCGATCGCGGCCAGGGTGTCGCCGCCGCGGGCGATCGAGAACCCATCGCTGGCCGCGATGGCGTCCGGGATGCTCTCTGTGCCCTTGGCGAACGCGTCGAAGTCGAACACACCGACCGGGCCGTTCCAGACGATGGTGCCGGCGGCCGCGAGCTTGTCGGCCAGCAGTGCCGCGGTCTTCGGGCCGATGCGAGGATCAGGTCGTCATCCACGTCCTTCACGGTGGCCCTCGCGTCGGCCTTGAACGCCTTGGCGCAGACGACGTCGACCGGGATCGGCACCTCGGCGCCGCGCGCCCTCATCGCGTCGATCACGGCCTGCGCTTCGCCGACGAGGTCGGCTTCGGCCAGGCTCTTGCCGATCTTCATCCCTGCAGCCTTCATGAAGGTGTTGGCGATGCCGCCGCCGACGATCAGGCCGTCGACGTTCCTGACCAGGCTTTGCAGGATCGTGAGCTTGGTGCTGACCTTGCTGCCGGCGACGATGGCGACCAGCGGGCGCTTCGGGGCGGCCAGCGCCTTGCCGATCGCGTCGATCTCCGCCGCGAGCAGGGGGCCGGCACAGACCAGCGGCGCAAACTGCGCGATGCCGTAGGTGGAGACTTCGGCGCGGTGCGCGGTGCCGAAGGCGTCGTGCACGAAGATGTCGCACAACGCCGCCATCTTGCGGGCGAGCGCTTCGCTGTTCTTCTTCTCGCCCTTGTTCAGGCGCACGTTCTCGAGCATCACCAGCTCGCCCGGTGCGACCTTCACGCCGTCGAGCCAGTCGCCCGCCAGGCGCACCTCGCGGCCCAGCAACTCGGCAAGGCGCGCGGCCACGGGCGCGAGCGAATCCTCCGGCTTGAACTTGCCTTCGACCGGGCGGCCGAGGTGCGAGGTCACCATCACCGCCGCGCCGGCATCGAGCGCCATGCGGATGCATGGCACCGAGGCGCGGATGCGCGTGTCTTCGGTGATGTTGCCCGCGTCGTCCTGCGGCACGTTGAGGCCGGCGCGGATGAAGACGCGCCGGCCCTCGACGGCGCCCTGTGCGATGAGGTCGGCAAAGCGCAGCACCTTCACCGCGCCGCTCCCATCACGCGCACCATCTCGAGCACCTTGCTCGAGTAGCCCCATTCGTTGTCGTACCAGGCCACCACCTTGACGAAGGTGGGGTCGAGCATGATGCCGGCCTTGGCGTCGAACACCGAGGTGCAGGCCTCGCCGCGGAAGTCGGTGGAGACCACCTTGTCCTGCGTGTACGCGAGCACGCCTTTCATGGCGCCCTGGCTGGCGGCCCTCATCGCCGCGCAGATTTGCTCGTAGCTCGTCCCCCGGGCGAGTTCGACCGTCAAGTCCACCACCGGCACGTCCGAGGTCGGCACGCGCAGGGCCATGCCGGTGAGCTTGGTCTGGGCGAATGCCGGGAAGGCCAATGCGGCGCCGACTGCGCTGAACTGCTTGATCGCGTCACGACGGTTCATGGGGCGGTCGTCAATGTGGTGTGTCCCTGGGGGTTCCGTGCGCGGTGCACTCCTGCGGACGACGGACGCCACCCTGGCCACACTCTTGAAGTGTGTCACCGCGAAAGTGAATCGGCGCGTGGGCCCGGCTCGCCCGCGAGAGCTTGAAAATGGCGTCGAGTCCATTCATGTTCGAAGACTACACTGACCCCGGATTGGCGCCCACAGCACGCTCAACCGGCGGCCGAATCGGCCGCCGCGCGCAGCGCGGCGATCGTGGTGCCCCAGTCCGGGCTGCCGAACACAGCCGAGCCGGCGACGAAAGTGTCGGCCCCCGCCGCCGCGATAGCGGCGATGTTGTCCGTCTTGACGCCGCCGTCCACCTCGAGCCGGATCGGGCGACCGGTCTTGCGGACGTAGGTGTCGATGCGCGAACGTGCCTCGCGCAGTTTGGGCAGCGTCGAGGCGATGAAGCTCTGGCCGCCGAAGCCCGGGTTCACCGACATCAGCATCACCAGGTCGAGCTTGTCCAGCACATGGTCCAGCCAGTGCAGCGGTGTCGCAGGGTTAAACACCAGCCCAGTTTGGCAGCCATGCTCCCGAATCAGCGCCAAGGTGCGATCGACGTGCCGGCTGGCTTCCGGATGGAAGCTGATCAGGCCGGCACCGGCCTTTGCGAACGGCGTCACCAGCGCGTCGACATGTTCGACCATCAGGTGCACGTCCATCATCGCCTGCCCAGCGAACGGGCGCAGCGCTTCGCACACCATCGGGCCGACGGTGAGGTTGGGCACGTAGTGGTTATCCATCACGTCGAAGTGGACCCAGTCCGCGCCGGCCGACACGACCCGCGCCACGTCATCGCCCAGGCGGGCAAAGTTGGCCGAGAGGATGCTGGGCGCGATGATGGTGGGCTGGCGCATGCGATGGCTCCGTGGTGGCGTCACGCGGCTTGGCGCAGCGATGCGTCCTGCAGCGCGTAGCGCCGCGCCATCGCCGTCAGGGAAAGCACCTTGATCTTCGAGGCCTGGCCCGCGCAGCCGAAGGCCTCGAAGCGCGCCTTGCAGACATCGCGCGCCGCCGCCGTGGCGGCCTTGAGGAATGCGCGCGGGTCGAACTCGCCCGGCTTCTGGAACATCAGCTGCCGCATGGCGCCGGTCATGGCCAGGCGGATGTCGGTGTCGATGTTGACCTTGCGCACGCCGCTCCGGATGCCGCGCTGGATCTCCTCGACGGGAACCCCATAGGTTTCCTTGATGTCGCCGCCGTGCTTGCGGATGATCTCTAGCCATTCCTGGGGCACGCTGGAGCTGCCGTGCATCACCAGATGGGTGTCCGGGATTCGCGCATGGATGGCCGCGATCCTGTCGATGGCCAGGATGTCGCCGGTGGGCTGGCGGGTGAACTTGTAGGCGCCATGGCTGGTGCCGATGGCAATTGCCAGCGCGTCGACGCCGGTGCGGTCCACGAAGTCGGCCGCCTGGTCGGGATCGGTCAGCAGCTGCGAATGGTCCAGCGTCCCCTCGGCGCCGACGCCGTCTTCCTCGCCGGCGGTGCCCGTTTCCAGCGAGCCCAGGCAACCGAGCTCGCCTTCGACGCTGACGCCCACCGCATGCGACATCTCCACGACGCGGCGGGTGACGGCCACGTTGTAGTCGTAGCTCGCCGGCGTCTTCTGATCCTCCATCAGCGAGCCATCCATCATCACGCTGGAGAATCCGCTGCGGATCGCCTGCTGGCACACGGCGGCCGAAGCGCCATGGTCCTGGTGCAGGCAGATCGGCGTCGCCGGGTATTGCTCCAGGGCAGCTTCGACCAGCTTGCGCAGAAAGGGCTCGCCGGCGTACTTGCGCGCGCCGGCGCTGGCCTGGAGGATCACCGGCGCATCGCAGGCATCGGCGGCCTCCATGATGGCGTGGATCTGCTCCATGTTGTTGACATTGAAGGCGGGCACGCCGTAGCTGTTCTCGGCAGCGTGGTCGAGCAGTTGGCGCAGGGAAATCATGGGCATGGTGGGTCTCCGTTCAGGGGGTCTGGGGATTCAGGGTGCGGCGCGCTTTTGCAGGATCTCGAAGGCCGGAAGCTGCTTGCCCTCGAGCACCTCGAGGAAGGCGCCGCCGCCGGTCGAGATGTAGCCGACCCGCTTCTCGATGCCGTACTTGGCGATCGCAGCCAGGGTGTCGCCGCCGCCGGCGATGCTGAAGGCCTGGGATTCGGCAATCGCCTGGGCAATCACCTTGGTGCCGTTCTCGAAGGCCGGGAACTCGAACACGCCGACCGGGCCGTTCCAGACGATGGTGCCGGCGGCCTTGAGCTGCTCGGCCAGGCGGGCCGCGGTGTGCGGGCCGATGTCCAGGATCAGGTCGTCGTCTTCGACTTCGGTCGCCAGCTTCACCGTGGCCGGGGCGTCGGCAGCGAATTGCTTGGCGCAGACCACGTCGGTCGGGATAGGCACCTCGGCGCCGCGCGCGCGCATGGCCTCGATCACGGCCTTGGCCTCGTTCACCAGGTCGGGCTCGGCCAGGCTCTTGCCGATCTTGAGGCCCGCGGCCAGCATGAAGGTGTTGGCGATGCCGCCGCCGACGATCAGCTGGTCGACGTTCCTGGCCAGGCTTTGCAGTATGGTCAGCTTGGTCGAGACCTTGGAGCCGGCCACGATGGCGGCCAGCGGGCGCTTCGGGTTGGCCAGTGCCTTGGAGATGGCGTCGATCTCGGCCGCCAGCAGCGGGCCGGCGCAGGCGATCGGCGCGTACTGCGCAATGCCGTAGGTCGTGCCCTCGGCGCGGTGCGCGGTGCCGAACGCGTCGTGCACGAAGATGTCGCACAGCGCGGCCATCTTCCTCGCGAGCGCCTCGCTGTTCTTCTTCTCGCCCTTGTTGACGCGGCAGTTCTCGAGCAGCACGACCTGGCCCGGCGCGACCTGCACGCCGTCGACCCAGTTCGAGACCAGCGGCACCTCGCGACCGAGCAGCTCGCCCAGGCGCTGGGCCACCGGGGCCAGCGAGTCCTCGGGCTTGAACTCGCCCTCGGTCGGGCGGCCCAGGTGCGAGGTCACCATCACGGCCGCGCCGGCATCGAGCGCCATCCGGATGCAGGGCACGGAAGCGCGGATGCGCGTGTCCTCGGTGATGCGGCCCGCATCGTCCTGCGGGACGTTGAGGTCGGCGCGGATGAACACGCGCTTGCGGTCTGCGAAGCTGCTGGACACCACGTCTGAAAATCGAAGTACTTTCATCGTCTGGCTCCCCCGTCGCTCACTTGGCCGCCACCACGCGCGCCATTTCCAGGCACTTGTTGGAGTAGCCCCACTCGTTGTCGTACCAGGACACGAGCTTGACGAAGCTCTTGTCCAGCGCGATGCCGGCCTCGGCGTCGAACACCGAGGTGCAGGACTCGCCGCGGAAGTCGGTGGCCACGACCTTGTCCTCGGTGTAGCCCAGCACGCCCTTGAGCGCGCCCTGGCTCTGGGCCTTCATCTCGGCGCAGATCTCGGCATAGCTGGCCTCGCTGTTCAGTTCCACGGTCAGGTCGACCACCGACACGTCGGAGGTCGGCACGCGGAAGGCCATGCCGGTCAGCTTCTTGTTGAGCTCGGGGATCACCACGCCCACGGCCTTGGCGGCGCCGGTGGAGCTGGGGATGATGTTCTCGAGGATGCCGCGGCCGCCGCGCCAGTCCTTGTTCGAAGGGCCATCGACGGTCTTCTGCGTGGCCGTGGCGGCATGCACCGTGGTCATCAGGCCGCGCTTGATGCCCCATTTGTCATTCAGCACCTTGGCCACGGGGGCCAGGCAGTTGGTGGTGCAGGAGGCGTTGGAGACGATGGCCTGGCCGGCGTAGCTCTTGTCGTTGACGCCGTAGACGAACATCGGCGTGTCGTCCTTGGACGGGGCCGACATGATGACCTTCCTGGCGCCGGCGGCCAGGTGCTTCTCGGCGGTTTCCTTGGTCAGGAACAGGCCGGTGGACTCGATCACGACATCGGCGCCGACCTCGTTCCACTTGAGCTCGGCCGGGTCCTTGACGGCGGTCAGGCGGATCTTCTTGCCGTTGACCACCAGGGTGCTGCCCTCGACGCTGACCTCGCCCTTGAAGCGGCCGTGCACGCTGTCGTACTTGAGCATGTAGGCCAGGTAGTCGGGCTCGAGCAGGTCGTTGATGCCGACGACCTCGATGTCCTGGAAGTTTTGCACGGCGGCACGGAACACCATGCGCCCGATGCGGCCGAAGCCGTTGATGCCGATCTTGATGGTCATGAAAGTGCTTCCTCAAACAGTTTGTAAATGGTCTTTTGCTTCGATGAGCGCCGAGAAATCGGCAATCACGCGGTCCGGTCCGCAGGCCGCTATCGGCTGGCCCATGTTGTAGCCATAGGGGAGTGCCCACACACGCACACCTGCGTTGCGTGCCGTGGCCACGTCGATCGACGAGTCGCCCACGAACAATGCGCGATCGCGATCGACATGAAACTCATCCAGGCAGGCGTTGATGCCGGCTGGGTCCGGCTTCTTGGTCGGCAGGCTGTCGCCGCTGATCACGCGATCGAACAAGGGCGCGAGGCCATGCGCATCGAGCACCGTCCGGGTGTAGCGCTGTTCCTTGTTGGTGACCACCGCGAGCTTGCTGCCCCGGTCGCGCAGCTGTTGCAGCACTTCACGCACATGGGGGTAGGGGTGGCTGTTCGTCCCGCAACGCCGTTGGTAATGGCGACCGAATTCGGCCGAGACCAGCGGCAAGCTGGACGATGCGCGGACCAGTGGTGCGGCGGTCCTGCCGGCAAATGCCAGCGCCTGGATCAGCAGCTCGTGCGTGCCGTGGCCGATCCAGCTGTCTACGCATTCCTGCGGCACTGCGGGCAGCTCGAACCTGGCCAGCGTGTCGTTCACGGCGTCGGCTATTTCGGGCGCGGTCTCGACCAGCGTGCCGTCGAGGTCGAACATGAATAGCTTGAAAGAGTTGGTCATTGGACACCTCAGGAGACGGAAGCGGCGGCCGCCAGGGACCGTTCGCGATGGACCAGGGCACGGACGGCCTCCGCCACGCGCTCGGCGGTGATGCCGAAATGCCGGTACAGGTCCTTCGCCGGGGCCGACTCGCCAAAGCTCGCGATCCCCACCACCGCGCCGCTGCGGCCGACGTACTTGCGCCAGAAGTCCGGCTGCGCCGCCTCCACGGCCACCGCGGGGAGCGCGGGCGGCAGGACCGCCTCCTGGTAGGACAAGGCTTGCCTGTCGAACGCCTGGGTGCAAGGCATGGACACGACACGCGTGGCAATGCCTTCCTGCGCCAGCACATGGTGGGCTTCCAGCGCCAACGAGGTTTCGGAGCCCGTTGCCAGGATCACCGCCTGGGGACGAGGCAGTTCGGCGAGCACATAGCCGCCTCTGCGTATCCGCTCCACCATGGCGACATCGGTCAGGCGCGGCAGGTTCTGGCGCGACAGCGCGAGCACGGTCGGACCATCCCGGCGCTCCACAGCGCAGGCCCAAGCCACCGCCGTCTCCAGGCCGTCCGCAGGGCGCCAGACGTCCAGCCCCGGGATGATGCGCAGCGAAGGAACATGCTCGACCGATTGATGGGTCGGGCCGTCCTCGCCCAGGCCGATGGAGTCGTGCGTGAACACATGGATCACGCGCTGCTTCATCAGCGCCGCCATGCGGATCGCGTTGCGGCTGTAGTCGCTGAAGGTCAGGAAGGTGCCGCCGTAGGGGAGGTAGCCGCCGTGCAGCGCGATGCCGTTCATGACCGCGGCCATGCCGAACTCGCGCACACCGTACGACAGATGGTTCCCCCACGCATCGCGCCGCGCCTTGGTACAGCCCTTGAAGTTGGTCAGGTTGGAGCCCGTCAGATCGGCCGAGCCACCGAACAGCTCGGGCAGCAGAGGGGCCAGGGCGTCCAGCGCGTTCTGGCTGGCCTTGCGCGTGGCGACAGACTCGGGATTGCCTGCAATGGCCTCGAACAAGGTGCCCAACTGCTTGGCATAGGCGTCTCCCAGATCGCCCCGGACACGGCGCTCGAACTCGGCAGCCTCGTGAGGGAAGTGCGTGCGGTAGGACTCGAAGCGCGCCCGCCACGCGCGTTCGGCGACGGCGCCACGCTCCACGGCATTCCAGGCAGAAGCGATGTCTGCGGGGATCTCGAAGGGAGGGGAGGTCCAGCGCAGCGCTTCGCGGGTTGCCGCGACTTCCGCGGCCCCCAGCGCCGCACCATGAACATCATGCGTGCCGGCCTTGTTGGGCGCACCTTGACCGATCACGGTCTTGCAGCAAATCAGCGTCGGCCTGCCGTCCGGCAGACGGGCCTGGTCTTTTGCGGCGCGCAGCGCGGCATCCACCGCCGCCGGATCGTGGCCGTCGACCGCCGGAATGACGTGCCAGCCATAGGCCTCGAAGCGCTTGGGCGTGTCGTCGGTGAACCAGCCGTCCACATGGCCGTCGATCGAGATGCCGTTGTCGTCGTACAGCGCGACCAGCTTGGACAGGCGCAAGGTGCCGGCGAGCGAGCAGGCCTCGTGGCTGATGCCCTCCATCAGGCAGCCGTCGCCGAGGAACACATACGTGAAGTGGTCCACGATGTCGTACCTCTGGCCCTCATGCTCGCGATTGAATTCGGCCGCCATCAGCTTCTCGGCCAGGGCCATGCCCACAGCGTTCGCGATGCCCTGGCCAAGAGGGCCGGTCGTGGTTTCCACACCCGGCGTGACGCCGACCTCCGGATGCCCCGGGGTCTTGCTGTGCAACTGGCGGAAGGCCTGCAGCTCGCTCATCGGCAGGTCGTAGCCGGTGAGGTGCAGCAGGGCATAGATCAGCATCGATCCGTGTCCGTTGGACAGCACGAAGCGGTCGCGATCCGGCCAATGGGGGTTGGCCGGGTTGTGCTTGAGATGGCGGTTCCACAGCACTTCGGCGATGTCGGCCATGCCCATCGGGGCACCGGGATGGCCGGACTTGGCTTTTTCGACGGCATCGACGGCGAGCATGCGCAGCGCGTTGGCCATCAGACGCGCCAGCTCGGGCGTGGGTCGGGGATGATGCAGGCTCATGTTGTTTGCCTCGTCCTTGGCCTCAGTGGCTTCCCAGCGCGCGCTTGCGGCGCTCCATCATCCGCCAGATGAAGGGCGTGAAGATCAGCTGCATCGCCAGATCCATCTTGCCGCCCGGCACGACGATGGTGTTGGCGCGGCTCATCCAGGAGTTGTTGATCATGTTCAGCAGGTATTGGAAGTCGATGCCCTTGGGATTGGCGAAGCGAATGACCACCATGCTCTCGTCGGCCGACGGGATGTCGCGCGAGATGAAGGGGTTGGAGGTGTCCACCATCGGCACTCGCTGGAAGTTCACATGCGTGTGCGTGAACTGCGGGCAGATGTAATTCACATAGTCGGGCATGCGCCGCAGGATTGTGTCGGTCACCGCTTCGGTGCTGTAGCCGCGCTGCGTCTTGTCGCGCCAGAGCTTCTGGATCCACTCCAGATTGATCACGGGGACGACGCCGATCAGCAGGTCGGGATGCTGGGCGATGTCCACCTCCGGCGTCACTACGGCACCGTGCAAGCCCTCGTAGAACAGCAGGTCCGTGTCCTTGGGCAGGTCCTCCCAGGGCGTGAAGGTCCCGGGCTCCTGCTTGTACGGTGCGGCCTCGTCGGCGTTGTGCAGGTACTTGCGATGGCGGCCAGTGCCGCCGGCCGCATAGTCTCGAAACAGCTCTTCGAGCTCGGGGAACAGGTTGTTCTCGGGGCCGAAGTGGCTGAAGTTCTTGTTGCCCGCACGCTCGGCGTCGGCCTGGCGAAGCTTCATTTCCTTGCGGTCGTGGCGATGGAAGCTGTCGCCCTCGACGATGGCAGCATTGACACCTTCGCGACGGAAAATGTTCTGGAAGGTACGCGTGACCGATGTGGTGCCCGCGCCGGACGAGCCGGTGATGGCGATGATGGGGTGGCGTTCAGACATGGTGCGTTCCGTTCTCTAGGCAATGAATCTCTCAATCGCGAAACAGGCTGCGATCGGCGAACAATGGGATTTCCGCGTGAGCCCTGGCGGGCTCGGCGTGGTATTGCTCGATGCGCTCGACCTCGTTCTTCGAGCCGAACACCAGGCCGATGCGCTGGTGCAGCGCACTTGGCTGCACGCCGAGGATCGACCCGCGTCCGGTGCTGGCTCGGCCCCCGGCCTGCTCCATGATGAATCCGATCGGGCTGGCCTCGTACAGCAGGCGCAGGCGACCCGGCTTGGACGGGTCCTTGCTGTCTCTGGGGTACATGAAGACGCCACCACGCATCAGGATGCGGTGCGCCTCGGCCACCATGGAGGCGATCCAGCGCATGTTGAAGTCCTTGCCGCGCGGACCGGTCTTGCCGGCCAGGCACTCGTCGACGTAGCGCTTGATCGGCGCTTCCCAGAACCGGCTGTTGGAGGCGTTGATCGCGAACTCCTGCGTATCGGTGGGAACCTTCAGGTCGGGGTGGGTCAGCATGAACTCCCCCAGGTTGGGGTCCAGCGTGAAGCCGGCCACGCCATTGCCCACGGACAGCACCAGCATCGTGGTCGGGCCGTAGAGGGCGTAGCCCGCGGCCACCTGGTGTGAACCCGGTTGCAGGAAGTCGGTCTCGCTCACGTCGCGGCCGCTGTCGATCACGTCCTGCGGCGCACGCAGCACGCTGAAGATGCTTCCCACCGAGACGTTCACGTCGATGTTGCTGGAGCCGTCCAGCGGGTCGAACACCAGCAGGTACTTGCCGCGTGCATGCTGAGGAGGGATCTGGTAAGGGTCATCCATCTCCTCGGACGCCATGCCCGCGCAATGTCCGCCCCATTCGTTCATGCGGGTGAAGACCTGGTTGCTGATGACGTCCAAGGGCTTCTGCGTTTCGCCCTGCACGTTGATGTTGCCGCCCATCTTGCCGCCTGGCTGGGCCGGCGGGTTGCCCAGTTCGCCGAGCGCTACGGTGCGCGCGATCGCCTTGCATGCGAGTGCCACGTCCAGGATCAGTGCGTTGAAGTCGCCGCTGGCGCCTGGAAAGCGTCGACGCTGCTCGATCAGGTATTGCGTGAGGGTGGATCGTTGGGACAGGGGCATGGTCGTCTCTCGGGTCGTTGGTTCGGTTCAGTGCGGGGCCGCCGCATGCCAGGCCCGCAGGTCGGCCACGGTGGTGCCTTCGAGGCTGGGGAGGACGCGCAGGGCACCCGTGAAGTCGTGATGCGCGGTGAATGCGTTCGGCGTCACGATCGTCGCAAGGCCGGCGCCGATGGCCGCCTTGAGGCCGTTGGCCGAATCCTCGAAGGCCAGGCACTCGCAGGCGCGCAGCTGCAGGCGCTGCAGGGTCTGCCGGTACACCTGGGGGTCCGGCTTCTTTCTAGGGGCCGTGGAGGCGTCCTCGACCAGCTGGAAGATGTAGGTCCAGTCCGGTCCGATCGCCTTTCGCAGCAGGGCCGCGATGTTGACCGGCGACGTCGTGGTGGCGATGGCCAGGCGCAGCCCCTGGGCCACCGCCGACTCGATCAGGCGGAGCACGCCGGGACGCAATTGCACCGCGCCGTCTTGCACCATGCCTTCGTAAGCCGCCGTCTTGAGGTCATGGATGCGCTGTACCGTGTCGGCCAGCGCGCTGGCGTGGAGCGCCTTGACCTCGTCGCGCACCTGTCCCCAGTAATGCAGGATGCGCTCCTTGCCCCCGGAGACTTCCAGCAGCCGGGTGTAGAGCGGCTCGTCCCAATGCCAATCGAGGCCCACCTCGGCAAAGGCGTGGTTGAATGCCGCGCGATGGGCGCTTTCGGTGTCGGCGAGCGTGCCGTCGACGTCGAAGATCAGGGCGCGCAATTCAACCGGCGTCATGGCGCGTCTCCTTCCTTGTGGGCAAACACTCGGCTGGCCAGGATGTCGCTGGCGGCCAGGGTGCTGAGGTCCTCGGCGCTCAGGGCGCGCTCGCGGTCGGCATACAGCCGGCTGGCCTGGCGCAGCCGGGCGCGGTCGAGTGCATTGCGCACGCTGCGCGCATTGGCGAAATGCGGCTGCGCGATGCGTCGCTGCAGGTAGGCGTCGAAGGCCTCTTGGGCGCCGGGACCGAAGCGGTACTGCGTGCTTGCCAGCATGCGATCGGCAATCTGCAGCAACTCGCCGGTGTCGTAGTCGGGGAAGTCGATATGGTGAGCGATGCGCGAGCTCATGCCGGGGTTGGACTGGAAGAAGGTGTCCATCCGGTCCTTGTAGCCGGCGAGGATCACCACCAGGTCGTCGCGCTGGTTCTCCATCACCTGCAGCAGGATCTCGATCGCTTCCTGGCCGTAGTCGCGCTCGTTCTCGGGACGGTAGAGATAGTAGGCCTCGTCGATGAAGAGCACGCCGCCCATCGCCTTCTTCAGCACTTCCTTGGTCTTGGGCGCGGTGTGGCCGATGTACTGGCCCACCAGGTCATCACGCGTGACGCTGACCACGTGGCCTTTTCGCACATAGCCCAGGCGGTGCAGGATCTCGGCCATGCGCAAGGCCACCGTGGTCTTGCCGGTGCCGGGGTTGCCCGTGAAGCACATGTGCAGCGAGGGCGCCTGTGCGGCCAATCCGTGCTGCGCGCGCAGCTTGTCGATCACCAGCAGCGCGGCGATGTCGCGGATGCGCGTCTTGACCGGCACCAGGCCGATCAGATCGCGGTCCAGCTCGTCCATCACCGACTCGACCTGGCTCTGCGACAGAACCTCGGCCACCGTGCGGGCCGGCTCGGCCGGCGCCGCTGGCGCGGCGGCAGCCGCCGCCGTGGCGCCGGGAATCGAGTACAGCGGTGCAGTCATGGGAAGCGTCCGATGGGAGGTTAGGCGCTGTAGCGCTGGGCTTCGGGGTCGTCGGTCGCGTAGCTGTGCACCGTGTAGCGCATCGAGCGGCCTTGGACCTCCTGCCGCACCAAGCCGAAGCCGGGCTCCTTGGCGGGCCGATTGACGATGAAGCTCATCGTGATGGTCTCGACGCCGCGCGTGGAGTCGAAAGCCATCAATCGGATGTAGTGGTTGGGAAAGGTCTTGCGGCAGGCCTGCACCTCCAGCATCACACCAGCGGCGTCCTGCAGGTCGAACATCGGCATGCCGTACATCTCCCAGTAGGTATTGCGCGGATGCGGGTCGTCGGTGTATTCGACACTCCAGGCGTAGCCCCGCTTGAGGCCGTATTCGATCTGTAGGGCGATTTCGGCGTCCGTCAGGTCGGGCAGGAAGCTGAACTGGCCCTGCGTGAGGCGGGTGGTGGGGTTGGTCATCATGATCTTGGTCTCCTTCAGGCCACCGACGGCGTGGTGGCGAAATCGCTGGTGTCGGTGGATGCGTAGTTGAACGACACGTCCTTCCAGGTGTCGAGCGCCTGCTTCAGCGGCGTGCAGAAGCGGGCGGCGGCCTGCAGGATCTCGGGCCCCTCGTGCTTGATGTCACGGCCCTCGTTGCGCGCCTTGACCATCGCCTCAAGCGCGACGCGGTTGGCCACCGCACCGGCCTGGATGCCGGCCGGGTGGCCGATCGTTCCGCCACCGAACTGCAGGATCACGTCGTCACCGAACAGATCGATCAGCTGGTGCATCTGGCCGGCATGGATGCCGCCGGAAGCCACCGGCATGACCTTGTTCAGGTCGGCCCAGTCCTGGTCGTAGAACAGGCCGCGTGGCAGGTCCTGCTTCGTGTAGCTGTCGCGGCAGACGTTGTAGTAGCCCTGCACGGTCATCGGATCGCCTTCGAGCTTGCCGACCGCGGTGCCGGTGTGCAGGTGGTCCACCCCCGCCAGGCGCAGCCATTTGGCGATGACGCGGAAGCTCACGCCGTGGTTCTTCTGCCGCGTGTAGGTGCCGTGCCCGGCACGGTGCATGTGCACGATCATGTCGTTCTTGCGCGCCCAGTTGGCCATGCTCTGGATCGCCGACCAGCCAATCACGAGGTCGAGCATGATCACGACCGAGCCGAGCTCCTTCGCGAACTCAGCGCGCTCGTAGATGTCTTCCATCGTCGCGCCGGTCACGTTCAGGTAGCTGCCCTTGACCTCGCCCGTCGCCGCACTGGCCTTGTTGACGCCATCCATCACGTAGAGGAAGCGGTCGCGCCAGTGCATGAAGGGCTGGGAATTGATGTTTTCGTCGTCCTTCATGAAGTCCAGCCCGCCCTTGAGGCCCTCGTAGATCACGCGGCCGTAGTTGCGGCCCGAGAGACCCAGCTTGGGCTTGGTGGTGGCGCCCAGCAGCGGACGGCCGAACTTGTCGAGCCGTTCGCGCTCTACCACCAAACCGGTCGGGGGGCCCTTGAAGGTCTTGACGTAGGCGACCGGAATGCGGATGTCTTCGAGCCGCGCAGCCTTCAACGGCTTGAAGGAGAACACGTTGCCGATCAGGCTCGCTGTCATGTTGGCGATCGAGCCCTCTTCGAACAGGATCAGGTCGTAGGCCACCCACGCAAAGTACTGTCCCGGCTGGCCGGGAACGGGTTCGACCTTGTAGGCCTTGGCACGGTAGCTGTCGCAGGCGGTCAGGCGATCGGTCCACACCACGGTCCAGGTGGCGGTGCTCGATTCACCGGCCACTGCGGCGGCGGCCTCGATCGGGTCGACACCGTCCTGCGGCGTGATCCGGAACAGGCACAGGACGTCCGTGTCCTTGGGCTGGTAGTCGGCGTCCCAGTAGCCCATTTGGCGGTACTTGAGGACGCCGGCTGAGTAGCGCTGCTTCTTGTCCAGGATCTGTGCGTCGGCGATGACGGTGTCTTCGATGGGTGCTTTCACATTGGCCTCCAAGCGGGGGTGAGTAAGTCGATGGAGGGACTGTAGGGATCGGCTCAAATAAGGTAAAGTCAAATAAATTTCTCTTTTGAGTAAGTTTTTTCTTAATCATGAACATCACATTCCGCCAGTTGCGGGTGTTCGCCGAGGTGGCGCGCCGGGGCAGCGTTCTGCGCGCCGCGGAGGCGCTGCACCTCACGCCGCCTGCGGTGTCGATGTCGATCAAGGAGATCGAGACGCAGGTGGGTTTGCCGCTGTTCGACCGCGCCGGACGCCAGCTCTCGCTGTCCACCGCCGGCGAATACTTCGTTGTCTACGCTCGGCGTCTGCTCGGTACGCTCAAGGAGGCCGAGGACGCGATGGCGCGCTTGAAGGGCGTCGAATCGGGTGTGCTGACGATCGGCATGGTCAGCGCAGCCAAATATTTCCTGCCACAGCTACTGGCGCAGTTCCATGCCGAGCACCCCAGCGTCGAGGTGCGGCTGCGCCTGGGTAATCGCGAGCAGTTGGTGGCGCTGATGCAAGCCAACGAGGTGGACATGTCGGTGATGGGCAGGGCGCCCAAGGAATGGCCCAACCGTGCCGAGCCCTTCGCGATGCATCCGCACGTGCTCGTGACTGCGCCGAGTCATCCCTTCGCGCAGAGCGAAGGCGTGCCTGCCGCCGCGCTGGCGCGTGAGGGCTTCATCGTGCGCGAGCCAGGCTCGGGGACGCGCGCGGCGCTGGAGGAGTACCTGGCTGCTCACCATCTCGAGCCGATGTTCATCATGGAAATTTCAAGCGACGAGGCCATCAAGCAGGCGGTGATCGCCGGCTTGGGCGTGAGCCTGGTGTCGCTGCATACCATTGGGCTCGAGTGGCAAAACGGCTTGATTGCCGCGCCGCATGTGGAGGGCCTGCCGCTGATGCGGCGCTGGCACTTGGTGAGCGCCGCGGCCAAGATGCTGTCGCCGGCGGCCGAGGCCTTTCGCTATTTCATGCTTGAGCGCGCCGAAGCGCATCTGGCGGCGATGTTCGGCGGGGAGACAGCACTGGGATGAAACTCGTCGGGGCAAGCACAATAGGGCGCTTTGCACATCCGTTCCGGCGAGTTCCGAGAAGGCTGCTGGGAGCACCCGTGCGGGGGCGCCCAGCCGGGCTCGCCCACAATGCATTAAGAGCGGCTAACAAAACGATGTCATCGCCAATCGCGCCAGAGGCGTTTGACGAGGCATGGCAAAAAACAAAAACAAAGAAGTCAGCGCGGCGCTATGGAAAAAGCTCAAGCCGTTGCTGCCCGTGGTGCAGCGTTCACCCAAAGGGGGAAGGCCGCGGCTGGACGATGAACTTGCCCTCAATGGCATCCTGTTCGTGCTGCGCACCGGTATCCCGTGGGAAGAGCTCCCGCAGGAACTGGGCTTTGGCAGCGGCATGACCTGCTGGCGCAGGCTGCGTGACTGGCAGGCTGCGGGGGTGTGGCATCGCCTGCACCGGGTATTGCTGGCCGAGCTGCGTGGTGCCGACCAGCTCGATCTCAGCCGTGTCAGCCTGGATGGAGCCAGCGTGCCCAGCCCCCGGGGGGCCCGCACACAGGCCCCAACCCCACGGACCGGGGCAAGCTCGGCAGCAAGCGCCACCTCGTCACGGACCGCCAGGGCATCCCGCTGATGTTCTGCGTCACCGGGGCCAACCGCCACGATTCGGTGGTCTTCGAAGAGTTGGTCGATGCGCTGCCGGCCGTCGGCGGCAAGCGGGGCAGGCCCCTGCGCTGGCCTGAGAAGCTGCATGCCGACAAGGGCTACGACTATCCGCGCTGCCGCGCGCATCTCAGACGCCGGGGCATCCAGGATCGCATCGCCCGCAAAGGCATCGAGCGCAATGACAGGCTCGGGCGTCACCGCTGGGTGGTCGAGCGCACGCATGCGTGGCTGGCCGCCTTCGGCAAGCTGCGCATCCGGTTTGAGCGTCGCATCGATACTCATCTGGCCTTGCTGTCTCTGGCATGTTGCGTCATCTGTATTCGCACATTGCACACGTTTTGTTAGCCGCTCTAAGGGCCGCTGTGCTCAAGCCGCCCTAGCCCGACTTTCGCAAGCTTCTGGTCGTCTTGCAGGGGCGGCAAGGCGAAACGTGGCGCGGATGTTGGATTTCTCTTGATTCTTGGGCGCGAAGATGCTACATGAAAGAACATGCATATCTTCGAACGAGAAGTCAACGGCCATCGCTACCGTATTGCCGCGCAGTCGGTGTGGGACGCGGAGCGGGGCCGTTGCGTCGCACGCCAATTCGTGCTGGGACCGGCCGAGCCGCCGCGAGTGGCGGATCTGAGCGCGACCCAGACGGTGGGCACGCGCGGGGTCGGCGACGTCGGAGCCTTGATCTGGGTGGCCGAGCAGCTGGACTTGGTCGGGCAGATTGATCGCGCGTGCGCAGGGGTCGGCGCCAAGGACGGCCCGTCGGTGGGCGAGTTGGCGGTCGCTGTGGCGATTCAGCGTGTGTGTGCGCCGGGACCCAAGTGCGAGCTGGGCGAGTTTCTTGACGCGAGTCTGCCGCGCCTGTCGTGTTTGCCGGGGTCCGGGTTCACCGGCCAGGCCTTTCATCGCGTCGCGCAGCAGGTGACCGATGAGCAGTTGGAGCAGGCTCAGGTGGCCATCGCGAACGCCGCGGTGGCCCGCTTCGAGCTGTCCGCCGACGTGCTCGCGTTCGATACGACGAACTTCGATACCCACATCGACACGCAGACGCCCAGCGAGCTGGCCCGGCGCGGCCACGCCAAGAGCAAGAGAAGCGACCTGCGTGTCGTCGGGCTGGGCGTCCTGGTCAGCGAGACGGGGCATGTGCCGTTGCTGTATCGGACGTATCCCGGCAACGGCTCGGACCAAGGCGTGCTCGCGGCCTGCCTGGGTGGGTTGGCGCAGCTGCACGAGGCACTCGACAGTGGTGAGGGCCGCCAGCGGCCCGCGCAGCGGACGGTGGTACGAGACGGCGGGTTCTGGAGCCCGCAACTGGAACTCGATCTCGATGCCGCCGGCTACTACAGCCTCATCTCGTTGCCGTTGGGACACAAGGCCGCAGAGGAGGCGCTGCAGATGGCAGCGCAGCGCGGCGCGATGAAGCCGCTGTCGGGCAAGCTCAGCGACGTGCGGGCGGCGCGAGTTCGGACCACCGTGGGCGAGTTGTACCGCACGCTCGTCGTGGTGGAGAGCCAGGAGTTGCTGGCGGGCCAGAAACGCGGGATCGCGGTGACGCTGGGCAAAGCGAAGGTGGAACTGAGCACGCTGCAGGGGTTGATCGAAAAGGGCTGCATCACGCGCAGCCGGCTGGAGCTGCGGGTCAAGAAGGCGCTCGCTCGGGAACACCTGTCGAGCTTCGTCGTGACCACCATCGCCGGAAGCGAAGCGCACCCGACCTTGCATTGGAACGTCGATGCCACGTTGCGCCGCGAACTGGAGAGAACGCGGCTGGGCCGGCGGGTGCTGTGTACGGATCGGCACAACTGGAGCACCGGGCGAATCGTTTACGCCTTCCGAGGTCAGTGGAACGTCGAGGAGCTGTTGCGCAGGGCCAAGAAAGGCGGCGTGGTTCCCTGGGGACCGTCACACCAGTGGGCCGATGGATCGTTGCGTCTGCATACCTTCGCGACCGTGCTTGGCCTGATGCTCGTGAGCTTGGCGCGGATGGCGCTGAGGACCGACGCATCGGCGCGCCGGATGATGGAAGGACTGGCCGAGATCAAGGTGACGCTGGTGAAGACGAAGACCGGGGCAGCGGGACGACGGCCAACGGCGATGCTGGCGCCGGACCTCACGACCGAGCAGCGCCGCGCGGTGAAGGTCTTCGAGCTGCAGAGGTGGGCACCAATATTGTTTCATGTATGACATCCGAGCCCATTCAGTCATGATTTACGGGCCAAGAGCCGCCGATCCGGCGCCTTGCTTTGCGAAAGTAGGGCTAGGGACGTAGCCGGGCCGAAAGGTTGGCCTCTTGAGGGACAGCCATTGCAGGGGTTGCAGCGAAGCGCTTGAGTTTGCCCGCTATCGCGCGAATCGCCTGCACACCTGGACTGCTGGGCGCGTAGTCTATCGGCGCTGCCCCGTGACGTTCGGCTTCGGCGAACAGCGGCTCATCGGGCACGGCGCCAATCTGCGTCATCTCGTGTTTGCGGCAGAACTCATCGATCGCTGCCTGGTCCTCTTTGTTCTTGACCTTGTTGGCCACAGCGTAAAGGTGCGGGATCTTCAACTCCCTTGCCAGCACAAAAGTACGGGCTGCTGCCTCCATCGACCGAAAATATGGTTCTGTCACCACCAGCATCACATCCACGTTGCGCGCTGTGCCGCGTTTCAAATGCTCGAGCCCCGCCTCCATGTCGGTGATGGTGTATTCGCCATAGCCACTCATCTCCGCAATCAGACCACGCACAGCGCGGTGCGATGCGCACATGCAACCGCTGCCGGCGCTGCCGTCCGCCGGCTTTCCCATCAGGATCAACTCGATGCCTTCCGGCGCAGCGGCAGCGTATTTCCCAATCAACTCCTGATGCGACACCGTCATGTACAACTTGCGGCTGCCATCGCTTTCTTCCCTGAAATCCACCACGCTGGACGGAATGTTGGTGATCTTGTCAGCCTCCTCGCTTGGCATTCCGAGCGTCAGCGCCAGGTTCGGGTTGGGGTCTCCGTCAATGGCAAGGACTTTGCACCCTTCTTCAGCCAGTATGCGGGCAAGCGTGCCAGCCAGAGTAGTTTTGCCAGACCCCCCTTTGCCTACAGTTGCAATTTTCAATTGGCGACTCCTGCTTGCGGACGGCTTGCCCCGCAACCGATCTAGCAAGGCTGCGGAGGTTCAGCAGCGAGGTATCGGTGGCAAGGATCGAAAGTTATTCTACGCTTGACGCAACGTCCTGCATACTCCGAGTCTTGTCCACCGAGGTATGAGCGTAGTAATCGGCCCACTGCCGCAAATCGCGCCGAAGAAACACGGCGTGCCTTCGTTCTGACAAAGTGGGAAGCGGCGCCGCTGAAGACCGATCAGGCAATGGTGCGTAATGCCCGCGTGTGAGCGTCGTCCTGCGTGACGTCATCGACATTGGTGAATCGGCTTGGCGGTTCGCAGCCGCTGGGCCGATATCCCGTTTAAGAGAGTGAGCAAGACGAATTACTCCATGGGGCGCCATCTTCCCAACCGAATGATGAAGCAAGCCATGGCCCAATGCAATCGAAGCGTCAGCCTCAAGCCCGGCAAGTCCCGGGCAGCCCTGACGATCACCCACGCTAACGCCGCCGGCATCGACATCGGAAGCGCCTCCCACTTTGTGGCCGTGCCGCCGGACCGAGACGACGTGCCGGTGCGCGAGTTTCCCAGCTTCACGGTCGACCTCAACGCCATCGCCGACTGGCTCAAGGCCTGCGGGGTCGACACCGTCGCCATGGAATCCACCGGCGTGTACTGGATTCCCTTGTTCGAGCTGCTGGAGTCGCGCGGCTTCACGGTGCTGCTGGTCAACGCGCGCCACGTGAAGAACGTCTCCGGGCGCAAGTCCGACGTGCTGGACTGCCAATGGTTGCGGCGGCTCATGACCTACGGCCTGCTCAGCGGGGCGTTTCGCCCAGCCGACCAGGTGTGCGTGCTGCGCTCGCTGTGGCGCCAGCGTGCAATGCTGCTGCGCAGCCAGGGCCGCCATGTCCAGCACATGCAGAAGGCCTTGACCCAGATGAACGTTCAGCTCGCCAATGTCATCTCCGACGTGGTCGGCGAGACGGGCCAGAAGATCCTGCGCGCCATCGTGGCCGGCGAGCGGGACGGCCAGGTGCTGGGCTCGATGAAGAACGCGCGCATCCGCGCCAGCGTCGATGAAATCGCCAAAAGTCTGCAAGGCAACTGGCGGGCCGAACACCTGTTCGCGCTCAAGCAGGCGCTGAGCGCGTTCGATTTCATCGGCACGGGGTAATTGTGCTTTTCGTGCGGATTGATACGGTTGCTACGGAAATTCGTCGAAAAATCAACAACTTGCAGAAGGGCAGCGGCTGCATAACTCGGTTTCTTCCAAGCCCTTGATACCAAAGAGATTTTATGGTCGAGGCGCACCTTTCTACATTGAAAGTACGATCACCCCGAATCCGAGTTGTTCCTCAGGTAGCCGAGCAGTTCAACTGTGAGCTTGCGGATCAAAGGGGCGGCCAGCCTGCGTGCCACCCCTGGTCTTCCCAGAACATGAAGCATTGCCTCGAGGCGACGCCTGGCCTGTGCGGCCCGACCGTGCCACAGCCGCCACTTCAGGCCACCAGCGAGTTCCGACAATCGGTCATGGTCAACCGGTTTGAGCTGGCTGGCCGTCGCCTTGCTGTGCACGACGGCGTTGAGCTTGCTGACGCGTCGTCGCAGGTGGTACCAGTCCAGTATGTGAGTGGCCCGGGGCAAAGTCTTCAGTTGCCACTGGCGCAGCTGGGTGTCGCCATCGGTGAACACCTCCATCGATTTGTCGTTTCTGCCGAAGGCAGAAAGCACGCCTCGCACCCGCTCTCGCGAATGCTCATCGACGATTCGAACGAACGCCAGGCTGCGCTGACCGACGCCGGCGCGCATGGCCCGGCCAGCGACGACTTCAAAGGATTTCTCTTGGTCGGGGTGGCACAGCCGCAGGTAACCGCTGTCCAGGCCGACGGTGGTGGTAGCTGGCGCGCCCTTCGGATCCGGCGTCGCGGGCTGAACTTCCAGCCCTTGCGCATCCAGGCGACGACCAACGCTCAGCGTGTGCTGTCGAACTGTGCTCGGAGCGTTGGACCCGGCCACCGGCAACAGCAGCCCGAGAAGTTCGGCCGACTTCGCATAAAGGATCGTAGCGGCCAGCCGGCTCTGCACGAACTCCAGTTCCGCCGAGATCCAGCGCCGGCCACGATGGTCGACGATTACCGCGCCGCCGGCCGCGCACCTGCAGCGACGCCATCGCGGCACGCGAACTCGAACGTTGCCGAACAGGCTGCTGTAATGGACGTCGTGGTAGTCCTTGACGGCGCGCCTCGAACCGCACTGCTCGCACCGGCGCTCTTTGGCCACCATCATCTCGACCTGCCGCGTCACGATTTGGGTCTGCAACCGCACGAGCATCGCCTTGCCATCGGCAAGGCTCAAGCCCAGAGTCGCAATGGTGGGTTAAGCGTCCACGGCCAGCGTGAGGAGTGGCTGTGGCCCGGACTCGGGCATGTCGTCACAAACAACAAGGCTGAGTTTGATCTGCATGGCCAACCTCCGGGAGAGCACGGGAGCCCCATTCTTCTACTTGTCCTGCCGTCGGATGTTAGTGGCCACCGACCCCACCAAATCGAACGCTCTCTGGAGCAACTGCAGGGTTTTGGCGGCCTCCGCCTCGTCGATGCGGCTGATGGCAAAGCCCACGTGGATCAGCACCCAGTCTCCAATGCAGGACTCCACCGGGTGCTGCTCGTCCACGATGCACGAGATATTGACCTCCCGTTTCGCACCGCTGACGTTGACGAGCGCGAGCCCGTTTGCCGCATTGGTGATCGTGACGATCTGGGCGGGAACGCAAACGCACATATTGGTCGGCCCTCTTGCTTACAGCTGCATGGCCCGGGTGGCCGCCACCACTGCCTGACCGAGCGACAGGCCGCCACCATTTGTAGGAACGCGAGAATGAGAATAGATTGTCAGCCCTTGAGCCTCCAGACGCGTAATAACTCCGCGAAGCAGAATATCATTCTCAAAAACGCTCCCCGATAAGGCGATTCGGTTCTGCCACGGGTTGCCATGGTGTTGCGCCAATCGGCCCACCATCGCCACGATCGCCTGGATAAGGCCGTTATGAAAGCGTGCCGCCATCTGCCCTGCGGCCACGCCCTGTGCGGCGTCATGGAGCAGGGCGGGCCACATAGGTTTCGTTTCAATCCATGCCAGGCCCGAGTCATCCACCTGTCCTACCGTCAAGGAGTAACTCTCGTCGCGCCGTAGCGCTTCTTGATCGGTGCACGCTTCCAGTTCGATGGCTGCCTGTCCTTCGTAACTCCCCCCGCTGCGCGCACCCACGAGCGACGACACCGCGTCGAACAGGCGCCCGCAGGAACTGGTGAGCGGGCTGTTGACGCCGGCGCGGATCATGGCATCGAGTTCCGGCAAGGGTTTGGCCTGCAGCGCGCGGAAGAATTCCAGGCCGGCGTATTCGCGATGCAACTCATGCCAGTCGAAATGCTGGATCAGGTAAGCGTAGGCCATGCGCCACGGCTCGCGGATGGCCTGGACGCCGCCGGGGATCGGGACCGGCCTGAACGCCGCCAGGCGCCGACTGTTACGGTAATCCGCCAGCACAAATTCTCCTCCCCAGAGTGTGCCGTCGCTGCCGTAGCCAAGCCCGCCCAGCGCCACCCCCAGCACCGGCGGCGCCTCGAGCGGGACCCCGTTTTCGGCGATGCAGGCCGCGATGTGGGCATGGTGATGCTGCACCTCAACCAGGGCGACGTTCTTCGCGGCCGCCCATTCGCGGCCCAGTTTGCCGGACAGGTATTCGGGATGCAGATCAACCGCGAGCACCGCTGGCGTGTGGTCGAACAGCCTCAGGTACTGCGCCAGCGTGTCACGGTAGGCGGCCCAGGCCCGTGCGTTTTCCAGGTCCCCCAGATGGTGGGACAGGATAGCCTGGCCCTCCCGTAACAGGCAGAAAGCATTTTTCAGTTCCCCACCCAGCGCCAGCACCGGCGGCACCGCCTCAAAACCGGGGGGAAGCGGCAACGTAGCCGGCGCAAGGCCGCGGGCCCGCCGCAGCCAACGGGGCTTGCCATCGGGTACGCGCAACACCGAATCGTCCACCCGGTTGACGATATCGCGGTTGTGCAGCAGCAGAAAATCGGCGATGGTGCCCAGTTGCTTACGTGCCTCCGCGTTGTCGATGCACTGCGGTTCATCCGACAGGTTGCCGCTGGTGAGCACGATGGGCGCGTCCATCCCTTGCAACAGCAGGTGGTGCAATGGTGTGTATGGCAGCATGAAACCGTATGCCTGCTGCCCCGGGGCAATCGAAGTTGCCAATTTTTCGGACCCAGTGGCCGGGAGCAGCAGAATCGGCGCCACCGGGCTTTGCAGCAGGGCCCGCTCACAGAGTGAGGGACTGCAGTAGCGTTCGATCACGCCCAAGTCGCGGGCCATCAGTGCGAATGGCTTCTCATTGCGATGTTTGCGCGCACGCAGGCGGGCCACTGCCGCCTCACTGGTGGCGTCGCAGGCCAGATGAAAACCGCCCAGCCCCTTGATCGCCACGATGTGACCTGCCAGGAGCAGCATGCGGGCCTGCTCGACCGACTCGGGGCCAGTGGAAACTTCTGCCGGCGGCATGTCGCCGCATCGCTCGAGCGACACCTGCGGCCCGCAGGCCGGACAGGCGTTGGGCTGCGCATGGAATCGCCGGTCGCGTGGATCGTGATATTCGCTCGTGCAGGCTGGACACATCGGAAATGCGTCCATGCTGGTATTGCGCCGGTCGTAGGGGACGGCGCGCAGAATTGAAAAGCGCGGTCCGCAGTGGGTGCAGTTGGTAAACGGGTAGCGGTAGCGCCGGTTGGCTGGATCAAAGATCTCCGCGAGGCAGAGGGCGCAGGTGGCAGCGTCGGGAGTTACACCGGTGCGCGCCATTCCGGCCTGGCTGTCGATGATGTGAAAACCGGGGGCCGGTACTTCGGAGCTGGGTTCGCGTTCGATCCGGTCAATTCGCGACAGCGGCGGTGGCGCGCTCTGCAGGGCGTGCACGAAATCATCCACCCGCTCCCGTTTTCCGGCAACCACAATGCAAACCCCGGCTGCGTCGTTGCGGACCGTGCCGCGAAGTCCTCGTTCGCTGGCCAGGAGAAAGACCCACGGACGCAACCCAACGCCCTGTACGATGCCTGACACGCGAATTCGTTCGGTCCACATGGCAACAGGTTCCGTTAGCGTTCCTGGCAGCGTCAAAGTTGCTCCTCTGATAATTGTGCCGGATTCTTATGCCCTTCGCGGAACCACCCGGCATGAACATCTTTCATGCTATTGTATGAACCATGAAATGATTCAACGACCCTTGGGAGCGCTGCCATGGCGCAAAATGGGATCCGCATCGGCCAACTGGCCAAGATGCTCGACACCACCACCAAGACGCTGCGGTTTTACGAAGGTATAGGGTTGCTCGATCCACCCCTGCGCAGCGCGTCGGCCTACCGGCTGTACGACGATCCCGCAGTGGCCAAAGCACGATTGGTAATCGACCTGCGACGTCTCGGGCTGACCACCCACGAGCTGCAGGAGCTGCTAAGCGAAGACCACCAGATAACGCGGCGCCAACGCCTGCTAGCCCTGATGGACGAGAAACTGCGAGAGATGTATCTCCAATTGAGTATCTTGCAAGGCCGCTGCGATGATCTGTCGGCACGCCACGAGGCGCTGCTGGCAACCCCGCGTGACCGCCCGCCAGAGTGCATCTGCGACGCCCTGTTTCGCCCTTGCACCTGTCGCTAATCCGGTGCTTTCTCGCCAGAGTCCCGGGTCATGGACAAAAGGGTGAGGCCGACCGAGGCAAGGGCCAGCACCAAGCCCGGAAACAGCGCCAGCCACCAGGCGCGCAGCCCGTGGGATTGCCCGGTCTGTACAAGCAGCCCCCAACTCAGCCGGTTCGGATCGCCTGCGCCGAGGAAGCACAGCCCCGCCTCGATCAGCAGCGCACTGGAGAAGATCAGCGGCAAATGCGGCAGCGCCAGCGGCACCATGATCGGCACAAGGTGGCGTCTGGCCACCGACGCGGGGGTCGAGCCCAGCAGCGTCGCGGCTTCGATGAAGGGCGCGCTGCGCAGGGAGAGGGCTTCGGCGCGGACCTGGCGCGCCAGCGGAGCCCAGCCGGTCAACGTCAGGATGCAGGCCAGCTGCACCCAGCCCGGGCCCAGCCACGCGCTGGCCAGCAGCGCCAAAAAGAAGCGCGGCACGATCTGGCTCGTGTCCATGAGCCTGACGATCAGCCGATCCAGCGGACCGCTCGCAAGTCCGGCAGTCGCACCCAGCAGCACGCCCAGCAGCGCCGAGCCAAGCGCGACAAGCCCGCCCGACAACATCGAAGCGCGACCACCGTGGGCCAATGCCGCCATCATGTCGCGTCCCAGATCGTCGGTACCCAGCGGGTGGGCCCATGAGGGTGGCAGAAAAGGAGCGCCGCCTGGGGCACGCGCATCGCCCGGGAATAACAGCGGCGCGAGTAGAACAACCGCCAACGGCAGTGCGAGGAATAGGGCCCCGACCAGTTGTTGCGCGCCGCGCTCACTGGGGTTGCGCGTCATGGGCCGTGGTCCGGTGCAATGCGGGGATCGAGCCACGCCTGGACGACGTCGGCCAGCACGCTGGTCAGGATCACCGTCGCGGTGATCAGGCCGAACACGCCCAGCAGTACCGGATGATCGCGGTTGAGAATGGCCGCGGACAGCAGCCGGCCGATGCCTGGCCACGCGTACAGGGTTTCCACGAGGACCGCGCCGGTGAACAACATGCCCACGCGGTTGAGTGCCGCCGTCGCGATCTGGGGGCTGACATTGCGGGCCAGATGACCCCACAAAATGATGGAGTCGGGGATGCCACGCGCCTGTGCCGCCCGCACATAACCCTTGACGATTTCCAGTCGTGCCTTTGCGAACACGATCGTCGCGAAGAATCCCGTCTGTTGCACCACCAGCGTCAGAACTGGCAGCACGGCGTGCCAGGCGATGTCGACGGTTGCCGGCCAGCCGGTCGCGTCGAGCCGCGGGTCGCTTAGACCAGCCAGCGGAAACCATTGCAGTTCCAGCCCGAGGCCGAGCATCAGCAGTTGCCCAACCCAGAACACCGGCAAGGCATACGCGGCGGCGGCCGCTGCCGCGACCACCGCACCGCCGCGTGGCCGCGCCGCGGCCCACAGACCGAGTGCCCGCCCCGCGATAACCGCGATGACAAGCGCCCCGCCCATGAGCATTGCCGTGGGCAGCAGGCGTTCGCCGATCAGCGCGACGACCGGGCGGCGGAAATGGTAGGACATGCCCCAATCGCCCTGGCCCATGCGCGCGATGAACGACGCATACTGGAGCGCCATTGGACGATCCAGCGCGAAGCTGCGTGTGACCGCTTCCTGCGTTTCAGCCGTCGCAAAGTCACCGGCCAGAGCGGCCGCAGGTCCGCCCGGGGCCGACTGCACCAGCCCGAAGATCGCCGACTGGATCAGCAGCCAGGCCACCATGCCCGATGCCAACGCGCGAAACACCGTCGTGAAGGCTCGCATGGGAATGCGTCAGGGGCGAATCCAGGCCCGTTCAGCGACCTGTCCCGACCAGGGCCGGAATCCCTGGAACCGGGAACGCCAGGCCGAGGTCACCACCGTCTCCGCCAGCCACCAGTAAGGCAGGTCCGCAGCCACGATGCGCTGGATCGACGCGTAATGGCGCGCGCGTTCGTCGTAGTTGTCGCTCTGCGCGGCCTGAACGAACAGGCGGTCGACCTCCGGATTGCGGTAGCCCGCCGCGTTCGAGAACGGCACGCTGCCGATGTTGTCAGAGACGTACATCCGCCGCACGCCCGAGTCCGGATCGGCACCATTGCAGTAGGAAATGATGTTGGTGTCGAACGCGCGTTTGCTGAATACGGCTTCGACGAAGGAGGCGCGATCCAGCGGCTTCTGAATGACGCGGATGCCAACTTTGGCCAGGCTTAGCCGCATCACTTCACCGACGCGGTTGAAGGTCGGAAAATGCAGCACATCGAGAGTCAGCCGAACGCCATCCGGCCCCGGCTTCAGCCCGGCAGCGTCAAGCAGCTCGACCGCTCGCTGGGGGGCCAGCGGATAGCGGTCCAGCGTCCCGCTGGCATGCGCCCAAGGCAAGCCCGAGGAGATGGGCGCGGTCGGGACCTTGCCCAGACCAAACTGGACATCGCGCAAAATCTGTTCGCGGTCGATGGCGAGCGCGATGGCCTGCCGCACCCGCAGGTCGGCGAGGCCAGGGCGGTCGAGATTGAAACTCAGCGTCGTGATGCAGTTGCCGCCGCCGGTACCGAACGCAGTCTGCGCCGTGACCAGGTCGTTGCGCGCGCGCAGGCGCTCGACATCGGGCGGGTTGACCGAGCCGAGGTAGTCGGCCTCGCCCGACAGCAGCGCCAGCGTCTGTGCGTTGCTGTCGGGGATGATGCGCAGTACCAGGCGGTCCAGGTGCGGCAGCCCGGGCTTGAAGTAGCTCGGATTGCGCGTCAGCACGATCTGCTGGTCGGTGCGGTACGAGTCAAACTTGAAAGGGCCCGTGCCCACTGGCTTGAGATTGACCGGGTTGGTCAGCGGGTCGCTGCCCTGGTACAGGTGTTTGGGCAGGATTGCGGCTTCGGTCACGTTGAGCAATTGCAGCAGCGCGCCATAGGGCTTGCGCAGCCGGAATACCACGGTGTCCGGTGCTGGTGTTTCGATCGCCGCGAGCACACCGCCCAGACCCGCCTTGGTGCGTGCGTGGTGCTTAAGCAGCACCTCCTCGAACGTGTACTTGACATCGGCGGAACTGAGCGGTGTACCGTCATGCCAGCGCACGCCCGGCGCAAGATGGAAGGTGTAGACGGTGCCGCCATTGCTGATTGTCCAGCGCTGTGCGAGATCAGGCTGGGGCCGCAGATCGCTATCCAGTTCCACCAATGCGTTGTAGACCGAATCAGCGGCCGCGTGCACATGCGAGCCGGTTGAAATGGCTGGATTCAGATGGCCTGGGTCGGCAGGCAGCGCGATCACGGCGACACCGCCACGGGTGGGTGTTTGTTGCGCCGCACAAAGACCCGAGAGGCTCAGGAGCAGGATCATCAGTAGCCGGATCATGTGGTGCTCCTTTTCTGCTTGCGCGGAATGATTGACTGTGCACCCTCCGAACGGTTCGCGCCAGCGGCGCACGCCGTCGCCGTTCACGGGACGCCGCTGCAAGGCGGCGTTGGCAGCACGGCAATTATTTCTTGACTTTCACCTGGGAGCAAGGTTCATTATTGAATGGGGTTGTCTATAGGCGGAAGGACATAGTCATGAACATGTCAGCAGGCTCGGCGCTTAGCAACGCCCACACACCCGCGTTCGGGCTCGAGCCCGGCCCGATTACCGAAGTCCACGCCTTCTGGCTTGCAGGCATGAGTTGCGACGGTTGCTCGATCGCCACGCTGGGCGCACAGCATCCCAGTGTTGAGCAGTTAATTACCGGCGACATTCCTGGTCTTCCCAAGGTTATCCTGCATCACCCCGCGCTCGATGTTGATGCCGGCGAGGCGTTCATGAAGCCCTACCGTCAGGCCAAGGAAGGCAAGCTGGGCGCGCCTTACGTGGTCGTTTATGAGGGTTCGGTGGCGAACGAAAAGATCGCGGGGGCGCACAGCGGCTACTGGTCAGCCATGGGCGTCGACATCGCCTCCGACGGCAGCCTGCAGCCGATCCCCACCGCGCACTGGCTGCGCGATCTGGCGCCGGGTGCGGCTGCCACCATAGCCATCGGCACCTGCGCCAGCTGGGGCGGGGTTCCGGCGGCCGCGGGCAATGTCACTGGCGCGATGGGGGTGATGGACTATCTTGGCCAGGACTATCTCAGCGCGCTGGGGCTGCCCGTAATCAATGTGCCCGGCTGCTCGCCGGTGGGCGACAACTTCACCGAGACCGTGGCGACGGTATTGATGTTCCTCGCCGGCGTGGGACCGCTACCGGCGTTCGATGAGCTTGGACGGCCAGCCTGGATGTTCAAGGACACCGTGCACCGCGGTTGCGTGCGCGCCGGCAACTATGAGGAAGGCATATTTGCGAAGCGGTACGGCGACAGCGAGTGCCTGGTCGAACTGGGTTGCTGGGGGCCCGTGGTGCAGTGCAACATGGTGTCGCGTGGCGCCATCGGCCACGCGGGCGGCTGCATGAACACCGGGGGTATCTGTATCGGCTGCACCATGCCCGGATTTCCCGACGCGTTCGCGCCGTTTTACAAGGCGCCGCCCGGCAAGACTATTTCCGGCAACGCGAGCCGTATCGTGGGCAGCTTCATCCGTCCGCTGCGGCGGATCAGCCAGCGCAAGAGCAACCTCACCGCTCGCTGGACGAAGACGGGCTCCATCCCGAGCGGGTGGGGGCATGTCGCTGGACCCGGGTTGCTGATGCGGACCGCGCACTACTTCTACCGCAAGCTACAGTATTCGGGACAGTTCTCCCCCGCTTCGGCCCGCCAGCAGCAGCTTCAGGCGGAATCCCACTCGTACATCGGCGAGGCGAAGAAGAGAATCGAGCAAGAGGCAGGCCTATGAGCGCGCCAGAAATCTACCAATGGTGGACCATTTGGCTTGTCATTGCCGGGAGCATCGTGGTCGGGGCGGTGGCGCTGCTGATTACCATTCTATTGTTGGCGCGTCGCATCGCCACCTTGGCGGGGACTGCGCTGGCAGTGGTCGAGCAGATCGAGCAAAACACCAAGCCAATCTGGCAGCTCAATGCGACCAGCAAAGTGGCCAAGGACTTGCTGGACGGCGTCAAGGCCATTGAAAGCAATTCCGGGGTCATTGTTGGGGCCCTGGAGGCGGACCGACGCCGTGTCGCCTGAACTAGGAGATCACATATGAATGCCCTTCCCACGTCACCGGAACAGGCGGCTCAGTTCGTGTGGTGGGTTTCGCTGGCGCTTGGGTTGGTGGTGAGCTTGGTGGTGACCCTGCTGCTGTCGCTGATCCACCATATGGCGATCACGATCAATGGCCTCGTCGCGCGAATTTGGGATGTGGGTCAGCGGGTCGCCAACAATACAGTCCAGATCCCCGCGCTGTACAAAACCAGCGCACTGACAGGGGAAATCCTGGCCAGCGTCCTCGACATCAACGCCGAGGCCGCGGCCATCGAAGCCCGCGCCAACAGTTGCCCGGGTTGCCCGCAATTCATGTGCGAACGTTAGAAAGCTGAGCCATGGTCCTGCTCACCGTGCTGACTGCTACTTTGGTGCTGGCCTTCTTCGTCATGCTGGCCGCGGCGCTGGCGCACATCGGCACAGCGCTGCGGTCCATTGGTGGCACGCCCATCAGCTTTCTCGCCAAGCTGCGGCTGGGGCTGCGTGCCATCGAAAAGGAGACCAGCCATTTGACGCCGCAGGTGCTCGAGATCAACGCCGGCCTTTCCCAGGTTGCAGGCGGGCTCGGCTCAGTCGACAAACATCTGGTCGGCACGATCGAGGCGATGACGAGACAGGACACATGAGATGGACCAGAGCACAAGCCTGCCGGCGGTGGTTTATGCGATCTGGTGGATCGTCCTGGTCGTGGTTGTTCTGGTGATCGTGCCGCTCGCCGTTGTGCTGCTGCACCGGACGTTGCGTGCCGCGTGGTCGATCCGTCGCTACCTGCGCGAAATGCTGCAGGCCGGCGTGGGGATCACCGGCAACACCAACTCGATCAGCACGTTGCGCGAAACCGTCGGCGTGGCGGGGTCCATGGTGAGCACGGCCGGCAGCATCAAACAGCACACCGGCACCATCGCCGTGGTCTTGTCGGAGCGGGCGGCGCGGGGGAGAGCGTCATGACGGCATTGTTGTTGTACCTGACCCTCGCAGTCACGGCGCTGATCGTGCTGGTCCTCGTGGCCTACCTTGTCGGCATCATCGTCGCGCTGTGGGGCGCCGGGAACAGCCTGGCCCAACTTGCCGGCGGTCTCGTCGCGATCCGTGATAACACGCAACCTCTTGGGGACCATGTGCAGGCGATCAATGGCGGCCTGTCCACCTTGCTGAAGGGGTTGTTGGCGGTCAATGAGGACCTCGCTGCCATCGTCAGGGTCACCCAGGGAAAATAGCGTAGCGTCTGTCGAAATATTCAAATCCATCAGAAGGAAACAGACATGTGCTTCAAGAATCTGCCAATCGAGTTCGACGAACAAGGTCGTGCGCACCTGATTGAGGGGGTGGCCGATCCCTACGCCTACACCACCCAATCGCTGGACGAGCGGGACAGAAAACTGAAGGAGATCGCCGGCAAGGGCGGCCAGCTGCGCGATGTGGATTTCGATCCGGTGACCCGGGTGGCCGGCGCCCTGGCGTTCCATAGCACGGTGGACTTGAAGCAACGCAAGGTGCTCGACACCAGTTCCATGGCGACGCTGTTTCGCGGCTACGAAGTCATCCTGCGCGGCCGCGATCCGCGCGATGCGGCGTTCATCAGTTCGCGCGCCTGCGGCGTGTGTGGCGGAGTGCACTCGACCGCCTCGGCCTTGTCCGTGGAGATGGCGCTGGATATCAGGCCGCCGCCCATGGGCATCCTGATCCGCAACCTGCTCCTGAGCTGCGAGTACCTGTATGACAATCCGCTGCACCTGTTCGTGCTGGCAGGCCCCGATTTCTCGGAGGCCCTGGTGCGCGACACCAACCCCGAGGTGTGGGAGCAGGCCGTGGCCGCTCCGGCGAAGTATTCCCACATGCACGGCTATTCGACGATCGGCGCCATCATGACCGATCTGAACCCGCTGACCGGCAAGCTGTACCTGGAAGCGCTGGAGATGACGCGGGTGGCGCGCGAAGCCTATGTGCTTTTGGGCGGCAAATACCCACACCCCGAGACCATCATCCCGGGTGGCGTGGCCACGACGTTGACGCCGACCACGTTCAACGAGTTCTACGTGAAACTGGCCCCATTCTTCGATTACTGCAAGAAATGCATCGGTATCTGGGACGATGTTTACGACTTCATGTACACCTGCAACCCGGACTATTGGCGTTGCGGCGAGCTGCCCGCCACCATGCTTGACTTCGGACAGTGGGACCATGAGGACTACTACGATGCCAGCTATGCCAACTGCAACCAGTGGGGCGAGCACCGCTGGTCGACGCCCGGTGCCGTGGTGAATGGCAAGCTGGTGACGACCAGGCTGCAGGACCTCAATGTCGGCCTGGAAGAGTTCATCGAGCACTCGTACTACCAGCAATGGCACGACTATCCATTCAAGACCGACCCCTTGGGCGCGCCTTTGAGTCCTTACCATCCATGGAACAAGACCACCATCCCCCGGCCCGGGGCACAGAACTGGAAGGAACGCTACAGCTGGTCAACCACGCCCACCTGGGACCGCCGCACGTTCGAGGCAGGCGCCTACGCCCGGGTCTACATCTCGGCGCTGGCGCAGAAGCTGCCGCCCAGCCCGTACGTGGAATCCACCGGACACAGCCTCAAGCTCAATGTCCCCAAAGGCAGCAAGCTGCCGGCGATGATGCTGGAGTGGAAAGTGCCCGCAGTCTGGAACGCGTTCGAACGCAATCGTGCCCGCGCTTACGCAGTGGCATTCAACCTGATGGTCACCATGGAAAACTGGGTGCGGGCTATGGACCTGCAAAAGCGCGGTGAAACCCAGGTGCACACCCCGTTCGAGATCCCGCCCAATGGTCGCCATATCGGCGTAGGTTTCTGGGGGGCGGGCCGGGGGTTTCTGGCCCATTGGTGCGTGATCGAGGATGGTCTGCTGGCCAATTACCAGATATGCACCCCGTCCACGGTGAACGCCTGCCCGAAAACACCTTGGGGCGAATCGGGGGCGTATGAGCAGGCGGTGCTCAACACGGTGCTGGTGGAGTCCAGCTTCAAGGATGCCAGCGACTTCAAGGGCATTGATATCCTGCGCGCCATCCGCAGCTTCGACCCGTGCATGCCGTGTACCACGCATGTGATGGTTGAGGGCTCGGACCGTGTCATCACGCGGGAAGTCACCACCTGCGCCTGCGGAGTCTGAGCAGGGACACAGAGGGGATATATGGGGCGCGTTGTCATCGGCATTGTCGGCTACTGCGAGTTCATTCGCGGCTACCCACTTGGCCCCGGGCTGATGGCACGATTGCGGGCCGGACCTTGGCCCCAGCCGGTCGAGATTCGCGAGATGAACTGGGGCCCGATCGCGATCGTCCAGGATTTCCAGGCGAGCGCCGAAAAGTATGACCGCGTGGTTCTGGTGGGCGCCGTTGACCGGGGCCTGGCGCCGGGTACAGTGATCTGTCGTCGCTGGGCGGGACGCGTGCAGGATGCGTTCGCCGTACAGCGCCGCGTGTTCGAGGCGGTGACGGGGGTCATCAGTATGGACAACCTGCTGGTGATTGGCGCTCACTTCGGTGTCTGGCCTGATCAATTGATCACCGTGGAGGTGCAGCTGTCGCAAAGCAGCCTGGGCGACTTCGTCCTCGCCGAGATCGAGGCGGGCCCGCAGGCCGGGCAACCGCCGGTCATCGGCGAGCGGGCGCTGACGCCGGGTTGCCTCGAACTGGTGGAGCGCATCGTTGAAATGAGCCGGTGTGCCGCGCTCGACGGCGCAGCGGCTGCGCAGGAAGTAGTGTCCCTGGCCACAGCTCAACTAACCCCTGTTGCCAGGGTCTGTCACTATGATTTCATGAACGAGGGCCGGTATTTCCGGCCAGCGGATGGCCAGGAGCAAGCTCAATGAACGCCGTGATGTCAGCCCATGGAAACAGCGCCTTGGACCGGCTGGTGGACCGGGAAGAGGTGCTGCAGATCTGCTACTGGTATCAGGGTGAAGGACTTGGGGACGTTTACACCCCGAAGCTGCTGGGTCCCTTCTTGAATCGGCCGCCTATGGAGATCGATGCCTCGCTGCAGGAACTTGCGCAGCTGGGGGACCTGGAGCCAGTGGCGCAGCCGACGGCGGGCTACCGTCTGACTGCAGCCGGAAAAAAAAAGGCCGGGCAGTTGTTTGCCGAAAGTTTTGCCGACTTCCAGAAACAGGGACACGGTGAATGCGATGCCGGTTGCTGCGACGGCGACGATCACTCGAAATGCGGCGACGAGTGCACGCTGCACTGAATCCGCCACTTGGTCACCCCGATGGCTAGCACTAGTCAAGTCAAATCCCCGCCAGCCCCGGAAGGTTTGCAGGCGCTTGTTGACTTCATGTCCAACGACGAGTGGGATCGCCTACTGGCTGACGTCAACCGGTTGGTCCAGAAAATGGAGGAACTGCCCCCTGGGGAGGTCAAGAGCGCGGTGTTTGAGCTGCTCCAGGGCGTCGACGCGATCCACCGGGAGGCCTTGCGGCGTCTGGTACGGCTGTTCAAGGAGGGAGTGCTGGAGAAAGTCGTTTCCGACCCGGCGATCCATACGCTGATGGAACTCTACGACCTGCTGCCGCAGCAGCCCGAAGAGGCCGCACCGGATAAGCCGAAACACAGGTACCCAACGATCCCGATCAAGGCCGAGTACGCGGCGCCCCTGGCCAAGACCCGTTACCCGCACTGGGTGCCGGTTTTGCAGTCCAGTGACGAGCTGGCGCCGCATGCGACACGCGAATTCGAGTTGGATGGACTCCCCGTGTTGCTGGTCCGACATGCAGACCAGCTGTTTGCTCTGGCATCCCGGTGCGCACGGGACGGCTCCTCGCTCCGGGGCGCCACGTTGAGCGGCTACACGCTGACTTGCCCGAACCACTACGGTTGTTATTACGATGTCCGCCAGGGCAGCCGGATCGGCAGCAGCGAGACGATCAACTGCTACCCGGTGAAGCTGGACGAGGACGGCAAAGTGCTGGTTGGGCTGGACATGGATTTCACGCCCCGCCTTCCGAGCTTCTAACGACGCATGAGCCCGGTCCGTCCAAGGATACTGATTGTTGGCGTTGGCAACGTGCTGCACGGCGATGATGGCTTCGGCGTGGAGCTCGCTTGGCGCCTCGCGAAGCAAGAGCTCCCGCCGGACGTCAAGGTCATGGAAACGGGCATCGGCGGGATGAGCGTCGTGCAAGAGTTGATGCGCGGCTACGACGCGGTGCTGCTGCTAGACGCCCACCAGTATGGCGGGCAGCCCGGCGAGTTGCGCCTGTTACAGCCGGTGTTGCCCGATCTCTCGGCGCTCGACGCGCATGCCCTGCGCGATTATTTCGCCGACACCCATTACGCCACGCCGATCCGCGCCCTGACGCTGCTTGAGCACCTGGGGCATCTGCCGCCATGCATTGCGGTCATCGGCTGCGAGCCAGCTCGGCACGAGGCCTTGGGGATGGGGCTCAGCACAGCGGTCGTACTGGCGCTCGATGAGGCCGAGCATATGGTGCACGAGTGGGTGGCCCGGCGACTGGAACTCATAGGTGCTCGCAACCAACACGCACCAGCAGGAGCCAGAACAGATAGGAAAGGCGGCGGTTGAGCTTGAAGTGACCGGCCGGTGAAGCCGGGGCCAGCATGGGCGATTTGCGGCCGATGGTCAGGAGGTTGCCGTAGTCCGTGTCGCGGTACGGTGGGGCATTCTAGTGCCAAGGTGGCCGGTCTGGCCTGCTTGGTTCAACGCTCGTGCGCGTCAAGCGCAACGCTGGCTACATAGAGGTTCGGCTCGACAACATGAGAAGCTGTTGATGGCCGCGTTGTCTCGGATCTCCCCATCACACGATTTGCAAGCTTGATCCTCCCATCTGCGACACGGAGGGCGGTCCTCGGTGTCGCAAGCCTACGCTGCTGTCTACGATTCCGGTATCAGCCCAGAGCGGCTGCCTCGACTTACTTTCCGCAGGTGGGGAATCCAATATGGCGCGAATTACCGTAAGCGATCAATTAACCGCGCCCTTGCGGGCCGGCACCGTCTTGTGATGGGTTCGCTGCTCAGTGTTGGCCGTCTGATCGGCGCTCGATCAGGGCAATCCGCCAGGGCAGCAAGGCCTCGTAGTCGTCGACGGTCTTTGCGTGCGGCAGTGCGGTCAGCAGCGCCGTGAGGTAGCGGTAGCCGTCGATGCCATTGACCTGGCAGGTCTGCAGCAACGAGTACAGGTTGGCGCTGGCGTTGGCTCCAGCCACGGTGTCGGCGAACAGCCAGGCGCGGCGCCCGACTATCATTGCGCGGTCATTCTGCCCATGTCGGGCAGGAAGTCGAGGTTTTCTACCGTTGGCACCCGCTGTACGGCCGACGGGTACGTCTGCAGTACCGGGAACGAAGAGCCACCGGCGAGATCGTTCACGTCGAGTTGCCGAAGGCAACGGGATCCTGTAGCGCAGCCAGGCCGTTGAAGAAGCGCAGATCCCCATTGTCGAAGGCGCTGCGCAACTGCGCCAGGAACAGGCGGCGAAACAGCCGCGACAGCACCCGCACCGGCAGGAAGAAGCCCGCTCGGCAGGCGATCCAGCGCTCGCCGTCCGGAGCCACCCCGCCGCCGGGCACGACGCAATGCAGATGCGGGTGATGCAGCAGGTTCTGGCCCCAGGTATGCAGGATGGCGATGAAGCCGATCTCGGCCCCGAGATGTTTGGGGTCGGCGGCGATGGTGCGCAGCGTCTCAGACGTGGCGTGAAACAGGATGTCGTACACCACGGCCTTGTTCTGGTACGCGATCGCGGCGACCTCCTGGGGCACGGTGAAGACGACGTGGAAGTACTCGACCGGCAAGAGCTCGGTCTGCCTGTCATGCAGCCACTGGGCGCGCACCAGCGACTGGCACTTCGGGCAGTGCCTGTTGCGGCACTTAGAGCGGCTAACAAAACGATGTCATCGCCAATCGCGCCAGAGGCGTTTGACGAGGCATGGCAAAAAACAAAAACAAAGAAGTCAGCGCGGCGCTATGGAAAAAGCTCAAGCCGTTGCTGCCCGTGGTGCAGCGTTCACCCAAAGGGGGAAGGCCGCGGCTGGACGATGAACTTGCCCTCAATGGCATCCTGTTCGTGCTGCGCACCGGTATCCCGTGGGAAGAGCTCCCGCAGGAACTGGGCTTTGGCAGCGGCATGACCTGCTGGCGCAGGCTGCGTGACTGGCAGGCTGCGGGGGTGTGGCATCGCCTGCACCGGGTATTGCTGGCCGAGCTGCGTGGTGCCGACCAGCTCGATCTCAGCCGTGTCAGCCTGGATGGAGCCAGCGTGCCCAGCCCCCGGGGGGCCCGCACACAGGCCCCAACCCCACGGACCGGGGCAAGCTCGGCAGCAAGCGCCACCTCGTCACGGACCGCCAGGGCATCCCGCTGATGTTCTGCGTCACCGGGGCCAACCGCCACGATTCGGTGGTCTTCGAAGAGTTGGTCGATGCGCTGCCGGCCGTCGGCGGCAAGCGGGGCAGGCCCCTGCGCTGGCCTGAGAAGCTGCATGCCGACAAGGGCTACGACTATCCGCGCTGCCGCGCGCATCTCAGACGCCGGGGCATCCAGGATCGCATCGCCCGCAAAGGCATCGAGCGCAATGACAGGCTCGGGCGTCACCGCTGGGTGGTCGAGCGCACGCATGCGTGGCTGGCCGCCTTCGGCAAGCTGCGCATCCGGTTTGAGCGTCGCATCGATACTCATCTGGCCTTGCTGTCTCTGGCATGTTGCGTCATCTGTATTCGCACATTGCACACGTTTTGTTAGCCGCTCTTAATGGGTCGCACTCCATTACTTGCCTTATGGTGACTGCTCCGTTGCGGAGAGCACGGGCGCCGAATCGGCTTGAAGGCGGGGTCCGGCGTGCGTGCAGCTCTCCATTACTTCTTGGCCTTCAGCAACGCGATCAGCCGGTCTGGCGGTCGGAATTTGCCCTTGCGAAGGTTGGGCGGAACGATCTGCTCGATGGCCTCCAGCTTCTGGCCTGGGTCGGCGCGAACGTAGACCTCGGTCGTGGCGAGGTTGGCGTGTCCAAGCCAGAGCGATACCTTGCGGATGTCCTGCGTGGCCTGCAGCACCATCATTGCGCAGGTGTGGCGCAGGACATGGGGAGACGCCTGCTTGCTGGCCAACGACGCGCATCGCTCACTGGCCGTCAGGACATGGCGTCGAAGAATGTACGCCACGCCCCAGCGACTCAAGGGATCGCCGCGGGCGTTGACGAACACCTCCGGCGTTGCGAGGGCGCCGCGCTCCGCCAGCCACGCCCGCAATGCGGCTGCGGCTGGCTTCCACAAGGGCAATACGCGTTCTCGACGGCCCTTGCCAAGCACACGAACGCTCGCCGACTGCGCGCCCACGTCGGCGATGCACAGGCCCGTCAACTCCGACACCCGCAGGCCAGCACATACCGCCAGATGCAGCATCGCCCGATCCCGGACTCCCTCTCGGGTCGTCGGCTCAGGTGCGTCGAGCAAGGCCTGAACCTCGTCCCTGTCGAAATGCCCGACCAGCCGCGTATCGGTTCGCTTGAACGGGATTGCAAGGACGCGGCGGATTTGCTCGAGCGCTGCCGGCTCACGATGTTGCAGGAACCGGAAGAATGATCGAATGGCCGCCAAGCGGACGTTGCGCGTCTGCGCGGAATTGCCCCGGTCAATCTCCAGGTGCCGCAGAAAGGCCGCGATCAAGGTCGCGTCCAGTTGGTCCAGCCGAAGAGCCGACGGTGCGACCTTGAGCTTGGACGCCGCAAACTCGAACAACGCCTGGAAGCTATAGGCGTAGGAGTCACAGGTGTGGCTGCTCGCGCCGCGCTGTTGAGCTAGGTGATCACGCAGGAAGGCTTCGATATGAGGGGCGATCGAGCTCATGACCGCTCTCCTGTAAAGAACCGCTCGCCGGCGGCGGCGATATCCATGAGCAACTCGGCGGTGGTCTGCAAGTACCAGTACGTCGCATCGATGTTCGCGTGCCCGAGATAGGTCGCCAACGCCACCATGTGCTGTCCGACGCGTTGACGACCCGTGGGCGCTGACTCCAACGCCCTGACAGCGAACGTGTGCCTCAGCTCGTGCAGCCTCGGGCGGTGCCCGTGCGACCCCTGCACGCCCGCAGCCTTCAGCATTGTTCCGAAGACCGGGTACACCGCGCGATATGTCAACGGCTGACCGTTGCTTCCGACGAAGACATGGTCGCCTCCAGGGTGCATCCGCCGGCGCTTATTCAGGTAGCTTCGCAGGGCCGCCAAAGCGGTGTCGTGCAGCGGGACCAGGCGCGTCTTCTGGAACTTGGTCTTGCGGATCAGCAGACCCTCCGACGTGACGTCGCCCACACGCAGGCCCAAAGCCTCGGACACCCGCATGCCAGTGGCGGCCAGCAAGCCGATCAGGGTGGCATATGTGTGCGGCCGCAACGTGCCTCGTGGAGTGAGCCGGCTGGCGGCCAGCATGAGCCGGCGAATCTCGTCAGGTGAGTAGATGTGCGGGACGCGGCGAGTCTTCTTGTGGCCGAAGTAGTTCGGCGGCGGCAGTTCATGGCCGGGGTCTTCCAGGCGCAGTTGACTCGCAAACTTGCAGACGGCCCGATGGCGGGTGTGCCGTTGTGCGACCGACGGGCCCTGGCTGGCCCACTCGATGACCGTTGTCGTTCGCACATGTCGTTCTCCGCGCGCGGCGGCAAATCTGGCGAAGCTGCGCAGCAGGTACTCGGCATTGCTCATCGCAAATCCGGCCGCCCGCCGCAGCGCCAGATAGCCCGGAACACGTGGCTTGGTGCGCTGAGCTCCGTGCGATTCCCTTCAGAAAGACGGCCAAAGCGACCTTGACCTACTTGGACAAGCCGGAAATGGACGCATTACTGGAAGCTCCCGATCGGTGTATGCCATTGGGCAGTCGCGATTAGCTTGGCGGAGTTGCTCACCGCGGTCGTTCCCGACAGGGTTCGCCGCCAGCGGCGGGATGCCGTACTGGCCTCAAAGGCAGAACTGAGTCTGCTGCTCGACTCTGACCTCGTACCGGTACTGGCAGGGGACAGACCATACCGAACGACCGCTGTTCTCGAACATCGATTCCGAGGCGCGATTGCCGGAAGGCAGCTTTCTGGGTGGAGCCGTCAGTCGGCTCGAGAATCGCCAGAGACGACTTTGGGCACCTAAGAGCCAGTCAAGTCTCTGACCTCACTGCTCGGTAGCTGCCCTTCGCATGCAGGGAAACGATAGCGGATCGCGCTGTGCGCTCACCTGGCAGTTACGCCCGTAGGCTTCAGTTCCACGCGATCACCACTGAGGTCCAGGTAGTTGGGATCGTCACCGCAGATCCAGCGCAGCACCTGGCCCGGCGGCTGCGGGTTGCGGCTGAACGCAGCGACGGCCCTACGGTATTGCTCGGCGGTGGTCCTAGACGCGAGCAGCCGCGGGAGAAAGGCTTGCAGCCAAATCAAGCTGTCTTTGCCGACGTCAGAGCCGAAGACCTGCACGTCGCCGTCGTAGTCGAGCACGAGGATGAAGTAGTTGCCGCTGTCGAGCATGTGTCCAAGCACGCTGCGTACGACCGGGCTGTTGGGATTGAGCAGCACATGGTAGGTAGCGAAGCCTCGGAACTCGAACGTCAATTGCACGACCTCGAAGTTGTCGCCGCCAAGCACGCATTGCCCCAATTCGAACCCTCGGCTCGACACCGTTGCGGGGATGATCTCATGCGGGCGGAGTGCGATCAGGCCGAAGGCCTGCTGGCGCTCCTCGATCATGCCGAGCGCGCAACTCGGCTCCTCGGCCGAGAGCAGCGTTTCGACAAAGGCGCGGTTCATGGCCAGGCCGGGCAACGAGGGGGAGATGTAGCTCATAGGGCTCCAAAATCTGCGGCGGGGGAAACGTCTTCCATGCGGTACGGCATCACGGTCGAATCGACTGCGATCGCATCGGCTGATTGCGCTCGACCAGACCTATCGCGCACGGTAGCATTTTCGCGCGTGCGGAAGTAACTGTTGGGGACGCCGTGGCAGCGGAAGGCTCAGGGGGTGGCCAACACATTGGCGGGTGGGCACCGTCTACCGGAAGTTGCGGCTTGCGGCGCTGCCTGCCAAGCGACCCAGCAGGGGCGTCAGGTCCTCAAGGTGGCCGGCAACGACGTTCCGGACCTCCCCCTCGCGCTGCCAGACGCCCCGCACCGCCAGAAGATGGGCACGCAGGAGCACGTCGCGCTGCCGCTCACGCAGGCTCTTCCAGCAGATGACCTGCACCACGCCCGTCTCGTCCTCGAGCGAGACGAAGATGGTGCCGTTGGCGGTGCTGGGTTGCTGGCGCAGCGTCACGATGCCGCAGCATCGGACCAGGCGACCGTTCGGGAGGTCGCGCAGATCATGGGCCGTCTTCCAGCCGCGCGCGGCCAGGGCCGGCCGCAGCAACGCGAGCGGATGCCGCCGCAGCGTGAGGCCCAAGGAGGCATAGTCCCAGACGATTTCCTCTCCCTCGGGCGCCTGCGGCAACTCCAGATACTCTTCGTCGATCGGAGCTGCGCGCAGCAGCGCCGGCGCGGGCTTCAGGGCCGCTGCGTCCCACACCTGCTGCCGCCGGTGCCCCGAAAGACTGCGCAGAGCATCCGCGGCGGCCAGCAGTTTCATTTCGTGCTGCTGCAGGCCGGCGCGACGCGCGAGGTCGTCGGCGCTCTCGAAGGGTGCCTGAGCCCGAGCGCGCATGATCCTTTCCGCGGCGTCCGCCTTGAGCTTGTCGACCATTCGTAGGCCCAGGCGCACCGCTGGAGGATGCGGCAAGTCCTCGAGGGTGCAGTCGATCTCGCTGGTCATCACGTCGACGCCGCGCACCTCCACGCCGTGGCGCTTCGCGTCCTGGACCAGCTGCGAGGGGGAATAGAAGCCCAGGGGCTGGCTATTCAACATGGCAGCCAGGAACTCCGCGGGGTGGTGGCACTTGATCCAGCAGCTCGCGTAGACCAGCAGGGCGAAGGATGCAGCATGGCTTTCTGGGAATCCGTACTCGCTGAAGCCCTTGATCTGCTCGAAGATGCTCTTGGCGAAGGCCTCGTCGTAGCCGCGCGCGGTCATGCCGTTCACGAGCTTGTCGTAGTACTTCTCCAGTCCGCCCTTGCGGCGCCAAGCTGCCATCGAGCGCCGCAGTGCGTCGGCCTCGCCGGCGGTGAAGCCGGCGGCCAGCATGGCGATCTGCATCACCTGCTCCTGGAAGACCGGCACGCCGAGCGTGCGCCCCAAGGCTTCGCGCAGGGCCTCGCTCGGGTAGGTGACGGTCTCCTTGCCCTGCCGGCGACTCAGGTAGGGATGCACCATGCCGCCCTGGATCGGGCCCGGCCTGACTAGCGCGACTTCGATGACCAGGTCGTAGAAGCAGCGCGGCTCGAGGCGCGGCAGCATGGACATTTGGGCCCGGCTCTCGATCTGGAACACCCCCACGGTATCCGCCTTGCAGACCATGTCGTAGGTCTCGTTGTCTTCCGCCGGAATGTCCTGCATCGCGAACGCGTAGCCCTTGCGCTGGCTGATGAACTCCAGCGACTTGCGGATCGCGGTAAGCATGCCCAGCGCAAGCACGTCGACCTTCAGCAGGCCCACGGCGTCCAGATCGTCCTTGTCCCACTCGATCACGGTTCGGTCCGGCATGGACGCGTTCTCGATGGGGACCATGCGGCAAAGAGGGCCCCGCGTGAGGACAAAACCACCGACGTGCTGCGACAGGTGCCGCGGGAACCCCAGGAGCTGCGAGGTGAGCTCCAGCAGCTGCTGGACCTGCGGGTCCTCGGCGGACAGGCCCAGTTCCGCCAGCTCCTCGGCCCGGACGGTGCCCGCGTCCCACCAGTGGTGGTCCTTGGCCAGCGCGTCGACCATGTCCGGGTCGAACCCCAGGGCCTTGCCCACGTCGCGGATCGCCGACTTGGGCCGGTAGCTGATGACGGCTGCGGTCAGCGCTGCCCGTTTCCGGCCGTACCGGGAATAGAGGTACTGGATGACCTCCTCGCGCCGCTCGTGCTCGAAGTCGACGTCGATGTCTGGCGGCTCGTTGCGCTCGCGCGAGATGAAACGCTCGAAAAGCGTGCTCATGCGGGCCGGGTCGACCTCCGTCACGCCCAGGCAGAAGCACACCACCGAGTTGGCAGCTGACCCTCGACCCTGGCACAGGATCTGGCGCGATCGCGCGAACCGGACGATGTCGAACACCGTCAGGAAATAATGCTCGTAGCGAAGCTCGGCGATCAGCTCGAGCTCGTGCTCGATCTGGGTCTGCACCTTCTCCGGGACGCCATCCGGCCAGCGGCGCCCAGCCCCTTCATAGGTGATCCGGCGCAGGTAGCTCGTAGACGTCTCGCCGGCGGGTACAACTTCGTCCGGATATTGGTAGCGCAGTTCGTCCAGCGAGAAGTCGCACAGGGTGGCGATGCGCAACGTCTCCTGAAGCAAGTCCTCCGGATAAAGCTGCGCCAGGCGAAGCCGGGTGCGCAGGTGCCGCTCCGCGTTGGGCTGCAGGGCCTCGCCGCACTCAGTGAGCGGCCTGCGCACGCGGGTGGCGGTCAGCACGTCCTGCAGGGGTTTGCGCGATCGCACGTGCATGTGCACGTCGCCGGCGGCGGCCAGCCGGATACCGCATCGCGCGCTGGTCTGCCGGAGCAGATGCAGCCACATCTCATCGCCCAGCTCCCGCTCGCGCAGCGCGATCATCCACGTGCGGCCCTCAAAGTGCCCCAGGGCCCACCGGGCGATCTCGTCCAGGTCCTGCTGCTGCAGGCCTCGGTGCGGAGCCACCAGCACCAGGCAATCGTCGAGCTCGGGGCCCGCGATCTGCTCGATGGGCAGCGCATAGGTGCCCTTGTCGGAGGCACGGCGCAGGCGCGTGATGAACTCGCAGAGGTTGCCGTAGCCCTGCAGGTTGCGCGCCAGCACGACCAGCGTGAAGGGAGCCTTCGCGGCCACTTCGAACTGCGCGCCCACGAGCAGCTTCAGGCCGACCTCCTTGGCTGCGACGTGTGCCCGCACGATGCCTGCCATGGAGCACTCGTCGGTGATGGCCAGCGCGGCGTACCCGAGCGCGTGCGCGCGCTTGACCAGTTCCTCTGCCTGGCTGGCGCCGCGCAGGAAGGAGAAGTTGGACAAGCACCAAAGCTCGGCGTACTGGGTGAGTTTCATGGCGGCGCCCTACTCTCACGCGAACACGCCCTGGAGGTACCAGGCTGATTTGTCGCTGCCCAGGCGTGCCTGGAAGATCCAGAGCACGCCGGCATGCTGGCTGAGGGCCACCCAGTAGTCGCGAACGACGATCTGCGCCGCGGGCCGGCCGGCCGCGTCGGGAATGCGATGCCACCAGCCGCCTTCGACACGATGTGGGCCAGACAGAAGCACCAGGGGGCCTTGGTACATCGGGCGGTCCCCGCGGCTGGCCAGCTTCAGCGGCGTTGGCAAGGCGAACGTCGGCTGCGGAAGCTGAGACGTGTGCGCCGGCTGGCGCGGCAGCGGCTGCTGCGCGGGCTGCCAGTGCACCATCCACTCCATCCGGTGGTCGGCGGCCGCCACGGGCCGCAGCACCCGCTCGGGTCCAAGCCGCGCGGCGACGCGCTCCAGGACCAACGCCAGCGACTCGCTGGACTGGGCCGGATCCGGCAGGAGGGCTGCACTCTTCTCCTCCATCGCGTGGACCTCGTCGGCCACGAGCTCAAGGTCGCCCACGGGCGCCTTCAGTTGCACCTTGGCTAGGTTCTCGGCGAGCAGCCGGCTCAGGTGCTCGATGTTGCGCGTGACCTCGGCCGTGCGGATCGTGATCTCGCCGCCGTCGCCGGCCGTCTTGGAGCGCATCACGTCGTGGCACCAGCGCAGGGTGAAGGCGGCGATCCCGCCGCGCCTGGCAGCCAGCCACCCGCAAAGCTGCAGCAGCAGGCGCCTCGCGCCGAAAAGCAGCGCCGGCGCGACTTCCACGCGGGAGAGCAGCTCGAGCCGCTGCGCGAACCGGTCCGGGAGGGGCACCCAGGCGTGGCTTTCCGGGCGGGTGCCGTAGGCCTGGTCCAGGGCCAGCAGGAGGGCGGCGTCGAACCGCCGAGCGATCCCGCCGCGCGGCAGCGCCCGGACGTCGGCGAGCGTGCGGCAGCCAAGCCGCGACAGGGTAGCCTCATGCACGCGGGCCGCGCGGACTGTCTGGAAAGGCAATACGTCCAGCACCTGCTGGAGCGGGCCGGAGAAGCCGTTGGTCAGACCGGCGCGCGCGAGCGCGAGCGCCGCCAGGCTGGTGGGGGCCCAGCTCGGGGGCGACAGGCCCAGCTCAGCGCACTCTGCCTTGAGCCGCTCGACCAGCCGGCGCTTGCCGCCGAACAGGCGCGTGCTGGCCTCCAGCTCCACGGCGACCGCCGACGCCTCCAGGATCGCGACACGGGGGGTGTATTGGAGAGCCCAAGTCGCAATGCCGTTGAGGTCATCAGTGGACGGCGAGCTGCTTGGCGGGTCGACTGCGGGGAGCAGCGCTGCCCACAGCATCGACTGCCTCCGGGGTTTGAAACATGCGGCTGGGGGTGCTCAGGCGCGGCGTGAGGACCGCAGCGAGCCCGCCGGGCACCGACGGCAGCTGCAGCGGAGCGGCATGGACCGGCCCGCGGCGCTTGAAGACCTCGACCTGCAACTCCCAGTCCAGTCCATAGGTGGCGTGCACACGCAGCGGCGCCGCCGAGGATTCGTGGCGGGTGGCCTCCGGCCGGCACAGGAAGATGGGCGCGTCGCAGGCGAGCGAGCAAACCTGCAGGCGGCGGATCTGCTCCTGCCTGGCCTGCGGCAGCCAGGCGACCACCGCGCCCACGGAGTTCGACTTGATCAGCTGCTCGGTGACCCACAGCCGCTCGGCCGGCGTGTTCGCCTGGATCCACACCAGCTTGCGCTGGTCCAGCCCGGCATGCACCAGGCCCGGAAGGTGTGGCGATTTCGGGGGGGCAACCAGGATCACCTCTCCGCCGCGAGCGACAAGTGCGGCCAAGCCGCCGCAAAGCAGGCGCCATTCCACCACGGCCGGTTGCGGCGTCAGGATCTCGGTGAGCGAGCGAAGCGGCCAGCCGCCACCGGGCAGCTCGCGATCCAGCGTGTCCCAGCCCGTGGTGATCGTGTCGGTGACATTGGAGCCCAGCTCGCTTCCGCGCCACACTCCCTGGGGAATCTCACCTTCGATGACCTGCGGCCGCCCGCGCCGTACCGGCTCGGCCGCGGCGTCGGGGTCTTCCGACCAGTGAGGTACTGCAATGGCGGGCATGGCTCGAATACTGGTGTTTCATACAGTATCCCACATTCCGGCCAGCCAGGGGACAGTTTTCCCGGTCGGGCTGCCTCAGGAGCCCGGCAGCCGGCAGGGTTCTTGGGCGTTCGTCCGAGCCGCTGTGGTGCTACGCCGCCTTCAGCCAGCGGTGCTCGTAGTACGGCCGAGCACGGTCTTCCAGGATTGCGTCCAGCGAGGCCAAGTCGGACGCGACCGGGCTCAGCCAAGCCCGCAGGTTCTCCGGTTTGATGGGCACGGGGCATCGGTCGTGGCCGGCAGCCGACACCTCCGGGGGCGGCTCGTCGGTGATGGCGGCGAAGGACAGGAGGTCAGGTTGGCCCGCGCCCGTCCACCGCGACCAGAGGCAGGCCACCAGCATGTCCTGTTGCGGCCGTGGCTTGAACTCCAGCACCACGTTCGAGGGCGCTTCCCCGTCGGCGAGCTCGCGGCCTTCGGCGCGGTGCCGGTTAACGTTCTCAAAGAACGAGTTCATCACGACGATGCCGTGAGAGTAGCCGTACAGGCCCTTCCAGAACCCTTTGAGGTTGTCACGGCGCGCGTTGTAGGTGCCCGGGTACTTCGTGTCATAGAAGGCAGGCTTACCGGCGGGTCGGCACTGGTAGCGCATCGGTTTCACCACCAGCTGGCCGTTTTCCATCACCAGCACCGGCGCGTACCACTGCGGGAAGATCCGCGCGTCTCGCTCCTGCGGCTCGGTGCGCTTCAGGTCCGCGATACGCTCGAGCGCCCGATCGACCTTGTCGGTGGCGATCCGCTTGCTCTCAGCGGCCGCCTTGGTGGTCTTTTCCGCGAGTTTGCGTTCAGCGTCGGCAAGACGCCGGCGCTGTTTGAAAAGCTCCTGCTCCAGCTGGGCCTGCTGCCGAGTGTTGAATTTCCGGATGAGGGCACGGATCTCCTGCACGTCATCGTCGTCGGAGCTCGTGAAGGCATCGCACATGGCCTTCGGCACTTTGACCTTCGGGTCAACGGGAAGTGTCCAGACGAACTTCACGAATTCTTTGATGTCCAGGATCGCTCCGTACGCCTTCACGTACTTTCGGTAGTCGGCCCAAATCTGAGCGGAGTAGCACATGGAGGAACCCTCATGGAAATCAGGAGATTAACGATACAGGAAAGCGCCCTCCTCTACTCGAACAGCGTTACCGCTCTGGGATCCCGCGCGCAACTGGCTGCATACTTTCAATTGGCCATTGGTGCGCCCAGGCCTGGGCCAAGTAAGCTATATCGTTGTCTCAACTGGATGTTTCAGAGAGGATCGGTGGGCATGCAAAAAGAGATTTGGCGAAGCAGGAGTCCTGTTCCGATGGCCCCCTCTATAACTGCTAAAACTAGCCGGGGGGTTCGATGGGTATTGGCCGCTGCATGTGGGTTCGGTGTGCTGTCAATTCTTGCGATCTGCGCAGCGAGCAGCATGGGTTTCCTGCGCCTAAGCCCTTCCCATGTGGTTGGCCTGGCCGTAATCATCGGGTTGATGGTGTTGGCCGGGTTGATGTTGGTGCTCGAGGCGGTCAGTTCGAGCTACGGACGCGACGAGCTTCACTACGACGAAGGACTTTCGACTATAACGGTGCCGCCAGCGCCGCTTGGCTCTCAGAAGCCGCGCCGCCGGGACCACCTCACGCTCATCAAATAGGCCTGTGCTCATGCCGACCATTCAGTTCCAGGAAGCCGCGCCTGTGCTCTGGTTCGTTCTGATTCATGCGGCGCATAGGGGGACAGAACGAGAACGACTGATCCACAACTCGGGACTGCCGCGAATGCTGAACGTCACGGGGCGCTGGTCCTCGCATCCGACCCGGGAAGTTCCTGTGCTTGTCTGGCGTGATCGCGCGGCTGCCCAGGAGGCTGAAGCGCAGTGCCGAGTGCGTCGGGGGAATGGGGTCGTCGTCAGTAGCTTTGGGAGCTCTGGGATAGAACTCGGGAGGGAACTGACTCTGTTCACGCCCACCCATCTCGCCGCGCTTGCGGGGTATCTGCCCTACGCCGCAACCGCGGCGGTGAAGGCGGAGGCTGCGCGCGTGAAGGCGCTTGCGAGCGCTGCATTCCTTGTCGCGCGGGCTGCGGGCAACGAGCAGTTGGCGCAGCGCGCCCGCGAACTGTCTCCGAAGGCTGGCGCCGGCGCGGCCGATTACCTCACGGGAAAGGCGGGAGGTGCGGTGGCGCAGGCCATCGTATCGGGCATGGTCGCAGCAGACGCTATCGTGACGCGCGAGCACGTGGCCGCCGCCGTAGAGATCGCCGAGGTTGTGGTTGCGGAGCGGCTAAGGGCGGCCGGTTTCGGCCGACCCGGCTACTAAGGGGCTGCCGGACGCACCGGTGCTGTGTCCGCCCATCGTGCGAGGCGCCCTTCCCAACGTTTGGGCCGGCATCTTACCAACACAGTTTTGTGACAGCCAAAAGAAAAAAGCCCCGGCAGCTGAGTGCTGTCGGGGCTTTGAGGTTCTGGTTCGGTCAGGCGATGGCCGGGACCTTCACCTTGCGCGCCGGCTTCTGGACGGTGACCTTGGCCTGCATCCAGGGGTGATCTCGGTTTCGGTGCAAATCGTAGCGGTTTGAATCCAGGGTAAACCCTTGGTTTTTTGCGACTTCATGGTCAGTGTTTCGCGGACGCCAGTCCCCTGTCATGATCCTTGCGCCCGCGCCGCCCGGCGCTGACGGAGAAACGCAGTGTCGAGTTTCCACCTGAGCTTTGTTGCGGCGGTCGAGCAGGCGGGCACGGCAAATCAATGCGGCGTTTGCGGCGAGGTAACGAACGGGCGAGTGCTTCGCTGCCAGCAGGCAGGGTTTACCCTAGATTCAAACCGCTACGATTTGCACCGAAACCGAGATCACCCCCTGGTGCTCGACGTGCGGATGCCCGGCCTGAGCGGACTCGAGCTTCAGCGCGAACTCGCCGACGCGGGCCATCGGATCCCCATCATTTTCATCACCGGCCACGGTGACATCCCGATGACCGTTCGCGCGATGAAAGCCGGGGCGGTCGAATTCCTGCCGAAGCCCTTTCGCGATCAGGACCTGCTCGACGCCATCGCGCAGTCGCTCGAGCGAGACGAGGCGGCCCGGCAACAGCGCACAGAGCTGGCCGATATCCAGGCCAGATACGACACGCTAACAGCGCGCGAGCGGGAGGTGATCGTCCTGATCGTCCGCGGCATGCTCAACAAGCAGGCCGCCGCCGAACTCGGCATCACGGAGATCACGATCAAGGTCCATCGCCACAACATCATGGAGAAGATGAAGGCCCGATCGCTGCCGGAGCTGGTGCGAATGATCGAAAAGCTCCGCCCGATCGATGTGGCGAACAAGAGCCGCTGAATCCGACTGGCGTTGCGGGTCGGCGCAGTAACCACAGCCGAGTACCTGCTTCCGCCGCTGCTGGTGACCTTCGGAACACCCGAACGTGAAGGTCAAGCTGCAGGTCGGCAATCGCGCCGAGATCGTGCGCATGCTCGCCGGCCACGAGGTCGACATCGCCATCATGGGGCGGCCACCCGGCGAGCTGAAAACGGTCTCTACCGCGTTTGCGAAACACCCCATGGCCTTCATTGCGACGCCCAAGCACCCGCTGATGTCGCAGCGAAAGCTCACACTGACAGACCTTGTTGGCGCGAACCTGCTGGTGCGTGAGCGCGGTTCGGGTACGCGCACGACCCTGGAGCGACTGTTCAAGGACGAAGGCATTCCCTTGCGCATCGGCTCGGAACTGTCGAGCAACGAGGCCATCAAACAGATGTGCGCCGCCGGTTTCGGGGTGGCATTCCTGTCTTTGCACACTTGTGGCCTCGAGCTGGATGCCGGCCTGTTGAAACTGCTGCCACTGGCGGGCAACCCCGTCGAACGCGAGTGGTTCGTGATGCACCTGGCCTCGACACAACTGGCTCAGGTGGCGGCGGCGTTCGAACGGTTTCTTGTCGAGCACGGACAGCGTCATATCGACAAGCAGTTGCGGCGCACACCCCACCGCTCCCCCCGCCCCTGAGATCAACATCAGCATCACTGGTGTGGCCGGTGCAGCACCGATGCCGCGTGCCAATGAAGTCGGATGGTGGCTCACGACGAGGCCTGGCAGCGCGCAGGGACAGCACAAAATGGCTCGCGGGTCGACCCGGTGGCCCCGCCCAATGAACGCGACGGGACTGCCGAGGCGCATCGTGCTACCATGTTATGAAACCATTTTTTCATGGGCAAACTTGTAAAGATATCCGCTGCTGCCACGCAGGGGGAGACGAGTACACGAAGTTACATCGATCTTGCATGAATGCCCATCTGGACGCACGAACGAACTCGTTCCAGGTCCAAGGGCAACCGGAGCACTGAAGGACGCATTTATGGAACCCGCCTGCCCTCATGCTGAAGCGCGGCCCTCGTCGTCGGGCTCGTGGCTCTACCTGCTCGAACGCTTCGACATCGGCGTCATCCAACTCGATCGCGAAATGCGGGTGGTCGGCATGAATGACTTCGCGCGGCGCAGTCTGCCGGTCGACGAAAAAATGCCTTTCGGCAAACTCTTGACCTCGTTCCACCCGGAAGTATCCCGGGCCAAAGTGGAATTTCTTCTGGGTCAGGCCGAATGTCCGGTGAACAATGCGCCGCCCATGACGATGATGATCAACTTTCCCGATCGGGTGCTGCTGATCAAGGTGTCAAAGCTCAGTGACGAACACGGTGCCACGACCGGCTACTCGCTGGTGTTCTACGACATCACCGAGGTGATCAGCCAGGAAAGCGATCGCGGATCGGCGCGCGGCGCAGGCGAAGGTGCCGGCACCGGCAAACGCCTGCTTCGCAAGATCCCGACCATTCGGCAAAACCGCGTGCTGCTGGTGGACGTGCCGGAGGTATCGTACATCCGGTCCGAGGGGCACTACACGTGGGTGCACACCGGCCAGGGCAGTCAGTTTTGCAACATCAACATCGGCGATCTGGAAAGCCGCCTCGACCCGAGCCAGTTCCTGCGAATCCATCGCAGCTATATCGTCAATCTGTCGCATGTGGATGAAATCGTTCGTAGCGAGGGGCGGGTGACGCTTCGCATGATAGGACCGGCACCGGTCGAAATTCCGGTGTCGCGCTCCAGTGCACCCGCGCTGTTGCAGCAACTCGGCCTGGCTGGTGTAACCCCGTCGAAACCCTGACCTCCTGCAGGCGGCCCCGCGAACTCTCTGAGGCAGCCATGCTGCTCGTGCAAGCAGACGGCCGTTCGTGCGCGCTCTGTGGCGGTTGATTGATGCGGGGCCGCAGGGCGCAGGGAAGTTTCTACACTTTGGATTCAAAGCGGCCAGCCAGGCCGCACAGGAGACAAGGTGATCACCGACGCCCATGGTTGCGCCCCCTCTGTTCTCGTGGCCTGCCTGTGCGCACAGTGGTGCGGCACCTGCCGCGACTACCGCGCCGTGTTCGATCCGGTGGTGCGCCGCTTCGACACCGGCCTGCTGTCCTTCACCTGGGTTGACATCGAGGACCATGACGAGGTCGTCCGCTCGATCGAGGTCGAGAGCTTTCCGACGTTGCTGATCGCGCGCGGAGACGATGCGCTGTTTTTTGGCTCCGTCATGCCACATGCGCACACGCTTTGGCGCCTGTTGCGGGGCGCGCTGGATGGCAGCCTTCGCGCCGTCATCGATGACGCCGAGGCTCGCGCCCTGCCCGCCCGCATCCGCGCGCTGCAGAACGCTGGCAGCGCCTGAGCAGACCCGAAGCGGGCTCAGACCGAAACGAGGCGCCGACAGCGGGCTTGACGCTGGCGGGGCATGGCTTGACGCGGCTGACGCCGCTGTTCAGGCGACACGGCGCTGGACACCCGGCCTGGGCCGGTATATGTCGGGGAAGCTGGTCGCGATGCCATGTCGAGCGGGACGCCCTGGCGGGCCATCCGGGGAAGCCGTGCCGTTCGTGCAACCAAACGGCTGTTCGTGCGCGGTCTGGGGCTGTTGATTGATGCAGGCCCCCACGGTTCAAGGCCGCTCCTACACTTTGGACTCAAATCGGCCAGCCAGGCCACAAAGGAGACAACCAAGTGATCCCACCGGCTTTCGAATACCACGCGCCGCAAACCGTCGGTGAAACCCTTTCGCTGCTCGGCAAGCTCGGCGGCGACGCCAAGTTGCTGGCCGGCGGGCACAGCCTGCTGCCGATGATGAAGCTGCGCTTTGCGCAGCCGCTGCACCTGATCGATATCACTCGCGTTCCCGAGCTGCGCGGCATCCGCCAAGAGGGGGGCGAGATCGTGATCGGCGCGATGACGGTCGAGAACGAGCTCATCAGCTCAAAGCTGCTGCGCGAGCACGTGCCCCTGCTGCCCGAAGCGGCGCAACTGATCGCCGACCCGCAGGTGCGCAACCGCGGGACCATCGGCGGCGACATTGCGCACGGCGACCCGGGCAACGACCACCCGGCGATCTCGATCGCGCTCGATGCAAGCTTCGTGCTGCAAGGCCCCAGCGGGCGTCGCACGGTCAAGGCCGACGGCTTTTTCCACGGCACCTACATGACCGACCTGGCGGAAGACGAGATCCTGTGCGAGATCCGCGTGGCCCCATTGGCCAAGGGCACCGGCTGGGCCTACGAGAAGCTCAAGCGCAAGACCGGTGACTTCGCGACCGCCGGCGCGGCCGTGGTCATGCGCATGAGCAGTGGCAAGGTCGACAGCGTGCGCATTGCCCTGACCAACGTGGCACCCACCACGCTGCGCGCTGCCGACGCCGAGAAGGCGCTGACAGGCCGGGTGCTCGACGATGCGGCGATCGAAGCCGCGGCGCAGGCCGCCATGGCGATCTGCGATCCGGCCGAAGACCTGCGCGGCGACGCCGCATACAAGACCGCCATGGCCGGCCAGATGGTCAAGCGCGCGCTGCGCAAGGCCGCATCGCGCTGCAGCTGACCCGCAGGCTCGACACCACTACAACGGAGACACCGCAATGCCCAAGAAACTTATCACCGTCAAGGTCAACGGCCGCAGCTACGAGAAGGCGGTCGAGGCGCGCACCCTGCTCGTGCACTTCCTGCGCGAAGAACTCCACCTCACCGGCGCGCACATCGGCTGCGATACCAGCCATTGCGGCGCCTGTACGGTGGACGTGGACGGCCAGTCCATCAAATCCTGCACGGAGCTGGCAGTGCAGTGCGACGGCAGCGAGGTGCTCACCGTCGAAGGCCTGGCGCAAGGTGGCGTGCTGCATGCAGTCCAGGAGGGCTTTTACAAGGAGCATGGCCTGCAATGCGGCTTCTGCACGCCCGGCATGCTGATGCGCGCTTACCGCTTCCTGCAGGAAAATCCGAATCCCACAGAGGAGGAAGTCCGCATGGGCATGAGCGGCAACCTGTGCCGCTGCACCGGCTACCAGAACATCATCAAGGCCGTGCTCTACGCCGCCGCCAAGCTGCGCGAGCCGCAGGCCGCGATCGCCTGAGCACTGATCAACACAAGGAGACGAACCCATGAATGCACCCGTGGACCGTGCAGTGGCCCTGGCCGGTATCGGCGAATCGCGACTTCGCAAGGAAGACGCCCGCTTCATACAAGGCAAGGGAAACTATGTCGACGACATCAAGCTGCCCGGCATGCTGTACATGGACATCGTGCGCTCGCCGGTGGCCCATGCGCGCATCAAGAAGATCGACAAGAGCGCGGCGCTGGCGATCCCCGGCGTGCACGCCGTGCTCACCGCCGACGACCTGAAGCCGCTCAAGCTGCACTGGATGCCGACGCTGGCCGGCGACGTCGCCGCCGTGCTGGCCGACGAGAAAGTGCACTTCCAGATGCAGGAGGTCGCGATCGTGGTCGCCGATGACCGCTACATCGCCGCCGACGCGGTGGAGGCGGTGGTAGTCGAGTACGACGAACTGCCCGTGGTGGTCGATCCGTACGAGGCGCTCAAGCCCGATGCCCCGGTGCTGCGTGACGACCTTGCCGGCAAGACCGAGGGCGCGCACGGCAAGCGCGACCACCACAACCACATCTTCACCTGGGAAGCCGGCGACAAGGCGGCTGCCGACGCTGCGTTCGCCGCCGCGCCGGTCACGGTGAAGGAGCACCTGGTCTACCAACGCGTGCACCCCTGCCCGCTGGAGACCTGTGGCTGCGTCGCATCGTTCGACCCCGTGCGCGGCGACCTCACCACCTACATCACATCGCAGGCGCCGCACGTGGTGCGCACCGTGGTGTCAATGCTGTCGGGCATCCCGGAATCGAAGGTGCGCATCGTCTCGCCCGACATCGGCGGCGGCTTCGGCAACAAGGTCCCGATCTATCCCGGCTATGTCTGCGCGATCGTGGCCTCGATCGTGCTAGGCCGGCCGGTCAAGTGGGTCGAGGACCGCATCGAGAACATCTCCTCCACCGGCTTCGCCCGCGACTACCACATGGACGGCGAGCTCGCCGCCACCGCCGACGGCAAGATCACCGGCCTGCGCGTGAACGTGATTGCCGACCATGGTGCGTTCGACGCCTGCGCCGACCCGAGCAAGTTTCCGGCCGGGATGTTCCACATCTGCTCGGGCTCGTACGACATCCCTGCGGCCTACGCGAACGTGAAGGGCGTCTACACCAACAAGGCGGCGGGCGGCGTGGCCTACCGCTGCTCGTTCCGCGTGACCGAGGCGGTGTACCTGATCGAGCGCATGGTCGACGTGCTGGCGCAAAAGCTCGGCATGGACAAGGCCGAGATCCGCGCCAAGAACTTCATCCGCAAGGAGCAGTTTCCCTACAAGTCCCCGTTCGGCTTCGAGTACGACTCGGGCGACTATCACCCCGCGCTGCAGAAGGTGCTCGACGCGGTGGACTACAAGGCCTTGCGCGCCGAGCAGGCCGCCAAGCGCGCCGACCCCAACAGCCCCACCTTGATGGGCATCGGACTGGTCACCTTCACCGAGGTGGTGGGTGCCGGCCCGAGCAAGATATGCGACATCCTCGGCGTGGGCATGTTTGATTCCTGCGAGATCCGCGTTCACCCCACAGGCAGCGCGATCGCGCGCATGGGCACCATCACCCAAGGCCAGGGCCACCAGACCACCTATGCGCAGATCATTGCCACCGAACTCGGCATCCCGTCCGAGGTGATCCAGGTCGAGGAGGGCGACACCAGCACCGCGCCCTACGGCCTGGGCACCTACGGTTCGCGCTCGACACCGGTGGCCGGAGCGGCCATCGCGATGGCCGCGCGCAAGATCCACGCGAAGGCCAGGAAAATCGCGGCGCACCTGCTCGAAATCGGCGAGGGCGACCTCGACTGGGAGATCGACCGCTTCAAGGTCAAGGGCGACGACAGCCGCTTCAAGACCATGAAGGACATCGCGTGGACGGCCTACAACGCGCCGCCCGCGGGGCTGGAGCCGGGGCTCGAGGCAGTGCATTACTACGACCCGCCGAACTTCACCTTCCCGTTTGGGATCTACCTGTGCGTGGTCGACATCGACCGCGCGACCGGAGAGACCAAGGTGCGGCGTTTCTACGCGCTCGACGACTGCGGCACTCGCATCAATCCGATGATCATCGAGGGCCAGATCCACGGCGGTCTGACCGAGGGCTACGCGGTGGCGATGGGCCAGCAGATGCCGTTCGACGCGCAGGGCAACCTGCTCGGCAACTCGCTGATGGATTACTTCCTGCCGACCGCGGTGGAAACACCGAAGTGGGAGACCGACCACACCGTCACGCCGTCGCCGCATCATCCGCTCGGCGCCAAGGGTGTCGCCGAATCACCGCATGTCGGTTCGATTCCGACCTTCACCGCGGCGGTGGTGGACGCTTTTGCGCACCTCGGCGTGACGCACATGCAAATGCCGCACAACGCCTGGCGCGTGTGGCAGCAACTGAAGAGCAGTGGCGTGGCGCTCTGAGCCGCCGGGAAAGAACCTTAGGAGATCGAAATGGAAGTCAAACTCGAGAAGCGCTACCCCCTGGACGTCGATGCCGCGCGCGCCTGGGCTGTGCTGCGCGACGTGCGCGCGGTGGCCGGCTGCATGCCCGGTGCTGAGATCACCGAGCAGCTGTCTGAGACCCAATACAAGGGAGCGGTCAAGGTCAAGGTCGGCCCTGCGGTGGCGGCGTTCGGCGGCGACATCGAGGTGCGCGGCCTGGACGAGACGCAGCGCCGGGTCGTGCTGTTCGGCAAGGGCGCCGACAGCGGTGGCTCGACGGCGTCGATGGACCTCACCGCGACCGTGGTGCCGGCCGACGATGACCCGCAGCGCTCGGTGCTGGTGGGCCAGGCCGCCGTCATCGTCAGCGGCAAGTTCGCCCAGTTCGGCGGCCGCATGATGGTGTCGGTGTCCGACATGATCCTGGGCCAGTTCGCCGACAACTTCCGCGCTGCGACGGCTGCCACGCCTGGCGGCGAGGTCGCCCAAGGCGCCGCGCCGCCGCCCGTGGCGAAGGAACTCAACGCGCTGGCCATCCTGTGGGGTCTCATCAAGGGCTGGTTCGCCGGCCTGTCCCGCAAGCACGCCTGAGGGCGCGGACCGCCATGAACGACCAGACGCTTCGCGAACGGCTCCAGCAGGTCGGCTACATCTGCGACGAGGCGCTGGCCACCACGCTGTGGCTCGCGGGCGAGCTGTCGCGGCCACTTCTGGTCGAGGGCGATGCGGGCGTGGGCAAGACCGCGCTGGCCAGCGCGCTGGCGCGCTCGCAGGGACGGCGGATGATCCGACTGCAGTGCCACGAGGGCATCGACCTGTCGCAGGCGGCCTACGAGTGGAACTACGGCCGCCAGTTGCTGGCGATCCGCCTGCATGAAACGCAGCCCAACACGGTGCACGAGAGCGACCTGTTCGCCCGCGAGTACCTGCTCGAGCGGCCGCTGCTGCAGGCCATCGCCAGCCCCGAACCCTGTGTCCTGCTGATCGACGAGGTCGATCGCGCCGACGAGGCCTTCGAGGCCTTCCTGCTCGAGGTCCTGGCCGATTACCAGATCACCGTGCCGGAGCTCGGCACGCTCACGGCGCGCCATGTACCGCAGGTGCTGCTCACCAGCAACGGCACGCGCGAGCTGTCCGACGCGCTGCGCCGCCGCTGCCTGTACCACTACCTCGACTATCCGACCCTCGCGCGCGAGGTGGCCATCGTGCGCGCCACACTGCCCGAGGCCGAGAGCGCCCTGGTCGAGCAGGCCGTGACCTTTGTGCACCGGCTGCGCCGCGAGGATCTCGGCAAGACGCCGGGCATCGCCGAAACACTGGACTGGATCCGCGCGCTGCACAAGTTTGAGATGAAGGCGCTGCCCGATGATCCGCAGCTGCTGTTGGCCACGCTGGGATGCCTGCTGAAGACGCGCGACGACCGTTTCCAGATCGGGCCCGAGCGCGTGCGCCAGCTGGTCGAAGGACGGCGCAGCGTTGGCGTGGCCGAGAAGGCCCCTGCCCGGCTTGAGGCATAACAGGCCCTCTGCCATGGTGCCGCGTCCGCTCGAAGCCATCGCCGGGTTTGCCGCGCTGCTGCGCGACCACGGGCTGAAGGTCGGGGTGGCCGAGCAGCAGGCCATGGTGCAGGCGGCACTGCGCGTTCCGATGAATCGTGCAGCGCGGCTCAACGCCGCCTGGCGCTCGATCGCCTGCCACGACGTACGCGACTGGCGGCGCTGGCCTGAACTGTTCGAGCGCTACTGGCACCCTCAGCGCGTGAAAGGCACCGTGCGGGTGAGCGGGCAGACCCGCCCGTCGCGCGACCTGCGCCAGATGGTGCAGTCGCTGCAAGAGGCGATGGCCGGCACGCCGCCTGACCAGGCGTCGCGCCGGCTGGGGGACACGGCGCTCGATGCAACGCTGGCGCCCGCCGAAGAGGCCGGCACGCCGCAAGCGCAAGGCGGCGCCAGCCGCACCGACGCATTGCACGACCGCAGCCTGTCGCAATGGTTGCCACAGGACTTGGCGCAGCTCGAACGTATCGCCGAGCGCATTGCGCAGCGACTGCGACAGCGCCTCACCCGGCGCTGGCACGACGACCCGCGCGGGCGCCGGCTCGATGTGCGCCGCACGCTGCGCGCCAGCCTGAAGACCGGCGGCCTGCCACTGGCGCCGGCCTGGCGCCAGCCGCGGCGCGAGCGCCCGCGTCTGTTCATCCTGGTCGATGTCAGCCGCTCGATGGAGACGCATGCGCAACTCTTCCTGCGCATCGCCCGCGCCTTCGTCGGCGCGGTGGACGCACGCGTGTTTGTCTTCCACACCCGGCTGGCCGAAATCACACCGCTACTGCAGCGCGACTCGGCGGCGGTGCAGGAGAAGGTCAACGCCGTCACCGCCGGTTTCGGCGGCGGCACGCGCATCGCCACCAGCATGGCCGATTTCGTCGGCGTGCATGCTCGCGCACAGCTCGGCCGCAGCGCGCGCGTGTGGGTGCTGTCCGATGGCTTCGATGCCGACGAACCGCATCGCCTGGCCGAGGAACTCGCGCGCGTGCGCGCGCGGGGCGCCCGCATCACCTGGTTTCACCCGACGGCGCTGCCGCCGGCCTCGCAGGCGATGCAGCCCTGCACCGGGCTGATCGAACGTTTTGTTCGGCTGAACAGCTTGCGCGACCTTGCGCAGGCGGCCGATGTGTTGTACTGAAGGAGAACCCCCCATGAGCCCCTCGTCGCTCGACCTGGTCGCCGCAGCCCAGCGCCTGCAGCAGCAGGACCAGCCCTATGCGCTGGTGAGTGTGGTGCGCGCGCAGGCCCCCACATCTGCAAGGCCGGGCGACAAGGCGGTGGTCACCGCTGACGGCATCGTGCACGGCTGGATCGGGGGCGGCTGTGCCCAGCCTACGGTGCTGCGCACGGTGCGGCAGGCGCTGATCGACGGGCGCGCGCGGCTGATCCGCATCGCGCCGGCCGAAGAGGGCGAGGTGCGCGATGTGCATGAGGTGTTGGGTGACGTGCTCGAGTTCGGCATGGCCTGCCACTCCGGCGGCACGCTCGAGCTGTTCATCGACCCGATGCTGCCGCGCGCCCGGCTCACCGTGATCGGCGATTCGCCGGTCGCGGTGGCGCTGGCCGGGCTCGCGCCGCGCGTGGGACTGCAGGTGACGGTGATCGCCCACGGCGCCGATGTGCAGCGCTTCCCGGACGCCGGGCAGGTGATCGCGAGCGACGACGCCGGTACCGTGGCCGCCCAGGTGGCACCGGGCAGCTTCGTCGTGGTGGCCACCCAGGGTCGGCGCGACGTGCAGGGCCTGCGTGCTGCGCTGGCGCTGCGCGCGCGCCAAGTCTCGTTCGTGGCCAGCGCCCGCAAGGCGCAAGTGCTGCGCGAGTCGCTCATCGAAGCCGGTCAGGATGCGGATGCGGTGCGCGCCATCATCTCTCCGGCGGGCCAGCCGATCGGCGCGCAGACGCCCGAGGAGATCGCGCTGTCGGTGCTGGCGGCCGTGGTGGCGGCGCGGCGCAGTGCTGCACAGGGTAGCAGCGCACCAGCCGACGCCGTGGTGACGGCAAGCTCAGCCACTGCGGACTCCACCCCCACGACGCCGCCGTCGGTCGCAGCGCGCCGCGCGCCCCAGAGCACGGCCACTGCGAAGCCGGTGCTGCCGTTGCCCGATCTGCCGCCGATCGCGGGGTCGTGCTGCGGCGGTGGTGAACCTGCCAAGGTGGCAGCGACGCCGGCCACCGCCACGGCGCCACTGGCTGCGCCGACGGCGGGCGGCGAGGCGCCGCTGGCTGCGCCGACGGCGGGCGGCGAGGCGCCGAAATCGTGCTGCGGAGGCTGAGCATGGGCTGCATTCTCAAAGGTGGTGGTGGGCTGCACAGCCGCCTGGTCGTAGGCGCCGTGCTGCTGGCCGCGGGAGCCGGCTCGCGGATGGGCGGACGACCGAAGGCGCTGCTCGAACTCGGTGGCGTGCCGCTGATCCGCCGCCAGTTGATCGCTCTGTCCGGCGCTGGCGTCGACGAGGTCGTCGTGGTGCTCGGCCACCACGCCGAACACATCGAGCCGGTGGTGCAGGACTTCCCGGTCACGCTGGTGCGCAACCCGCAGCCCGACGATGGCCAAGTCTCGTCGCTGCGCATAGGCCTGCAGGCGCTGACCGGCAAGCTCGATGCAGTGCTGGTGGCGCTGGCCGACCAGCCGCTGATCAATGCGCAGGACATCGGTGCGCTGATCGGTGCCTACAAAAAGCGCTCCGAGGGCATCTCGGTCGTGGTGCCGCAGGTGCACGGCGAGCCGGGCAATCCGGTGATCTTCAGCGCCGACGTGCGCGAGCAGATCCTGCAGGGCGACGCCAACGTCGGCTGCCGGCAGTGGCGGGCGGCGCACCCGGAGGCGGTGGCGCCCTTCGTCACCGACAATCGGCGCTTTCTCGTCGATCTCGACACGCTCGATGACATCGAGCGCTTCGAGCGCGACACCGGCCACGCGCTGCGCTGGCCTTCCTCGCTCATGGCAACGTCGTAGGACGGCGCTTCGCATGTCGCTCACGCCGGGTTTTCTTGCATTGTGGCCCACGCCGATGGGTCTGCACCGCTACGCGCATGCCGAGGCGCTGAACCCGTTGCTGGTGCGGGTGTTCGGTGCGCTGCGCGCGACGCAGTCGCATGCGCGCCATCAAACCCCGGGCGCCTTTTTCGCCAGCGACGACGACCTGCTGCAGCGCGTACAGCTGCCCGAATGGGAAGGCTTGGTTCGTTTTATCGTCGAGAGCCTGCGCGACACCGCATCGCGGGCCAACCACGGCGCGTGGCCGGCTGAAGGCGTGGACCTGCAGGTGGCGATCGAAGGGATGTGGTTCCAGACCGCCAACCGCGGCGCTTTTCACGATGTGCACACGCATGGCAATTGCTCCTGGTCGGGCGTCTACTGTGTGCAGGTCGACCCGGCCGCGCGGCGCACGGCGCATCCGGTGTACGGCGCGGCCAACGGCGTGACACGGTTCTACGGCCCGCCGTTTGTGCAATTGGGCGGCGCGCATGTCGATCTCGGCAATGCCTACCTTCAGCCGCCGCACATAGATGTCGAACCTGTGCCGGGGCAGTTGGTGCTGTTCCCGTCGTGGCTGGCGCATCAGGCGCTGCCTTATGACGGCGAGCTCGACCGCGTGATCGTCTCGTTCAACGCCAGCGTGCATGCCGCGAGCGGCAGCGACCGCTTGCACCGCTACAGCGCCGCCTAGGATGAAACTCACCCCCAGGCTTCGCGCACTTCGTGTCGCTGCGCCACCCCCCTCACCGGGGGCAACGCCAGGCGCCGCGCTGCGTCTGTGGATCGCGCGCACGCTGGCCTGGTCGCTGCTGCTTTCGGGCTGGCTCGTGCTGGGGGCGCTGGGCCGTCAGCACGCCCTGTTGCTCGTCTCCGGCTACGCGCCGCTGGCCTTGTGGCTCGCGTGCACCGGAGCGCTGCTGGTCGGCACGGCCTTCTGGCCGCTGTCGCGTGGGGTGCTGGCCGCAGTGCTGATGGGCGCGGGCGGCCTCACCGTGCTGGCCTTGCATTGGGCGGACCGCGGTGCCCCGGCGCTGGCGTTGGCGGCGTTGGGGTGGTCCGTGCTGCTGGTGGCCGCGTCGCGTTGCGTGCGTTCGCTGCGCACCGCCCTGCCGCGTTTGCCACCGGCACCGCTGGTGCCGGCGTTGCTGGGCGGTTCGTTGGCGTGGGGCGTCGCCGGCGATCTGCCGGCACTGCCCACGCACACCGTGGCACTGTCCGTCGCATTGCTGGCGACGGCAGTGGCCCTGGCGCTGCTGGTTCCGCGCGGCGTCGGCCACGCCCTGGGTTGTCGCGCCGGTCTCTTCGATTGTTCGCTGCCCGTTCCTGCGCTCGTGCGCTGGCGCAACATGGCCGACTGGCCCTTGCATGCCGCGTCGCTGACGATGTTGCCGATGATGACGGCCCTGCCGGCCATGGCTGACTGGTGCAGCGCAGCAGGCTGGTCGGCGCCCATGGTGACGGGGCTGCACCTGGCGGCGATGCTGCTGCCACCGGCCCTGCTGCAGCGTGCGTTGCCTTCCGTCTCTGCGTCGCAGCTGCGCCGGTGGGTAGCGCTGCTGCTGGCCGTGGGCGCGCTGCTGTTGGTCGCCTGGCCCGGCGTGCAAGGTCTGATGGCGGCATCGCTTTGGCATGCGTTGGCCTGGGGCGTGGCCTGGGCCGGACCGATGGTAGCCCGCACGCCGGTGCCGGCCGCGCCGTCGAAGCCGTGGGGCGCGGGCATGGGCCATCAGCTGGCGGCGGTGGCGCTGGCCGGCAGCGCGGTGCTGGCGTTGGGCGCAGGCATCGGTGCCGCGGGGCCCGCCGCGTTGACGTCAGCGCACGCCGGCCTGGCGCTGCTCGGACTGCTGGGGCTGCTCTTGGCGCCCGCGCTGCGCCATAACACGACGATGGACACGAAGGAGTTTGGACGATGAACTGCATGGACGTGGAAGTGATCCGCACCGCTATGGACTGGCTCGACTGCGGCCACCGCGTGACGCTGGGCACTGTGGTGCGCACCTGGGGCTCGGCGCCGCGCCCGCCCGGCTCGTTGATGATCATCCGCGACGATGGTCAGGTGGCCGGTTCGGTGTCAGGGGGCTGCATCGAGGACGACCTGATCGGCCGCGTGCAGCGGGGGGAACTCGCTGCCCGCCTGCCGCAGGTCACCACCTACGGCGCGACGGCCGAGCAGGCCCGGCGCTTCGGCCTGCCCTGCGGCGGCACCGTGCAGGTGGTGCTGGAGCCGCTTTCGGTGCAGTCGCAGCTGCGCGAGCTGCTGATGGCGATCGAGTCGCACCGGCTGGTGCAGCGCCGCCTCGAGCTGGCCACCGGCCTGGTCAGCCTCGGCGATGCCGGTGACGGCGACGCGGTGCGTTTCGACGGCGCGGTGCTGCACACGGTGCATGGTCCGCGCCTGCGCCTGCTGATCGTCGGCGGCGGGCAGCTGTCGCGCTATCTTGCCGCGATGGCGGTGATGCTCGACTACCGAGTCACCGTCTGCGATCCGCGCCAGGAATACCACGAGGGGTGGGAAGCGATGGAAGGTGTGACGCTGTCCCGGGCGATGCCCGACGACCTGGCGCTCGCGATGAACCTCGACGCCAACAGCGCGGTCGTGGCCGTCACGCACGACCCCAAGCTCGACGACCTGGCGCTGATGGAGGCGCTGCGCACGCCGGCGTTCTATGTCGGTGCGCTCGGCTCCCGGCGCAACAACGACGCGCGGCGCGAACGCCTGCTGCAGTTCGACGTCAGCCCCGAGGAGGCGGCGCGGCTGCGGGGTCCAGTGGGCCTGAACCTCGGAGGACTCACGCCGCCCGAAATCGCGATGAGCATCGTCGCCGAGATGACCGCCACGCGCCGGGGCGTCGACCTCGACGGCCCGGTGACCGACTGGAGCCGCTCGAAGACCGAGTGCCGCGCCGTGGCCTGACACGCAGCGCCGCGGAGTTGGTGCTTGTAGCTGGACAACCCGCCGCTCGTCACCTGCCAACGATCAACCAGCCGTCAAAGACTGATTTCAAAAGAAAAACAGGCCTCGAGTCCATATGAACAGGGCGTTAGGCGCTATATATTTCATAGCATCCTGAAACGGCCGCCAGCTCAGGCGAAGACCGCTTCGAAGTCGATCTCCTCGCCGGCCGGCATTTCCAGGCGCAGCGCATTCTCCACATGCGTGAGGTGCTCCACCATCAGCGCGCCGGCGCGATCGGCATCGCGCGCCTCCAGCGCATCGACGATCTCGCCATGTTCGTGGTGCGGGCAGGGGTGATCTCGGTTTCGGTGCAAATCGTAGCGGTTTGAATCCAGGGTAAACCCTTGGTTTTTTGCGACTTCATGGTCAGTGTTTCGCGGACGCCAGTCCCCTGTCATGATCCTTGCGCCCGCGCCGCCCGGCGCTGACGGAGAAACGCAGTGTCGAGTTTCCACCTGAGCTTTGTTGCGGCGGTCGAGCAGGCGGGCACGGCAAATCAATGCGGCGTTTGCGGCGAGGTAACGAACGGGCGAGTGCTTCGCTGCCAGCAGGCAGGGTTTACCCTAGATTCAAACCGCTACGATTTGCACCGAAACCGAGATCACCCCATCCACGACTCATCATCGATGCAAACTTGCAATGCGTCGCCCAACTCGTCGAAGTAGATGTCGGTCATGAGGAGGCCGTCTTTGCCCGGCTGTGCCGGGGTGAGCCGGATGCCGTACGTGTCGGCGGCCCGGTCATAGAAGATCTCCACACCACCGGCGAATTTCTTCGTTTCCACTTGGGCGCGGATGGCCGGAGCCGTCTCCGCGCTCTTCTCTTCCGGCGGATCGACAAAGTCGAGGTCCTTGGCGCCGGCGTCGACGAGCACGTTCACGACGCGCCGCATGCCGCCGTTGACTGGGATGCGCTCCATCTGCGTGATCAGGTCCCGCCTGCCTGTCTTCGTTGACGCACTCCATCGCGCACTCGCAGTGGGGACAGAGCCGGACCGGAACAGCGATCTCCAGGCGCATACCTAGTACAACATCCCTGAAATAGCTTTATGGGGTCTCCTCGTTTTCAGTGCAATAAGTGACGGTACGAAAAGCTAGCACTGGCGCGGAGGTGGTGTTGGTAGATC
>NZ_JBXAGC010000011.1:0-93302 GCF_058793725.1 Acidovorax sp. GW835-FHT14B10
CCTTGGCCATCTGTCTGTCCTGCGCCGAGTGAAGGTCGGCTCAGGTTTGGAGTTTACTTAATTTACGGATAAATCCTTAGATCGTGAACACGTTCTGAGGGGCGGGGTGGCAAGTTGGTTCCCGGGCGTTTTCGGGGTAAAATCCCAGGTTGCGGTCGGGGGCACCACCAAAAGCAATAACACCCCAGCTCCCCCGGCTTTTCAACGACTACATCCTGAGAGATTGAAGTGCCATGGCGATCGTTGTCAACAAACCCCTCCCTGAATTTGAAGCCAACGCGACTGGTGGAATCAAGGTGTCCAACACCTCCCACCTCGGCCAGATTGTGATTCTGTACTTCTACCCCAAGGACAACACCCCTGGATGCACCACGGAAGCCATGCAGTTCCGTGACCGGTACAAGGACTTCGTCAAGGCGGGCGCAGCCGTTTTCGGCGTATCGCGCGACAACATGAAGTCGCACGACGAGTTCAAGGAAAAGCTGGAGCTGCCGTTTGAGCTGATCGCCGATACCGAAGAAAAGATGTGCCACATGTTCGGCGTGGTCAAGAACAAGATCATGTACGGCAAGAAGGTCAAGGGCATCGAGCGCAGCACCTTCCTGATCGGACCCGACGGCATTCTGCACAACGAATGGCGCGGTCTCAAGGTGCCGGGCCACGTGGACGAAGTGCTCAAGGCCGTCAAGACCATCAAGGCCCTGAAAAAGGCCGCCTGAAATCCACCGTTGCAAGCCCCCCCCAACACGGACTGCGGACGCCTTCCGCAATCCGACACGGTGAATGGGCATAATGGTTTGATGCTTCTGAAATCAGCAACGCTTTTTTCTTCCTCCAAAGCCGCCTTGGTCTCCAGGCGGCTTTTTGCTTTCTGAACACCCCACTGCCCGAGACCCCGCCACCATGCCCCTGCCCCCCGCCCCCAGCCGGCGCGCCGCCCTCCTCGCGCCTGAAGCCTACAAAGCAAGCGCCCGCCCCGTCGAAAACCAGCTTCCCGACGCAGAGACAACAGCCACCCCCGCCAGCCGGGGTGGACGCAAGAACCCACGCAACGATGCGGCGGCCATCGAAATGGGCACGGCCCCTGCCCTGATCCAGGTCGAGACCCGGTCACGCACGCTGGAACCTGCCCGCACGCCCGCCAAGGCCCCCGCACCCGCCGCGCGCAGCTCCGCCAGTACACGCGGCTCGCGCAGCCCCGGCAGCAAGACCACCGCCAGCGCGCCCGCAGCAGCCGGCGCTTCCCGCAGCAAAAAGGCAGCACCGCAGGGCCCTGCCAAGCTGTTCGTGCTGGACACCAACGTGCTGCTGCACGATCCGACCAGTCTGTTCCGCTTTGAGGAACACGACATCTTCCTGCCCATGATCGTGCTGGAAGAGCTGGATGGCCACAAGAAGGGCATGACCGAAGTGGCCCGCAACGGCCGCCAGACCAGCCGCACCCTGGATGCCCTGGCAGGCGTGCATGGCGCCGACATTGCGCACGGGCTCAAGCTCGACTCCACGGGCCAGCGCGCCGCAGGCGGCCACCTGTTCTTTCAGACGGCCCCGCTGGATTACAGCCTGCCCACCAGCCTGCCGCAAGGCAAGGCCGACAACCAGATCCTGGGCGTGGTGGAAGCGCTGCGCAAGCTGCACGCCCCGCGCGAAGTGGTGCTGGTATCCAAGGACATCAACATGCGCGTCAAGGCGCGCGCCCTGGGCCTGAACGCCGAGGACTACCAGAACGACAAGACGCTGGAAGACGGCGATCTGCTCTACTCTGGCGTACTGGCCCTGCCCCCCGACTTCTGGACCAAGAGCGGCAAGAACGTGGAAAGCTGGCAAAGCGGCGCGAACACCTATTACCGCATCGGCGGCCCCATCGTGCCGCAGTTGATGATCAACCAGTTTGTGTACTTCGAGGCTCCGGGCGAGCCCAGCATGTTTGCCCGGGTCAGCGAGATCCGCGAAAAAACAGCGGTGCTGCAGACGCTCAAGGACTATGGCTCGGCCAAGCATGCGGTGTGGGGCGTGACCACGCGCAACCGCGAGCAGAACTACGCCATGAATCTGCTCATGGACCCTGAGGTCGATTTCGTCACACTGACCGGCACGGCCGGCACCGGCAAGACCCTGCTGGCCCTGGCCGCGGGCCTCACGCAAGTGCTGGACGACCGCCGCTACACCGAAATCATCATGACCCGCGCCACCGTGAGCGTCGGTGAGGACATCGGCTTTCTGCCCGGCACCGAGGAAGAAAAGATGGGCCCCTGGATGGGCGCGCTCGACGACAACCTCGAATTCCTGGCCAAGGGCGATGGTGGCAACGCGGGAGAGTGGGGGCGCGCCGCCACCAACGAGCTCATCCGCAGCCGCATCAAGATCAAGAGCATGAACTTCATGCGCGGGCGCACCTTCCTGAACAAGTACGTGATCATCGACGAGGCGCAGAACCTGACGCCCAAGCAGATGAAGACGCTGATCACCCGTGCCGGCCCCGGCACCAAAATCATCTGCATGGGCAACCTTGCGCAGATCGACACGCCCTATCTCACCGAAGGCTCGTCGGGTCTGACCTACGCCGTGGACCGCTTCAAGGGCTGGCCGCACGGCGGCCACATCACGCTGGCGCGCGGCGAGCGCTCACGCCTGGCAGACTTTGCCAGCGAGGTGCTGTAGAGATGGCGGTGGGCTGGGTTGCCGCCCTCAAGCTGGTTCCCTGGGGCGACGTCCTGGAGGCAACGCCCCAGATTCTGCAGGCGGCCAAGAAGCTGCTGGGCACCACGCGCCAAAGCACTGCGGATGCCGCTGCAGGCAAACTGGCGGATGCGGACGGCGCAGCCGCTCCTCCGGTCGCCCTGCAACTGCAGCAATTGCGCGAGCGTGTGGTGCGGCTCGAACTGGAGCAGCAGGAATCGGCCCTGTTGATCCAGTCCCTGGCCGAACAGCATGCCCAGGTGGTGCAGGCGGTCGAGGCACTGCGCCTGCGCAACCGGCACCTCACGGCAGCCGTCGCAATACTGGGGACGTTGTGCGTGGGCCTGCTGGTGTGGGCACTGCGGCCATAGCATCGCCCGCAGCCGTAAATAGCTTCTATTTTGATAGCTGCTAGCGCTTACAGATCAAGTGCTAGCGGCTTTTTCATTAGAAGTCGTCGCCCGACCCCATCGCCAGGCTTTCGAAGCGCGTCTGCGACTTCTGGAAGAACAGCTTCACGGTGCCGGTGGGGCCATTGCGCTGCTTGCCGATGATGACCTCGGCCACGTTCGGCTCCTTGCTGTCCTTGTTGTAGTAGTCGTCGCGGTAGATGAACATGATGATGTCGGCATCCTGCTCGATGGCGCCCGACTCGCGCAAATCGCTCATCATGGGGCGCTTGTCGGTGCGCTGCTCCACCGAACGGTTGAGCTGCGACAGCGCGATCACCGGGCACTGCAGCTCCTTGGCCAGCATCTTCAGGCCGCGCGAGATTTCGCCCAGCTCGGTGGCCCGGTTCTCGCCCTGCGAGCCGCTGGAGCCGCTCATCAGCTGCAGATAGTCCACCACGATCAGGCCCAGCTTGCCGCACTGGCGCGCCAGGCGCCGCGCATTGGCGCGCAGCTCCGACGGCGTCAGGCCCGGTGTTTCGTCGATGTGCAGCGACACGGTGCGCAGTTTCTCGATGGCCTCGGTCAGGCGCGGCCATTCCTCATCCGAGAGCTTGCCGGTGCGCAGGTTGCCCTGGTTGATGCGGCCAATCGAGCCGACGATACGCACGGCCAGCTGCGCGGCGCCCATTTCCATCGAGAAAATGGCCACGGGCAGGCCTTCATTCAGCGCCACATGCTCGGCAATGTTCACGGCAAACGCCGTCTTGCCCATGGACGGGCGGGCCGCCAGCACCACCATGTCGCCCGCCTGCAGGCCCGAGGTCATGCGGTCGAGATCGATGAACCCGGTGGGCACGCCGGTGATGTCGTTCGGGTTGTCGGCCATCTCCTGCACCCGGTCGAGCAGATCCACCACCAGCGTGTCCATGGCCTGAAAGCCCTGCTTCATCCGCGAGCCTTCCTCGCCGATGTTGAAGATTTTCTGCTCGGCCTCGTCAAGGATCTTGTCGACCGGACGCCCCTGCGGGTTGAACGCATTGGTGGCGATCTCGTCGCTGGCGGTGACCAGCTTGCGCAGGATGGCGCGCTCGCGCACGATCTCGGCATAGCGGCGGATGTTGCTCGCGCTGGGCACATACTGCGCCAGATTGTTCAGGTACCCCAGGCCACCGATTTCCTCGGCCTTGCCCAGCCCCTGGAGCTGCTCGTACACCGTGATCACGTCGGCGGGCTTGCTGCCATTGATCAGGCCGCCGATGGCGGCATAGATCAGCTTGTGTTCGTAGCGATAAAAATCGCCGTCCTTGAGCAGATCGCCCACGCGGTCCCAGGCGTTGTTGTCCAGCAGCAGCCCGCCGAGCACACTCGATTCCGCCTCGATCGAGTGCGGTGGCACGCGCAACTGGGCAATTTCGCGATCCGGCAGGGGCGGAGCAAAACCGTGGTCTTCGAGCGGGGGAAAAACAGCGGACATGGGGTTCCTTGGGACAGGCGTTCAATGCTAGCGCAGAGCAGCCTGGCGGGATGGGGACAAGCCTGTGGATAACCAGGGGGCAGACTGTGGGTGGCCCTGTATGGGCGTACCGCACCAAAAACAAAAGCCGCCCAAGGGCGGCTTTTGCACAACGTCACGAAATGACGGTGGGGCGACGATCAGGCCGTTTCGCCGTAGACCGACACGTTGACTTCCACCACCACATCGGTGTGCAGAGCCACGCTGACAGCCGTTTCGCTGACAACCTTGATAGGGCCGTTGGGCAGACGAACCTGGGCCTTCACAACCTTGTAGCCTTGCTTGTTCAGCTCTTCGGCGATGTCGTGGTTGGTCACGGAACCAAACAGACGACCATCCACGCCCGCCTTTTGCGTCAGCTTGACGGTGGTACCGGCCAGCTTTTCGCCTTCAGCCTGGGCTTGTGCCAGCTTGGCAGCGGCTGCCTTTTCGAGTTCGGCGCGCTTGGCTTCGAACTCGGCCTTGTTGGCTTCGGTGGCGCGGCGTGCACGGCCCGAAGGGATCAGGAAGTTGCGGGCGTAGCCGTCTTTCACCTTGACGATTTCGCCGAGGTTGCCGAGGTTCACAACCTTGTCGAGCAGAATGATTTGCATGGGTTGTGCTCCTTAGATCTTGTGCTGGTCGCTGTAAGGCACCAGGGCCAGGAAGCGGGCGCGCTTGATGGCGGTGTTCAGCTGGCGCTGGAAAATGGCGCGCGTGCCGGTCAGGCGTGCGGGAATGATCTTGCCGTTTTCGGCGATGAAATCGCGCAGCGTATCGACATCCTTGTAGTCGATTTCTTCAACACCGGTCACCGTGAAGCGGCAAAAGCGCTTGCGCTTGAACAGCAGGGACTGGGTGTTGCGCTTTGGGCGCTTGTCTTTGTTGAACTTCTTGAACGTGGCCATTGCGGACCCCTTGAAAATTAATTTTGTTGAATATCCTGGATGTGGAGCACTGCGTTCTTGCCGTTGCGCGGTGTGGCCAGAAATCCATTGAAAGTCCAGAGACTTCCGATGTTTTGCCGGGCCAGACGCTCGGCCATTGCACCAAAGGCAACGGCTTTCATGGCAGCCTTGACGTCCCGGGGCTGGCCTGCTTCGGTTTGCTGGGACTCGTGTTCGAGTCGCAGGGTGATGGCAGGCAATCCAGCGGGTGTGTAGCGCAGGGCCTCGGCCTCAGCGATACAGGCGGTCAAGACAACGCGGTTTTCCACTCCCCTAGGGCTGGAAGATCAGCGGTCGTTGGCCGCTGCGTACTCGGCCTGGCTGACCTTGCGGGCTTCTTCGCGCTCGACGGTCTTCATCATCGAAGACGGGCTGGTCTCGGCCTTCTTCTTCTGAACCGTCAGATGGCGCAGCACGGCGTCGTTGAACTTGAAGGCGTGCTCCAGTTCAGCCATCACGGCCTGGTCGGCTTCGATGTTCACGCACAGGTAGTGGGCCTTGGCCAGCTTGTTGATCAGGTACGCCAGTTGACGGCGGCCCCAGTCTTCCACGCGGTGCACCTTGCCACCGCCAGCGGTGATCATGCCCTTGTAGCGCTCCAGCATGGCTGGAACTTGTTCGCTTTGATCCGGATGGATCAACAAAATGATTTCGTAATGACGCATGCATACTCCTTTTGGGTAAGACCACCCACTGCGTCTCGAAGTGGTGTGGCAAGGCAAAGCCGGCAATTATAACCAGCATGTTTGCGCTTGTACACTCCCGGCCTGATCCATGCGTTCCTTCGGTGTCCGTGGACACGGACAAAGCGTCCTGACGCTGCCGCAGGCCTTGAAATACGGCCCACCCGCCCCATCCTTGTCGCGTATCCGTACGTTTCATAAAAATTCCGACATGCCAGATAACAGCCAGCCATCTCCCCTCCCAAGCAATCCCGCTCCCGAAGAAGTCGAGGCCGCCATGGCCGCCAACGCTTCTGATGAAATGACCCGCCTGCAGGGCGAGCTGGCCGAACTCAAGGCCAAGAGCGCCGATCTGGCCGACCAGTTCCTGCGCGCCAAGGCCGAGGCAGAGAACGCCCGCCGCCGCGCGGAAGACGAAGTCTCCAAGGCCCGCAAGTTCGGCATCGAGAGCTTTGCCGAAAGCCTGCTGCCCGTCTGCGACAGCCTGGACGCCGCCCTAGCCATCCAGAACGCCACGGCCCAGCAACTGCGCGAAGGCTCCGACGCCACGCTGCGCCAGCTGCAAGCCGCCCTGGAACGCAACAAGGTGCAGGCCATCAACCCGGCCGCCGGCGACAAGTTCGATCCGCACCAGCACCAGGCCATCAGTGTGGTGCCGGCCGAGCAGGAGGCGAACACCGTGGTGGCCGTGCTGCAAAAAGGCTATGTGATCGCCGAGCGCGTGCTGCGCCCCGCCCTGGTGACCGTGGCCGCCGCCAAATAATTTCACGGAACCAACTTGAAGCCCTTCAAGTTATCCACAAGTTACTAGCTATCCAACCATTCCAACATTGCGGAGAAGAACATGGGAAAAATCATCGGTATCGACCTGGGCACCACCAACAGCTGCGTGTCCGTCATGGAAGGCAACACCACGCGCGTGATCGAGAACTCGGAAGGTGCCCGTACCACGCCGTCGATCGTTGCGTACCAGGAAGATGGTGAAGTGCTGGTGGGAGCCTCGGCCAAGCGCCAGGCCGTGACCAACCCCAAGAACACGCTGTACGCCATCAAGCGCCTGATCGGCCGCAAGTTCACCGAGAAGGAAGTGCAAAAGGACATCGACCTGATGCCCTACAAGATCACTGCCGCCGACAACGGCGATGCCTGGGTGGAAGTGCGCGGCAACAAGATCTCGGCCCAGCAGGTCAGCGCCGACATTCTGCGCAAGATGAAGAAGACCGCCGAAGATTACCTGGGTGAGCCCGTGACCGAGGCCGTGATCACCGTGCCCGCCTACTTCAACGACGCCCAGCGCCAGGCCACCAAGGACGCCGGCCGCATCGCCGGCCTGGAAGTCAAGCGCATCATCAACGAGCCCACCGCAGCAGCCCTGGCCTTCGGCCTGGACAAGCAGGAAAAGGGCGACCGCAAGATCGCCGTGTATGACCTCGGTGGCGGCACGTTCGACGTGTCCATCATCGAAATCGCTGACGTCGATGGCGAAAAGCAGTTCGAAGTGCTGTCGACCAACGGCGACACCTTCCTGGGTGGCGAGGACTTCGACCAGCGCATCATCGACTACATCATTGCCGAGTTCAAGAAAGAGCAAGGCGTTGACCTGTCCAAGGACGTGCTGGCCCTGCAGCGCCTGAAGGAAGCCGCCGAAAAGGCCAAGATCGAGCTGTCCAACAGCGCGCAGACCGACATCAACCTGCCCTACATCACGGCCGATGCCTCGGGCCCCAAGCACCTGAACATCAAGCTCACGCGTGCCAAGCTCGAAGCCCTGGTGGAAGAGCTGATCGAGCGCACCATCGCCCCCTGCCGCACCGCCATGAAGGACGCCGGCATCAGCGTTTCCGACATCAACGACGTGATCCTGGTCGGCGGCATGACGCGCATGCCCAAGGTGCAGGAGAAGGTCAAGGAATACTTCGGCAAGGAACCCCGCAAGGACGTGAACCCCGACGAGGCCGTGGCCGTGGGCGCGGCCATCCAGGGCCAGGTGCTGTCGGGCGACCGCAAGGACGTGCTGCTGCTGGACGTGACGCCATTGAGCCTGGGCATCGAGACCCTGGGCGGCGTGATGACCAAGATGATCACGAAGAACACGACCATCCCCACCAAGTTCGCGCAGACCTTCTCCACCGCCGACGACAACCAGCCGGCCGTGACCATCAAGGTCTACCAGGGCGAGCGCGAGATGGCCAGCGGCAACAAGCTGCTGGGCGAGTTCAACCTCGAAGGCATTCCACCTGCATCGCGCGGCACGCCGCAGATCGAGGTGTCGTTCGACATCGACGCCAACGGCATCCTGCACGTGGGCGCCAAGGACAAGGGCACGGGCAAGGAAAACAAGATCACCATCAAGGCCAACTCGGGCCTGTCGGAAGAAGAAATCCAGCAGATGGTCAAGGACGCCGAGCTCAACGCCGCCGACGACAAGAAAAAGCTCGAACTGATCCAGGCCCGCAACCAGGGCGAAGCCGCCGTGCACAGCGTGAACAAGAGCCTGGCCGAGCATGGCGACAAGCTCGATGCCGGCGAAAAGGAGGCGATCACCGCTGCGGTCAAGGCGCTGGAAGAAGTGCTCAAGGGCGAGGACAAGGACGCCATTGATGCCAAGACCACGGCGCTGATGGCCGCCAGCCAGAAGCTGGGCGAGAAAATGTACGCCGAATCCCAGGCGGGGCAGGCGGCCCAGGCAGCCGGTGGCGCGGACGCGGCAGGCGCATCGGCATCGTCGGACAAGCCCGCGGACGACGACAACGTGGTCGATGCCGAAGTGAAGGAAGTCAAGAAGGGCTAAAGCAGCCCTTGCTGAACCGAGCCGCCGCGCCGGCCCCTTTCCAGGGTGCCTGCGCGGCGTTCCTCTTCCAACCAGGCTGATTCATCCATGTCCAAAAGAGACTATTACGAGGTCCTCGGCGTTCCCAAGAACGCCTCCGAGGACGAAATCAAGAAGGCCTATCGCAAGCTGGCGATGAAGCACCACCCTGACCGCAACCAGGGGGATACCGCCAAGGGCGCCGAGGAGAAATTCAAGGAGGCCAAAGAAGCCTACGAGATGCTTTCCGATGCCCAGAAGCGCGCGGCCTACGACCAGTACGGCCATGCCGGCGTGGATCCGAACATGCGCGGCCCCGGCGGGCCTGGTGCGGAAGGGTTTGGCGGCTTTGCCGAGGCCTTCGGTGACATCTTCGGCGACATGTTCGGCCAGCAGGGCGGTCGCGGGCGTGGTGCGGGCGGCCGTCAGGTGTACCGCGGCAGCGATCTCAGCTACGCCATGGAAATCACCCTCGAAGAAGCCGCGCGCGGCAAGGATGCGCAGATCCGCATTCCGTCGTGGGAAAGCTGCGACACCTGCCATGGCAGCGGCGCCAAGCCTGGCACCAGCGCCAAGACCTGCACCACCTGCAGCGGAAGCGGCACAGTGCAGATGCGCCAGGGTTTCTTCAGCGTGCAGCAGACCTGCCCGCACTGCCGCGGCACGGGCAAGATCATTCCCGAGCCCTGCACGACCTGCCACGGCCAGGGCCAGCTCAAGAAGCAAAAGACGCTGGAAGTGAAGATCCCTGCCGGCATCGACGACGGCATGCGCATCCGCAGCACGGGCAACGGCGAGCCGGGCACCAACGGTGGGCCACCCGGTGACCTGTACATCGAGATCCGCCTGAAGAAGCACGACATCTTCGAGCGCGATGGCGACGACCTGCACTGCCAGGTTCCTGTGAGCTTCATCACGGCGGCACTCGGTGGCGAGATCGAGGTGCCCACCCTGGCCGGCAAGGCCGCCATCGACATCCCCGAAGGCACGCAGGCGGGCAAACAGTTCCGACTGCGCGGCAAGGGCATCAAGGGCGTGCGCGCCAGCTACCCCGGCGACCTGTACTGCCACATCGCGGTGGAAACACCCGTCAAGCTGACCGAGCACCAGCGCAAGCTGCTGCGCGAGCTGGAAGAATCGCTGAAGAAGGGTGGCGGCCGCCACTCGCCCAGCGGCGAGAGCTGGACCGACCGGTTGAAGAACTTCTTCAGCTGAACGCGTGGCGCCGCACCGGGCGCCGGCCATTGCACACCAGGCTGCCCCGCACCGCGCGGGGCAGCCTTTTTTCTGGCACCCGCGTTCCTGCTCGCGTCCCCGCAATCTTTGCCAGCGTACCTTGATCTGCATCACCTTCCGACCCGCTCCACCCCGAGAAGGCAGCCGCCGCAGGCCGCTACGATGGCAGCCATTGGCATGCATGGAGGATCGCAATGGAAGTCAACATCACCTTTCTGGGCGGCGCGGGCACCGTCACCGGCTCCAAATACCTGGTGCGCCACAACGGCCACAGCATGCTGGTCGATTGCGGCCTGTTCCAGGGCTACAAGCAGCTGCGCCTGCGCAACTGGCAACCCCTGCCCCTCACGCCCCACCAGATCGATGCGGTGGTGCTGACCCACGCGCACCTGGACCACAGCGGCTACCTGCCCCTGCTGGCACGCGATGGCTATACCAGGGCCATCCACTGCACGCCCGGCACGCGCGACCTGTGCGCCATCCTGCTGCCCGACAGCGGGCACCTGCAGGAAGAAGACGCCGCCTTCCTGAACCGCCACCAGCTCTCGCAGCACGCACCGGCGCTGCCGCTGTACACCCGGCTGGATGCGCAGCACTGCATGAAGCAGTTTCGCACCCACGCGTTCCACAAGGCCTTCGAGCCGATTCCCGGCTGGCGCGTGACCTTCACGCCGGCCGGGCATATCCTGGGCGCGGCCAGCGTGCTGCTGGAAGTGGGCGGGCGGCGCATCCTGTTCTCGGGCGATCTGGGCCGGCCCGATGACCTGCTCATGAACCCGCCCGAGGCTGCGCCACAGGCCGACACCGTGCTGGTCGAAGCCACCTACGGCGACCGCCAGCACCCGCAGGAAGACATCCTGCAAGAGCTGGCCCCCGCCCTGCAACGCCTGGCCCAGCGCGGTGGCGTGGCCGTGGTGCCGGTGTTTGCCGTGGGCCGGGCGCAGGCCGTGCTGCACGCCATCAACCTGCTCAAGAAGCAGGGGAGCGTTGCGCGGTCGCTGCCGGTGTTTCTGGACAGCCCCATGGCCGTGAGCACCACCGGGCTGTTCGCGCACCACACGGGTGAACACCGGCTGACCGCGCACGAGGCCGATGCCCTCGCGCACGGCGCCACCATGGTGCAGACCACCGACGAATCCAAGGCCCTGGCGCGCCGCCACGGGCCCATGGTGATCCTGTCGGCCAGCGGCATGGCCACGGGCGGGCGTGTGCTGCACCACCTGGCCCTGTATGCGGGCGACCACCGCAACATGGTCATCATCACCGGCTACCAGGCCCCGGGCACGCGCGGCGCGCGCATCGCCAGCGGCGAAAAGACCACGCGCATCCACGGGCAGGACATCGATGTGCGCGCCGAGGTGGTGCAGCTCACGTCTGCCTCGGCCCATGCCGACGCCAACCAGGCGCTGGCCTGGCTGCGCAGCATGGGGCACGCGCCCGACCGGGTGTTTGTGGTGCACGGCGAGATGGGCGCGGCCGACATGCTGCGCCAGCGCATTGAGCACGAGCTGCGCTGGCGCGCGACGGTGCCCGAGCATGGCAGCACGCTCCCGGCCTGAAGGCGTGGGATCAGCATCGCATCAAAAAGAGGGGCTGCCAGCTCCTCTTTTTGGTACAGCAGCCTTTTGCACGATGAATGCCATCGCATTCAGCGATGGCAGCAAACAATAATTGGGCTGAAAATACACAGTCTTCTCGAAACAAGAAGACTACACCCCCACCCCATGAAAAGCTCCGAGCGCAGTTTTGCGCGCCGTATCGACCTTACCTCGCTGCAACTGTTTGTGGCGGTGTGCGAGCTCGGCAGCATCGGCCGCGCGGCGGAGCGCGAGTTCATTGCCGCCTCGGCCGTCAGCAAGCGGCTGTCCGACCTGGAAACCGCCGTCGATACCGCCCTGCTCTACCGCCACAGCCGGGGTGTGACGCTCACGCCCGCCGGAGAAAGCCTGCTGCACCATGCGCGCACCGTGCTGTTTGGCCTGGAGCGCATGCAGGGCGAACTGAGCGAATACGCCGAAGGCGTGCGCGGCCATGTGCGCATGCACGCCAACATTTCGGCCATCGTGCAGTTTCTGCCCGAGGACCTGGGCGCTTTTGCGCGCGCCCACAGCCAGGTCAAGATTGACCTTCAGGAACACCTGAGCAGCGATGTGCTGCACGCCGTGCAGGAAGGCGCGGCCGACCTGGGCATTTGCAACACCGGTGGCCCCGCCGCCACCGATCTGCAAAGCCGCCCGTACCGCACCGACCGTCTGGTGCTGGTTGTGCCTGCAGCGCACGCCCTGTCTGGGCAAGAAGCTATCCATTTTGAAGATGTGCTGGACTGGGACATTGTCGGCCTGCATGCCAACAGCAGCATCAGCCTGGCCATGCGCGCTGCTGCTGCGTCGGCCGGCCGGCCCCTGCGCCAGCGCATCCAGGTCACCGGGCTCGACGCCATGTGCCGCATGATCGACAACGGCCTGGGCGTGGGCCTGCTGCCCGACCGGGCCTTTGCCCTCATGCAGGGGGTGGGCCGCCTGCAGGCCGTGCCCCTGGCCGACCCCTGGGCGCAGCGCGAACTGCGCCTGGTGGCCCGCGATTTCGACGCCCTGCCCGTGACGGCCCGGCTGCTCGTGGAGCATCTGACCCCCCCACGGGCGGCACTTTGACGCCCCCCTAAAATCCAACCACCCCACCCCGAGAAAAGAGACTGCCATGGGACGCACCCTGTATGACAAGATCTGGGACGAGCATGTCGTCCACACCGAAGAGGACGGCACCTCCATCCTCTATATCGACCGCCACCTGGTGCACGAAGTCACCAGCCCCCAGGCGTTTGAAGGCCTGCGCGAAGCGGGCCGCAAGGTGTGGCGCATGAGCTCCATCGTGGGCACGGCCGACCACAACACGCCCACCACGGGCTGGGAGCGTGGCTACGACGGCATTGCCGACCCCATCAGCAAGGAGCAGATCACCACGCTGAACGACAACATGGCGCAGATCACGCCAGCGGCGTTCTTCCCCTTCATGCACAAGCGCCAGGGCATCGTGCACGTCATCGGCCCCGAAAACGGCGCCACCCTGCCGGGCATGACCGTGGTCTGCGGCGACAGCCACACCAGCACGCATGGCGCGTTTGGTGCGCTGGCCCACGGCATCGGCACCAGCGAGGTCGAGCATGTAATGGCCACGCAGACACTGCTGGCCAAGAAGGCCAAGAACATGCTGGTGCAGGTGGACGGCAATTTGCCCAAGGGCGTGACCCCCAAGGACGTGGTGCTGGCCATCATCGGCAAGATCGGCACGGCGGGCGGCACGGGCTACACCATCGAGTTTGCAGGCTCGGTGTTCCGCGCCATGAGCATGGAAGGCCGCATGACCGTGTGCAACATGGCCATCGAAGGCGGCGCGCGCGCGGGCCTGGTGGCGGTGGACGACAAGACCATTGAATACGTCAAGGGCCGCCCCCTGTCGCCCACGGGCGTGGAATGGGACCAGGCCGTGGCCTACTGGAAGACGCTGCACTCGGATGCGGACGCGGTGTTCGACACCGTCATCAAGCTCGACGCCGCCACCATCGTGCCCCAAGTCACCTGGGGCACCTCGCCCGAGATGGTGCTGGGCGTGGACGCCCGCGTGCCCGATCCCGACAAGGAAAAAGACGCCAACAAGCGCGGCGCCATCGAGCGTGCGCTCACCTACATGGGCCTGCAACCGGGCAAGGCCATCAACGACATCACCATCGACAAGGTGTTCATCGGCTCGTGCACCAACAGCCGCATCGAAGACATGCGCGAAGCCGCCGCCGTGGTGAAGAACCTGGGCCGCAAGGTGGCCAGCAACGTCAAGCTGGCCATGGTGGTGCCCGGTTCGGGCCTGGTCAAGGAACAGGCAGAGCGCGAAGGCCTGGACAAGATCTTTGTCGCCGCAGGCTTTGAGTGGCGCGAGCCCGGCTGCAGCATGTGCTTGGCCATGAACGCCGACCGGCTGGAGCCCGGCGAGCGCTGCGCATCCACCAGCAACCGCAACTTCGAAGGCCGCCAGGGCGCCGGTGGCCGCACGCACCTGGTGAGCCCCGCCATGGCTGCAGCGGCTGCCGTGCACGGCCACTTCGTGGATATTCGCCAATTTGCCTGAAGGAGACCGCCATGAAGAAGATCGCCACCCTCATCGCCCTGTCCGCCGCTTTCCTGCTGGCCGGATGCAACACCGTCAAAGGCGTGGGCCAGGACATCGAACGCGCGGGCAGTGCCATCGAACGCGCCGCCAAGTAACAAAGAACGCCATGCAGAAATTCACTTTGCTCAAGGGGCTCGTCGCCCCCATGGACCGCGAGAACGTCGACACCGACGCCATCATCCCCAAGCAGTTCCTGAAGTCGATCAAGAAAACCGGCTTTGGCGTGAACCTGTTTGACGAATGGCGCTACCTGGACCACGGCGAGCCCGGCCAGGACCCCGCCAGCCGCCAACCCAACCCCGACTTCGTGCTGAACCAGCCGCGCTACCAAGGCGCCTCCATCCTGCTGGCGCGCAAGAATTTCGGCTGCGGATCCAGCCGCGAGCACGCGCCCTGGGCGCTGGACCAGTACGGCTTTCGCGCCGTGATCGCACCGAGCTTTGCCGACATCTTCTTCAACAACTGCTTCAAGAACGGCCTGCTGCCCATCGTGCTGCCCGAAGCCACGGTGGCCCAGCTGTTTGACGAAGTGGCCGCCTTCCCCGGCTACCAGCTCACCATCGACCTGGAGCGCCAGGTCATCGTGCGCCCCCAAGGCGAAGAGATCGCGTTCGAGGTGCAGGCCTTCCGCAAATACTGCCTGCTCAACGGTTTTGACGACATCGGCCTGACCCTGCGCCAGTCCGACAAGATCAAGGCCTTTGAAGCCCAGCGCCTGGCGACCAAGCCCTGGCTCGCACACACCATGGTGTCGTGATCCACCCAATTTCAACCCAATCGGCTGCTAGCGCTACATCCACATGCGCTAGCAGCCATCAAAAACAAAGCAAATTTCATGAAAATCGCAGTTCTACCGGGTGACGGCATTGGCACAGAAATCGTTTCTGAAGCCGTGAAGGTGCTCGAAGCCCTGGATCTCCCCTTCGAGATGGAATCCGCCCTGGTGGGCGGCGTGGCCTATGACGCCCACGGCCACCCCCTGCCCGAGTCCACCCTCCAGCTCGCCAAGGAAGCCGACGCCATCCTGTTCGGCGCCGTGGGCGACTGGAAATACGACAAGCTCGATCGCCCTCTGCGCCCCGAGCAGGCCATCCTGGGCCTGCGCAAGAACCTGGGTCTGTTTGCCAACTTCCGCCCCGCCATCTGCTATGAGCAGCTCGTGGGCGCATCGAGCCTCAAGCCCGAGCTGATTGCGGGCCTCGACATCCTCATCATCCGCGAACTGACCGGAGACATCTACTTCGGCCAGCCGCGCGGCCGCCGCACGGCGGTGGATGGCCACTTCCCCGGTGCCGAAGAAGCGTTTGACACCATGCGCTACAGCCGCCCCGAGATCGAGCGCATCGCCCACGTCGCCTTCCAGGCCGCGCGCAAGCGCAACAAGAAGGTCACCAGCGTGGACAAGGCCAATGTGCTGGAGACCTTCCAGTTCTGGAAGGACGTGATGACCGAAGTGGGCCAGCAATACCCCGACGTGGAACTGCAGCACATGTACGTGGACAACGCTGCCATGCAGCTCGTGAAGGCCCCCAAGGCGTTTGACGTGGTGGTCACCGGCAACATGTTTGGCGACATCCTGTCGGACGAAGCCTCCATGCTCACCGGTTCCATCGGCATGCTGCCCTCCGCATCGCTCAACAGCAAAAACCAGGGGCTGTACGAGCCCAGCCATGGCAGCGCCCCCGACATCGCGGGCAAGGGCGTGGCCAATCCGCTGGCCACCATCCTCTCGGCCGCGATGATGCTGCGCTTCAGCCTCAACCAGGAAGCCGCTGCCCAGCGCATCGAGGCGGCCGTGCAAAAGGTGCTGGCCCAGGGCCTGCGCACGCCCGACATCTACAGCGAAGGCACCACCAAGGTGGGCACGGCGCAAATGGGGGATGCGGTGGTGAAGGCACTGGACGACTGACGCACCGAGCGCAGTGCGCATCCGAAGAAAAAAGGCGGTCCTCAAAGACCGCTTTTTGCTTTCCGTCACTGCGCTATGGCTCTGGAAATTCAAAATGCGCCGCTTCAGCAGCCGACACCAGCGCCCGTGGCCATGGCGTCAGCCCCGCCCGAGGAAACGCGCTATGGTCTCATTGACAATCTGCGGGTGCGTGATCGGACCCATGTGCCCCAGGCCTTCGAACTCGACAACCTGTAGCTGCGGCAGGGTGTGCGTTAAAAGCCTTCCCACACCGCGGGACGATACCGGGGAATTCTTCCCGGTCATGTAGAGAACCGGAACATTCACCCTGGAAAATGCCGCAAGGGTTGTCGGCTCACAGAACAAGGCCTCGGCCCACCCGCGCACGTTGGCAACTGAAGCGGCAATGGGGCCTTTGCGTGGCTCAGGCGTCCGGGCCCAGGCGCCTTGCCCCATCCAGAAGTCGATAAAACATTCGGCTGCGCCGGCTGGATCATCCGCTTCAAGTGCCGCCGCAGCGTCGGCCACGGCACAGCGGATACCGTCGGCCTCATTGGGAGGAAGCGACTCGGCGTCGAGCAATGAAAACAGGGTCGGCTCATACAGGGCCAAGCGGCGGATTCGATGGGGTTGCGATACGGCCGCAACCAGCGCTACCGCAGCACCATACGAATGCGCAACCACGGAAAAGGGATCCCCCGCGCGCGCGAAGACCGGTTCGAGCAGCGCGACTTCGTCTTGAAGGCGAACGGGTTGGTTCGTGGGCCACGCGGGACTCTTGCCCGCACCGTACGAATCGGCGGCCAGCACGTGGAAACTCGGCGCAAGGGCTTCCATCAGAAGCCGCCACTGGTTCGAACTACTTGCGTTGGCGTGCAAACAGACGACCCCGGGGCCGGCGCCCGCCTCGCGAAAAAAGGGGGTTAGAGATGGCATGCCAACGCCTTAAGGGATGGAGGCTACCGCAAGGTTGACCACGAAACTGGCGGCGGGGTGCAACTTTCACGGGTGAGCGATTCTGGCACGAGACTCCACCGCGAGGCGCCCACCAGAAATGGCACGCCGCTCAAGGACGCCACACGCAGGGCCAGCCCGCCAGACCCTTTGTGCGCTGCGGCCGCGCGGAAGCCAGTCACGCGAAATCTGCTGTCCAGTACAATCTTGCGCTATGTTTGTCGCCCGCCCGTTCGCCCTGAACACAGCATCCGCCCCCCTGGCTGGTGTGGCTGCGCGCGCAATCACCACCAAAACCACGACCATTAAGGGCTGATCCAGCTCCGGTTCGTCGTGCGCCCTCCCTGGCCAGACGAGCCGGGGCAAAACAGCCAGGTCTGGCACTGTTTCTTACTTTGAAAGGGCGTTGAAATGAGCAAGTTGGTAGGTTTGGTCGGCTGGCGCGGCATGGTCGGCTCGGTGTTGATGGACCGCATGGTGCAGGAGAAGGATTTCGATCTGATCGAGCCCCTGTTCTTCTCCACCTCCAACGCCGGCGGCAAGGCCCCTGCACAAGCCAAGAACGAAGCCACGCTGCAGGATGCGTTCAACATCGACGCCCTCAAGCGCTGCGACATCATCCTCACCGCCCAGGGTGGCGACTACACCAACGCGGTGTATCCCAAGCTGCGCGCAGTCGGCTGGAATGGCCACTGGATCGACGCCGCATCCTCCCTGCGCATGGAGAAGAACGCGGTCATCGTGCTCGACCCGGTGAACATGCCCGTCATCAAGAACGCGCTGGCGAACGGCGGCAAGGACTGGATCGGCGGCAACTGCACCGTCAGCTGCATGCTGATGGGCGTGGGCGCGCTGTACAAGGCCGGCCTCGTCGAATGGATGAGCACCCAGACCTACCAGGCCGCCAGCGGCGGCGGCGCCCAGCACATGCGCGAGCTGCTCACGCAGTACGGCACGCTGAACGCCGAGGTCAAGGCCCTGCTGGACGACCCCAAGAGTGCCATCCTGGAGATCGACCGCAAGGTCATCGCCAAGCAGCGCAGCCTCACCGCCGCTGAAACCACCAATTTCGGCGTGCCGCTGGGTGGCAGCCTGATCCCCTGGATCGACAAGGACCTGGGCATCGGCAAGAGCCAGGACGAACCTGGCTGGGGTACATCCAAGGAAGAATGGAAGGGCATGGCCGAGACGAACAAGATCCTCGGCATGGGCGAAGGCTTCAACTCGGCCGCCATCCCGGTCGATGGCTTCTGCGTGCGCGTGGGCGCCATGCGCTGCCATAGCCAGGCCCTGACCTTCAAGCTCCGGAAGAACGTGCCCGTGGCCGACATCGAAGCCATGATTGCGGCCGACAACCAGTGGGTGAAGGTGGTACCCAACACCCGTGAGGCGACCATCCAGGACCTGACCCCCGTGGCCGTGACCGGCACCATGGCGATCCCCGTGGGCCGCATCCGCAAGCTGGCCATGGGCCCCGAGTACGTGGGCGCCTTCACTGTCGGCGATCAATTGCTGTGGGGCGCAGCAGAGCCTCTGCGCCGCATGTTGCGCATCCTCCTGAGCGCCTGACCAAGATCGATCCCGCAAGCGCGCACGGCCCTGCCGCTGCGCGCTTTTTCTTGTCCGCATGGCAAGAAACACCCGGTTACGCTACGTTGGCAATTGACAACAAGGGAATACGCCAAAACCGGGCACCAACACCCCGCACAAAGCTTCCACGCTACCCCAGCTTGTCAGTGCAAAACATTGATGCTATGGTGCTTTTTACATATTTGCACGCGCCGGGGCGGGATCAGACCATGCGAAGAACCACGCCGCTCGACCGGGCCGCACAACCACCACTTTTGATGGCACACATGCATCGTTGGAAATTTTCTGTCCTGGCCGCTGCGGCCGTCGCATTGACCGGCTTCTATGCCGACGATGCTTCTGCCTTCGCTCTGGGTCGCATCACGGTGCAGTCTGCTCTTGGTGAGCCGCTGCGCGCCGAAATCGAACTGCCCCAAATCACCCCGGAAGAGGCTGACACCCTGCGCGCCACCACCGCTTCGCCCGAAGTGTTTCGCGCCCAGGGCATGGAGTTCAATCCGGCGGTGACCAACCTGCGCGTGCAACTGCAGCGACGTGCCAATGGCACTGCCGTGTTGCGCCTGTCCAGTGACCGCCCCGTCAACGACCCCTTCGTTGACCTGGTTCTAGACGCCTCGTGGAGCAGTGGCCACATCGTGCGCAACTACACCATGCTGTTTGATCCCCCGGCATCGCGCCGCGCAGCACCCGCCGTGACCGCGGCAGCGCAAGCCTCGGCGCCCGCCGCTCAGGCGCAGGGCGGCTCTGCAGCGGCGACCGCACGCGCATCGGCTCCCGCTGCACCCCGCAGCACCGCTGCAACCGCCCCACGCCCAGCGCCTGCCAACGACGGTGTCACCGTTCAGGCGGGAGACACGGCTGGCCGCCTCGCCAATGCTTACCGCCCCGCCAGCGTATCGCTGGATCAGATGCTCGTGGCACTGCTGCGCGCCAACCCAGACGCCTTCATCCAGGGCAATGCCAACCGGCTCAAGGCCGGGGCTGTGCTGCAAATGCCTGACGAGGCTGCCGCACTGGCAACGCCGCCGGCCGAAGCCCGCCAGATTCTGGCGGCACAAAGCCGGGATTTCAACGCTTTCCGCCGCAGACTCGCTGCGGCAGCCCCCACGACCAAGGTGGCAGCCGCAGAGCGCTCTGCCAGCGGCACGGTCCAAACCCTCATCGAAGACAAGACACCCGCAACAGCAGCGCCTGACAAGCTGACCCTGTCCAAGGGGACCATCACGGGCCAGAAAGCGGCAGAAGACCAGCTGGCCAAGGACAAGCAAGCCAAGGAATCCTCGGCCCGGATGGCTGAACTGTCCAAGAACATCAACGAGTTGAACAAGCTCAGCGCGGCGTCTGCGCCAGCCGCCGAACCTGCAGCTGCTGCCTCCAGCACACCTGGCTCGGTTGCCGTGGCCACGCCGGCATCGCTGTCCAGCCAGCCAGCCGCCTCCGAGCCGGCGGCCAGCATGCCCGCTGCAGCCGAAGCGGCCGCCTCGGATCCGGCAGTGCCCGCAGAAACCGCCGCACCGGCCTCCGCTCCTGCACCAGCACCTGTGCCCAAACCCGCACCCGTGCCCATGCCAGCCGCCGAAACGAGCTTTCTTTCGGGCCTGATGGAAGACCCGCTGGTGCCTGCAGGGGGACTGCTCGCATTGATCGCCCTGGGGGGTTACGGTGCCTACCGCGTGGTCCAACGGCGCCGTGCCAATGCCGGTGTTGACAGCTCATTCATGGATAGCCGCGCACAACCCGACTCCTTTTTTGGCGCCACCGGCGGCCAGCAAGTGGACACGGCCAACAGCCAGATGACTACTGGCTCGTCCATGGCCTACTCCCCCAGCCAGCTGGATGCCGGCGGTGACGTGGATCCAGTGGCCGAAGCCGATGTGTACCTGGCATACGGCCGTGACCTCCAGGCCGAAGAAATCCTCAAGGAAGCGATTCGCCACAACCCGGCCCGCATATCGATACACGCCAAGCTGGCCGAGATTTACGCCAAACGGCAGGATCGCAAGGCCCTTGAGGCAGTGGCAGGTGACGTATTCAAGCTCACACAGGGCGAAGGCCCGGACTGGACGCGCGTGACCGAACTGGGGCGCGACCTGGACCAGGCAAACCCGCTGTACCAGCCTGGCGGTCGCCCTGGTGCACTAAATGGCAATGCCTTGGCCACGTCCGCTGCCACTGCGGCGAACACCGCGATGGCCGTTGCCTCCGCGGCAACAACGCTGCCACCCGATCTCGACCTGGACCTGGATCTGGATTTGCCCCAGGACGCACGGACCAAGGCACCAGCCGCCGCTGCCAACGAAATTGACACCGAATTGGCAGAATTTCCACAACTGGATCTGCCTACGTCCCCGCAGGCCGTTGAGTCAGCCGTGGCAGTAGCCCCTGCCATCGCGCCACCTCCCATGGCAGACCTGGATTTTCCAGCCACCGACGATGACCTCACCATGCTCACGTCCGGGGCCATACCGCCGACGACCAGCCTCCCGACAGACACCACCCCGCACATGGCCCCGATGGAGTTTGATCTGGGCGATCTGACGCTGGACTTGGGCGCACCGTCCAAACCCCTCACCGCCCCCGTGGCGGCAGCGGCACCCGCCTTGGCAGACAGCGGCGTCGACGCGGCTGCCGACGATCCCTTGACAACCAAACTGGCACTGGCACAGGAGTTCAATGCCATCGGCGATACCGACAGCGCCCGAACCCTGATCGAAGAAGTGGTCACCGAGTCCTCGGGAGCGCTCAAGGCCCGCGCCCAGCGGCTGCTGGCCGACCTGGGCTGATGCGCCCGGTCGATTCCACCGCACCGCATGACCCGGCCCCAGGCCACCTCTCCAGGGTGGCCATGGGAGTCGGCTACAACGGCCAGCGCTACAGCGGCTGGCAAAGCCAGCTGTCTGGCAACACCATCCAGGACCACCTCGAAGCGGCCCTGGGCCGCTTTGCTACGCAGCGGATCAGCACCCTGTGTGCGGGCCGCACCGATGCGGGGGTGCACGGTCTCATGCAGGTCGTCCACTTTGATACCCCTCTGCACCGCCCGGCGGCATCGTGGGTACGCGGCACCAACACCTTTCTGCCAGCGGATATCGCCGTGCAATGGGCCCAGCCAGTGCCCAATGGCTTTCATGCGCGCGGAAGCGCCATTGCACGGCGCTACGCCTATGTGCTGCTCCAGTCTCCCGTACGCCCCAGCGTCGATGCGGGCCGCGTGGGCTGGGTCTTTTACCCGCTCGACCACGCTGCCATGCAGCAGGCGGCGCAACAACTGCTAGGTGAACACGACTTCACCTCGTTCCGGGCTTCGGCTTGCCAGGCCAAGTCGCCCATCAAGACCCTGCAACGGATCGCCATCACCCGCACACCAGCCCACGGGGCAGAGCCGTCTGACGGCTTTGCGCCCTGCTACTGGCGTTTCGAGTTCGAAGCCAATGCTTTCCTGCACCACATGATCCGCAACATCATGGGCTGCCTGATCGCTGTGGGCCAGGGCAAGAAACCGCCGCAATGGATCGGTGCGGTGCTGCGCGCGCGCTCACGCAACGCGGCAGCGCCCACCTTTTCGCCCGACGGCCTGTATTTTCAAGGCCCGGTTTACGAACCCCATTGGGGCCTGCCCAGCCGCACGGCTGCGTATGATTGGCTGCCATGAGCAGTCTGCCGCCCGAAAAACCACCCATTCCCCCCTGCATTCGCACCCGCATCAAGATCTGCGGGCTGACACGCGAACAGGACGTTGACGCAGCGGTCGCCGCGGGGGTGGATGCCATCGGCTTCGTGATGTATCCAGCCAGTCCCCGGGCCGTCACCCCGCAAAGGGCTGCCGCGCTGGCCTCTCGCCTGCCCCCGTTCGTTACACCTGTGCTGCTGTTTGTCAACGATACTGCTTCCAATATCATAGCTACCAGCACTTTATTGGCGGGCGCCATCATTCAGTTTCATGGTGACGAATCCCCTGCGGATTGCCTGGCTGCCACCCTCGGGGGGGCCCGTCCGTTTCTGCGCGCTGCCCGCATTCCCCTTGGCGATGGTGCCGAACGCTTCGACCTCGTAAAATACGCACAGGATTTTTCACACGCCCAAGCCATCCTGCTCGACGCCCATGTCGACGGCTATGGCGGCGGCGGCAAGGCATTCAATTGGTCACTCCTTCCACCAAGCGTCAGCTCTCATCTCGTTTTGTCTGGTGGACTCACGCCTGCAAACGTGACCGATGGCATTTTGCAAGTCCGCCCGCGAGGCCTCTCGCTGGCGGTTGACGTCAGCTCCGGCGTCGAAGCCGATGGCCCCGATGGCAAACCCATCAAGGGCATCAAGGACGCCGAAAAAATCCAACGCTTCGTTGCCGCCGTGCGTGCGGCCGATGCCCAACTTGCAAAGATCCCCCCATGAGTTCCTACCAGCAACCTGATGCTTCCGGTCATTTCGGCCCCTACGGCGGCAGTTTTGTCAGCGAAACCCTGACCCATGCCATCCAGGAGCTGCGCGACGCCTACGCCCGCTACCAGAACGACCCCGAGTTTCTGGCCGAGTTCGAGTACGAACTCAAGCACTTCGTGGGCCGCCCCTCACCCATCTACCACGCAGCCCGCACCAGCCGCGAAATGGGCGGTGCGCAGATCTACCTCAAGCGCGAAGACCTGAACCACACCGGCGCGCACAAGATCAACAACGTGATCGGCCAGGCCATGCTGGCCAAGCGCATGGGCAAGCCGCGCGTGATTGCCGAAACGGGCGCCGGCCAGCACGGCGTGGCCACCGCCACCATCTGCGCGCGCTACGGCCTGGAATGCGTGGTGTACATGGGCAGCGAGGACGTCAAGCGCCAAAGCCCCAACGTCTACCGCATGAAGCTGCTGGGCGCCACCGTGGTGCCCGTGGAATCGGGCAGCAAGACACTGAAGGATGCACTGAACGAAGCCATGCGCGACTGGGTGGCCAATGTGGACAACACCTTCTACATCATCGGCACCGTGGCCGGGCCCCACCCCTACCCGATGATGGTGCGCGACTTTCAGAGCGTGATCGGCAAGGAATCCATCGAACAGATGCCCGCCATGCTGGCCGACCAGAAGCTGCCTGCCCGGCAACCCGATGTGGTGATTGCCTGCGTGGGCGGCGGCAGCAATGCCATGGGCATCTTCCACCCCTACATTCCGTTTGAGAACACCCGCCTGATTGGCGTGGAGGCGGCCGGAGAAGGACTGGAGTCGGGCAAGCACTCGGCCTCGCTGCAAAAAGGCAGCGCCGGGGTGCTGCATGGCAACCGCACCTTCATCCTGCAGGATGACAACGGCCAGATCACCGAAACCCACAGCATCAGCGCGGGCCTGGACTACCCCGGCGTGGGACCTGAGCACGCCTGGCTGCAGGAAATCGGCCGCGCCGAATATGTTGGCATCACCGACAAGGAAGCCCTGGAAGCGTTCCACTACCTGTGCCGCACCGAGGGCATCATCCCTGCGTTGGAGTCCAGCCATGCCGTGGCCTATGCCCTGAAGCTGGCCAAAACCATGCGCCCTGACCAATCCATCCTCGTGAACCTTTCGGGCCGGGGGGACAAGGACATCGGCACCGTGGCCGACCTGTCCGGCGAAGATTTTTATGACCGCCCCTCCATGCGCGGCCTGTCCGTCAAGGGCGCTGTGGGAGACGCCAAACCATGAGCCGCATCCAGACCACTTTCAACCAACTGCAAGCCCAGGGCCGCAAGGCGCTGATCCCCTACGTCACGGCCGGGTTCCCGTTTGCGGACATCACCCCCTCGCTCATGCACGGCATGGTGGAAGCCGGTGCCGACGTGATCGAGCTGGGCGTGCCGTTTTCCGACCCCATGGCCGACGGCCCGGTCATCCAGAAGGCGGGTGAAAAAGCCCTGGGCATGGGCGTTGGCATGGTACAGGTGCTGGACCATGTGCGCGAATTCCGCCAACGCAACACCACCACCCCCGTGGTGCTGATGGGCTACGCCAACCCGGTGGAGCGCTACGACCAAAAGCACGGCACGGCAGGGGCAGGAAGCGCCTTTGTGCGCGATGCCGCCGAGGCCGGGGTGGATGGCGTGCTCATCGTGGACTACCCGCCCGAGGAATGCGAGGCCTTTGCGGCCGATCTGCGCGCCCACGGCATGGACCTGATCTTTCTGCTGGCCCCCACCAGTACCGACGAGCGCATGGCCCAGGTGGCCCGCGTGGCCAGCGGCTATGTGTACTACGTCTCGCTGAAGGGTGTCACAGGCTCTGGCGCTTTGGACACGGCGGCCGTGGAGCAGATGCTGCCCCGCATCCGCCAGCATGTGCACATCCCGGTGGGTGTGGGCTTTGGCATCCGGGATGCCGCTACGGCGCAGGCGATCGGCCAAGTGGCCGATGCGGTAGTGATCGGCAGTCGCATCATCCAGCTGATTGAAGACCAGGAGCACGCCAAGGTGGTCCCCATCACGATCGACTTCCTGCGCGGTATCCGAAAAGCGCTCGACGCATAATAGAGGGCAACCCCCTGAGCGGCTTCGCCGCTTCCCCCTTCTCTCGCGCTGCGCGCGGGAAGGGGGACGCTCCCAGCGCTGCGGGGCGGCCCTTGCGCGGGAGCCCTGGTCTGGGCAGCGCCCGTTTCAAGGCCGCTCCGCAACTGGCCCATCTATACAGAGGAATACGCATGTCTTGGCTTGAAAAACTTCTGCCCTCCAAAATCCAGCAAACCGACCCCACCGAGCGCCGCCAGGTGCCCGAAGGGCTGTGGATCAAGTGCCCGAGCTGCGAAACGGTACTCTACAAGGCCGATCTGGAACAAAACCAGAACGTCTGCCTCCACTGCAGCCACCACCACCGCATCGGTGCACGCGCACGGCTGAATGCCTTCCTGGACCCCGAAGGCCGTTACGAAATCGGCCAGGAAGTTCTGCCGGTCGATGCACTCAAGTTCAAGGACAGCCGCAAATACCCCGAGCGCCTGAAAGAAGCGCTGGAACACACGGGCGAAACCGACGCCCTCATCGTCATGGGCGGTGCGGTCAAGAGCGTCAATGTGGTGGTCGCCTGCTTCGAGTTCGACTTCATGGGTGGCTCCATGGGCTCGGTGGTGGGGGAGCGCTTCGTGCGCGGCGTCGAAGCCGCCATTGAGCAAAAAGTGCCCTTCATCTGCTTTACCGCCACCGGGGGCGCGCGCATGCAGGAAGGCCTGCTCTCGCTCATGCAGATGGCCAAGACCAATGCGGCGCTGACCCACCTGGCCAAGAAAGGCCTGCCCTACATCAGCGTGCTGACCGATCCGACCATGGGCGGCGTGAGCGCCGGCTTCGCCTTCGTCGGCGACGTGGTGATCGCCGAGCCCAAGGCGCTGATCGGCTTTGCCGGCCCGCGCGTGATCGAGTCCACGGTGCGCGTGACCCTGCCCGAGGGCTTCCAGCGCGCAGAGTTCCTGCAGACCAAGGGCGCCGTCGATCTCATCTGCGACCGCCGCGAGCTGCGCAACACCGTGGCCAGCAGCCTGGCCATGCTGCAACGCCTGCCAGCCGACGCCGTTGTGTAAGCCGGCTCGGCGTCGGTTTTGCGTTGAAGCTATTAATTCAATAGCTTATAACGCTTACCCCGTCATCGCCAGCAGCCAATCATCTGCCAAAAAACCCGCTATTCACCCCTGCATGACGCCCGCCTGCAGGTGCCCCAGGACAATCATGGCAACCTGCAGCAGCACCAGCACGGCCAGCGGCGAAAGATCCACCCCACCGACCAGTGGAATGATGCGCTGAAACGGCCGCAGCACCGGTGCGCACAAACGCGCCACCACGCCGGCAATGGGCGAACGGGTCTGCATCCATGACATCACCGCATGGACAATCAGCAAACCGATCAGGCCCGAGATGGCCACCCGCACCAGGCCCAAAAGCGCCAGCCACGGCAGCCAGGCCCAGGCGGACCCCGCCCCCAAAATCAGCCACAGCAGAAAATACTGGACCAATTGCAACAACGCGGCCGCGACCAGGCTGGAGAGATCCCAGCGGCCCACCGGCGCAATCACGCGCCGCAGTGGCATGACCAGCCAGTCGGTGAGAGCAAACACCAGCCCGCCGATCGGATTCGAGAACGGGACCCGCTGCCACTGCATGTACAGACGCAACAGGCAGGCCCCGGTCAGCAGGCCACCGATGACATCGAGCAGGAAAGAGGCGATCTGGTAGAGCATGGATAGGACAAATTGGAGTGAATCGCGTGCGAAAGCGGACTGCGACATGGGATGATAGCGACCGCAGATCTCCGCCCATGACACAACCCCTCACCCTGTCATCCCTTCCGCTGTTTCCGCTCCATTCCGTGCTGTTTCCTGGCGGGGTGCTGGCGCTGCGCGTGTTCGAGGTGCGCTACCTTGACATGGTGCGCAAATGCCACCATGCCGGCGCCCCCTTTGGCGTCGTGGCGCTCACGCAGGGACACGAGGTCCGGCAGGCGGGTGCGCCAGAAGAAGGGTTCCACGACATCGGCACCCTGGCCGTGATCGAAAGAATCGACTCTCCACAGCCCGGGCTGATCACCCTGCTGTGCCGCGGCAGCCAGCGTTTTCGCATCACAGAGCGCAGCCATTTGCCCCATGGTCTGTGGATTGGCAATGTGGAGCAACTGGCCGCAGACCTGCCTGTGCCCATTCCCGACGATCTTCTGCCCACCGCGACCACTCTGGCCCAGGTGCTGGCATCCCTGCGCGAACGGGACACCGAGGCCGCCACGGCCATCCACCCCACCCCCGCACAGCTGGCCGACTGCGGCTGGGTTGCCAACCGCTGGTGCGAACTGCTGCCCATCCCCCTCCAACTCAAGCAGCAGCTGATGGAGCTGGATAATCCGCTGGTACGGCTGGAGCTGGTGGGGGATGTGCTGGAGCGCACCGGCATCGCCCCCCCATAGACGAATACCCGGGACCGCTGTTTATTGCGCCAAGTGAGGGAATGGTCACGCTCGGCAGCACACCATATACCGACATGATGTAACAGGCGTGTTGCCGGCACTGCCCGGATCCCGTCGATAGCCCATAAAATCAATGGTTTGGCTGGCATCGGCCCGTCCAGCCCTTTATTCACGCCCCGCATCCACGGCTCCTATGTCTGACCAGAACCACGCTCCAGCCCCCCAAGACGAAAACCAGCTCATCGCCGAGCGCCGCGACAAGCTGCGTGCCCTGCGCGAGGCCCATGCACAGGGCGGGGGCGTCACCTTCCCCAATGACTTCAAGCCGGCACACCACGCTGCCACGCTACAGGACCAGCACGCCAGCAAGGACGCGGCAGCGCTTGAAACCCACGCCGTTCATGTGAGCGTGGCCGGGCGCATGATGCTCAAGCGCGTGATGGGCAAGGCCAGCTTTGCCACGGTGCAAGATGGTTCGCTGGGCGAAACCGGCGGACGCATCCAGCTCTACATCACACGCGATGCGCTGGGCGAGGATCTTTACGCCGCTTTCAAACACTGGGACCTGGGCGACATCATCGGCGCCGAAGGCACGCTGATGAAGACCAAGACCGGCGAGCTGTCGGTCAAGGTGACCACCCTGCGCCTGCTGACCAAGAGCCTGCGCCCCATGCCGGACAAGTTCCACGGGGTGGCCGACCAGGAGGTCAAATACCGCCAGCGCTATGTCGACCTGATGACCGACGAGCAGGCGCGCAAGCGCTTCGTGGCGCGCAGCAAGGCCGTGAGCGGCATCCGCGACTTCATGGTGCAGCACGGCTTCCTGGAGGTCGAGACGCCGATGCTGCACCCGATCCCGGGCGGTGCCAATGCCAAGCCTTTCGTCACGCACCACAATGCGCTGGAACAGGAGATGTACCTGCGCATCGCGCCCGAGCTGTTTCTCAAACGCCTGCTGGTGGGCGGCTTCGAGCGCGTGTTCGAGATCAACCGCAACTTCCGCAACGAAGGCATCTCGGTGCGCCACAACCCCGAGTTCACCATGATGGAGTTCTACGCGGCCTACTGGAACTACCAGGACCTCATGGGCTTTACCGAGCAGCTCGTGCGCGACGCGGCCCTCAAGGCCACGGGTACGCTGCAGCTCAGCTACCAGGGCCGCGAGGTCGACCTGGCCCAGCCCTTTGCGCGCCTGACCATCCGCGAGGCCATCTTCCAGCACACCGAGGCTGGAGCCCATGTGGACGATGCGGCATGGCTCATCAGCGCCCTCAAGAAGCTGGGCATGTCGGAAGAAAAGAACCAGCTTTCCGGGCGCTCTCTGCCCAGCCTGCAGGTGCTCTACTTCGAGGAAACGGTGGAAGACAAGCTGTGGCAGCCCACTTTCATCATGGAGCACCCCACCGAGATCTCGCCGCTGGCCCGTGCCAACGACACGCGCCCCGAGGTCACCGAGCGCTTTGAGCTGTACATCACCGGCCGCGAATTCGGCAACGGCTTTTCCGAACTCAACGACGCCGAAGACCAGGCCGCGCGCTTTCACGCCCAGGTGGCCGCCAAGGACAGCGGCGACGACGAGGCCATGTACTACGACCACGACTTCGTGCGCGCGCTCGAATACGGCATGCCGCCCGCCGGCGGCTGCGGCATCGGCATCGACCGCCTGATGATGCTGCTGACCGACAGCCCCAGCATCCGCGATGTGATCCTGTTCCCAGCCCTGCGGCGCGAGTCCTGAAGCACCCCACCGCACCGCTCGATGGCCGTATCCCGATTGCAGCTGCTGAAGACCCACCTTCCCGAATGGGTGCAGGACTGGCTCGACGTCATTGTTCCGGGTGCGCAGATCCTGCTGATCCTCGTGGCCGCCTGGGCGCTGCAACGCCTGCTGCGCCGCGTTCTGGCCCGCGCGAGCGTGCGCTTCCAGTTTCCCGAGGAGCTCCTGGCTCCCATCAAGGGGCTGGTTCGCTGGACCATTGTGGCCAGCGCCTTGCTGCTGGTGCTGGAGCGGCTGGGCGTGTCAGCCACCGTGCTGTGGACGGCCTTCACCGGCTTTGCCACGGTGGGCGCCGTGGCGTTCTTTGCGGCCTGGAGCGTGCTGTCCAACCTGTTCTGTGCGCTGCTCATCTTCACCGCGCGGCCTTTTCGCGTGGGCGACTACATCGAGGTGCTGGACACCGCCGAGAAGTCCGGCGCCAAGGGGCGGGTGGTGGACATCAATCTGCTCTACACCACGCTGGAAGACCACAGCGCAACCCCAGGCCAGGCGGCCTGGCTGCAGATTCCGAACGCCCTGATCTTCCAGCGCGTGGTGCGCCGCTTCCAGGATGCGCCGCCACCGGATCCGGCCGCACCGGCGGAGCCCACCGCGGCCACCACCAGCCCGCCCGCCGCCTTGCCCGCCAGCGCCGCCCCAGCGCCGTAGTGCGGGCTCACATCCTCAAGGTATCAAGGCAGCAAATCCAGCGCCTGCAGATAGGCCGGCTGGTACATCAGATCGTCCCAGGCCTGCGGCAGGGTTTCGGGCAGCAAGGCCAGGCGGCGTGATTCGCTGTCCACGCTGGGCTGCCAGCGGCCCTGGGTGCGGGCCTCGTCCAGGCCGGCGAGGAGTTCGTCCACCGCCCGGCCATCGCCCACGCTCTGGTTGCACAGCAGCACCAGGTCGCAGCCCGCGGCCAGCGCTGCGATGGCCGCGTCGGTGTAGCTGACCACCTGGCCCTCGAGGCGGCGCGCACCTTCCATGCTGAGGTCGTCGCTGAAGATCGCACCGTCAAAGCGCATCTGGCGGCGCAGGATGTCCTGCAGCCAGCGCTGCGAGAAGCCCGCCGGCCGGCTGTCCACCTTGGGGTAGATCACATGGGCCGGCATCACGCTGGTGAGCGTGCTGCTGAGCCAGGGGTACGGCGCGGCGTCGTCGGCCAGGATGGCCTGGAGGCTGCGTTTGTCCACCGGCACCTCGGTGTGCGAGTCGGCCCGGACGAAGCCGTGGCCGGGAAAATGCTTGCCGCAGTTGGCCATGCCCGCCTGCAGCAGGCCATGCATGAGGCTCTTGGCCAGCAGCGCGACCACGCGCGGGTCGCGATGGAAGGAACGGTCTCCAATGACTCCACTCTCGCCCCAATCCAGGTCCAGCACGGGCGTGAAGCTGAAGTCCACGCCGCAGGCGCGCAACTCGGCGCCCAGCACATAGCCTGCCGCCGTGGCGGCGTTGGTGGCGCGCAATGCGCCGCTACCGGGCACGGCCTTGGCGCCCTTGCCGTCATTCATCCACAGCTCGCCCAAAGCGCGCATGGGCGGCAGGTGCGTGAAGCCATCGGTGCGAAAGCGCTGCACGCGGCCACCTTCGTGGTCCACGCAGATCAGCAGGTCATCGCGCACGGCCTTGATGCTGCTCGTGAGCTGCAGCAGCTGCGCGCGGTTTTCCCAGTTGCGGGCAAACAGGATGACGCCACCCGTGAGCGGGTGGGCCAAGCGGCGGCGGTCGTCGGCGCTGAGGGTGGTGCCAGCCACATCAAGGATGAGGGGTGCGTGTTCGGTCATCGGGCTTCCAATCGTCAATTTGCTACTTGAACCATAGCTGCTCGCGCTTCTTCAACAGACGCTACAGGGCTATATGGTTTGAATCGTCTCCACCACGCAAAAGCTGGCGGCGTAGTCGGTCTCGTCGGTCACGCTCAGGTGCGCCTGCAGGCCTTTGGCCTCAAACCACTCCTTGAGGGCGCCGTGCAGCACGATCACCGGCTGGCCGCTGGACAGAGACCCCACCTCACACGCGCGCCAGGTCATGGGCATGTGCATGCCCAGTCCGATGGCCTTGCTGAAGGCCTCCTTGGCGGAAAAGCGCGTGGCCAGGTAGCGCACGCCGCGCTCGGGCCACCGCGCGCTGCGCGCGCGCCAGGTGGCCAGCTCGCCATCGGCCAGCACCTTCTCGGCAAAACGATCGCCGTGGCGGGCCAGGCTGGCAGCGATGCGGCGCACATCGCAGATGTCGGTACCGATGCCGTAGATCATGGAGATGATGAATAAAATTGATATCTAGCGCTTATCTTTAAAGCGCTAACAGCTATCCAATCAGGAGTTTTTGATGGGCACGAAACCCGCCTCGATGCAGCCCAGGTACGCCTGCACCGTGGCGCCATAGCCCAGTTCCAGCGCGTCGGCGATGAGGGCGTGGCCAATCGAGACCTCCAGCACGCCGGGCACTTCGCGCACAAAGGCGGCAAGGTTGTCGCGGTTCAGGTCGTGGCCCGCATTCACACCCAGGCCTGCATCCAGCGCAGCCTGCGCCGCAGCCGCATAACGTTTCAGTTCGATGGATTGCTGCGGCGTGCCCCAAGCGGCGGCATAGGGCTCGGTGTACAGCTCCACGCGGTCGGCACCCACGGCCCTGGCGGCGGCCATCTGCTCAGGAACCGGGTCCATGAACAGGCTCACGCGCACGCCGAGGCTGCGGCATTCGGCGATCAGCGGCGCCAGGCGCTCGGCATCCTGCGGAAAACTCCAGCCGTGGTCGCTGGTGAACTGGTCTTCGCTGTCGGGCACAAAGGTGGCCTGGTGGGGGCGCACCTGGCGGATGAAGTCCATCAGGTTCTGCGACGGGTTGCCCTCGATGTTGTATTCGCGGCCCGGCCAGGCTTTCATCAGCGTGGCCAGCGCGAACACGTCCTGGCTGCGGATGTGCCGCTCATCGGGTCGCGGATGCACCGTGATGCCCTGCGCGCCCGCCTGCAGGCACAGCTCGGCCGCGCGCGTGACGCTGGGAATACCCAGGTGGCGTGTGTTGCGCACCAGGGCCACCTTGTTGAGGTTGACCGACAAGGCGGTGCGGTGCGGTGGGTGTGAAGGCATGTTCATAAAGACTGCAGGTCGATCATGAGCTGGCGGGTGCGCAGCGTGGGGCTGCCGCAATGGTATTGCAGCATGGCACGCAGCTGGGGTTTGAGTTCTGCGGCCACGGGGGCGCAGGCGCGCAAGGTGGCGGTGTAGCTGGCCGCATCATCGAGCGCACGCTGCAGGGCCTGCCACTGGCGGCCGGGCAGACCTGCGCGGTCGGCATCGGACGAAGCGCGCAAGCCGCCCTCGGGCACCAGCGTGTAGCGCGTTGTGGCCTGGAGAGGCGCAAACGTCATGGTCTGGGCATCCAGGCTGGGCAGCAGGCCGATCTCGCGCAACAGCAGCAGCTCGAAGCTGCGCAAAACCGGCTCCAGCGCATCGCCATGCTCGCTGGCCAGCACACGCACCACGCCCGCGTAGGCGTCGAACAGGGCAGCGTGCGGGTCGGCCCGGGCCAGCAGGCGCAGCAGCAATTCGTTGAGGTACAGGCCCGACAACAGCGCATCGCCCGTGGGCATCACATGGCCACCTACCCACTCGGCGCCCTTCAGGGTGTGGATGTCGGCAGTGCCGTCACCGGCCAGGGTGTAGGTCACCAGCAGCGGCTGCAACGGCAGCAGCACGGGACGGAAGTTGGAGCTGGGCTTCTTGGCCCCCTTGGCCACCAGTGCCACGCGCCCCTGGCGGCGGCAGAACACCTCCAGGATCAGGCTGGACTCGCTCCAGTCGTAGCTGTGCAGCACGAAGGCGGGTTCATCGGAAATACGCTTGGCGGCAGCCACGGAAGCCCGGGGTTATTCGTATCCAAAAGAGCGCACCCGCGCTTCATCGTCGGCCCAGCCCGAGCGCACCTTGACCCACAGCTCCAGGAACACCTTGGCGTCCATGAGCTTTTCCAGCTCCTGGCGGGCTTCGGTGCCGATGCGCTTCAGGCGCTCGCCCTTGTCGCCGATGACCATCATCTTGTGGTTGTCGCGCTCGACCACGATGGTGGCGGCGATCTTCACCAGGCGCTTGTGCGCCTTGCTGGCTTCTTCTTCGAACTTGTCGATGACCACGGTGGAGGTGTAGGGCAGCTCGTCGCCCGTGAAGCGGAACAGCTTCTCGCGCACGGTCTCGGAGGCCAGGAATTTTTCGCTGCGGTCGGTCAGCTCGTCTTCGGCATACCACCAGGCCTGCTCGGGCAGGTATTTGGCGCAGATGCCAAACATCCGCTCGATGTCGCCCTTGTTCTTGGCCGACATGGGCACGAACTCGGCAAACGGGTGGCGCTCCTGCATGCTCTTGAGCCAGGGCGCCAGCTCGGCACGGCGGTGCACCATGTCGAGCTTGTTGGCCACCAGCAGCGTGGGGATGCCGGGCTTGAACAGGCTCAAGACCTTGGCGTCGGCCAGCGTGAAGTGGCCGGCCTCGACCACGAAGAGGATCAGGTCCACATCGCCGATCGCGCCCATCACGGTCTTGTTCAGCGACTTGTTGAGCGCCGTGGCATGGCGGGTCTGGAAGCCCGGCGTGTCGACAAAGATGAACTGCGTCTGCTCGCGCGTGCGGATGCCGGTGATGCGGTGGCGCGTGGTCTGCGCCTTGCGCGAGGTGATGCTGATCTTCTGGCCCACCAGGGCATTGAGCAGCGTGGACTTGCCCACGTTGGGCTTGCCCACGATGGCAATCACGCCACAGCGCTGGCCCGGCACGGCGGCCGGCGCACCGGCGGCGGCCAGCATGGTTTCGAGGTCATCTTGCACGGGGACGCTTTCCGTACCCGTGCCGTCAGCTACATCTTTGGTAGCATCATTCATACATTCTTCGCTTTCAGTGTGGCCAGCATGGCGGCGGCGGCGGCCTGTTCGCCGGCACGGCGCGAACCGCCGATGCCACGTTCGGTCAAACCCAACTCGGTGATTTCACACTCCACGTCAAAGGTCTGGCGGTGCGCCGCCCCTACCGTGGCTACCACGCTGTAGTGCGGCAGCTTCATTTTGCGACCCTGGAGCCACTCCTGCAACGCGGTTTTGGGGTCCTTGGCGGCGGCCTGCATCTGGGGGTTGATCTCCACCCCCTGGAACAGGCGGTGCACCAGCGCTTCGGCGCTGGCGTAACCGGCATCCAGGTACACGGCGCCAATCAGTGCTTCGAGGGCGTCCGCCAGGATGGAGGGCCGTTGCTGGCCACCGGATTTGGACTCGCCCTCCCCCAGGCGCAGCACATCGGACACCTGCAGGCGCAGTGCCAGCTGGTGCAGGGTGTCCTGCTTGACAAGGTTGGCGCGCACGCGCGAAAGATCGCCCTCGGGCAGATCGCTCAGACGCTGGTACAGCAGGCTGGCCACGGCCAGATTGAGCACCGAGTCTCCGAGAAACTCCAGGCGCTCGTTGTGGTCCGCCGAAAAACTGCGGTGCGTGACGGCGCGCTGCAGCAGCGAGGCGTTGGAGAACTGGTGCTGCAGACGACTCTGCAGCGCGAGAAGTGCCGGCTGCACCTAGTTGGTCTGCCCGTCAAAGCGATACACCAGGTAGGCGGGGCCTGCCAGGGGTATCTCGCGCTCATATTTGAAGGACACCACCACTTTCTCACCCCGCTTGGTGATTTCGAGGTCCGAACCCTTGATCGAATTGATGTCGTCAATGGCTGCGGCGCGGTCGAAGGCAGCACGAATCGCAGGCACGGTGCTTTCGGTCTTGGCCTTCTCGATGGCTTTTTTGGCGGCGACGTATTCCAGAAAGATCGGAATGGACTGCCCGCCAATGGCAAAGGCAGCCACGGCAAACAGACCGACAAAGATCAGCCCGAAAAACGACAGACCGCGCTGGCGCGACCGGCTGGCCGTGCGATGCATGCTCATGCTTTTACTCCCTCGTTGTCCTGTGTCTGGTGTCTTCAATGGAACGCACCAATCCGCTTGAGGTTGCCAAAATTCATCCAGACAAAGAATGCCTTGCCGACGATGTTGGCCTCTGGCACAAAACCCCAATAGCGTGAATCCAGCGAATTATCGCGGTTGTCGCCCATCATGAAATAGTGCCCCTGCGGCACCTTGCACACGACCCCTTCCACGCTGTAGCGGCAGTTCTCGCGGTAGGTGAAATTGCTGGCACCCTGCACAAAGGCGGGAACGTCGGGGTTGTTCAGCAGCCGGTGCGGCTGGCCACCCAGCTGCTCTTCGTACTGCTTGAAGTAGCGCATGGCGTCTTCATCCAAGAAATCGGGCATGGCCATGGTTTCCACCGGCTTGCCATTCACGGTCAGGCGCTTGTTGAGGTAGGCCACCTCATCGCCGGGCACGCCCACCACGCGCTTGATGTAATCCAGGCTGGGCTGTGGCGGATAGCGAAACACCATCACATCACCACGCGCTGGTGGCGTGCCTTCGGTCACTTTGGTGTGGATCACGGGCAGCCGGACGCCGTAGGTGAACTTGTTGACCAGAATGAGGTCGCCCACCAGCAGGGTCGGAATCATGGAGCCGGACGGAATCTTGAAGGGCTCGAACAGAAACGAGCGCAACAGGAACACCGCGGCGATCACGGGGAACAGGCCGGCCGTCCAGTCCAGCCACCAGGGCTGCATCAGGATGCGCCCCTTGGCCTCCTGCACGTCCATGTCCACCTTCTGGATGCCCATGCGGTCGAGTTCCGCGCGGCGCTGCACGGCCGCATCCTCGATGGCCTGGGCCGCGCGGCGCCGGCGCGGCAGGAAAACCAGGCGCTCCGCCAGCCAGTAGGCCCCGGTGACCACGGTGGCCAGGAACAGCAGCAAGGCAAAGTTGCCCTCGATGGCCCCCACATACCAGGCGCCCACATAGCCCACAAAGGCAGCAAGCACCATCGAAGTCAGAATTTGCATGAACTGCATCAATCTTCCACCTGCAAAATGGCGAGGAATGCCTCCTGGGGCACCTCGACCGAGCCAATCTGTTTCATGCGCTTCTTGCCCGCCTTCTGCTTTTCAAGCAGCTTGCGTTTGCGGCTGACGTCGCCGCCGTAGCATTTTGCCAGCACGTTCTTGCGCAGGGCCTTGATGGTTTCGCGCGCAATGATGTTGGCGCCAATGGCCGCCTGGATGGCCACGTCGTACATCTGGCGGCTGATGATTTCGCGCATCTTGGCCACCACGGCGCGGCCACGGTACTGCGACTGCGAGCGGTGCACGATGATGGACAGCGCGTCCACCTTGTCGCCGTTGAGCAGGATATCGACCTTCACCACATCCGAGGCGCGGTACTCCTTGAACTCGTAGTCCATCGAGGCATAGCCGCGCGACACCGATTTGAGCTTGTCGAAGAAGTCGAGCACGATCTCACCGAGCGGCATCTCGTAGGTCAGCATGACCTGGCGCCCGTGGTACGCCATGTTCATCTGCACACCGCGCTTCTGGTTGGCCAGCGTCATCACCGGGCCCACGTAGTCCTGGGGCATGTACAGGTGCACGGTGACGATGGGCTCGCGGATTTCTTCCAGGCGCCCCTGGTCGGGCATCTTGGACGGGTTCTCGACCATGATGACTTCACCATCGGCCCGCACCACCTGGTAGACCACGCTGGGCGCGGTGGTGATGAGGTCCTGGTCGAACTCGCGCTCGAGGCGCTCCTGCACGATCTCCATGTGCAGGAGGCCCAGGAAGCCGCAGCGGAAACCAAAGCCCAGCGCCTGGCTGACTTCGGGCTCGTAATGCAGCGATGCGTCATTGAGCTTGAGCTTTTCGAGTGCATCGCGCAGCGAGTCGTACTCGCTGGCTTCGGTGGGGTACAGCCCGGCAAACACCTGGGGCTGGATTTCCTTGAAGCCGGGCAACGCCTCGGCCGCAGGGCCTGCATTGTTGGGCAGCTTCTTTTCGAGCGTGATGGTGTCGCCCACCTTGGCCGCCTGCAGTTCCTTGATGCCGGCGATGATGTAGCCCACCTGGCCGGCATCGAGCGAGTTGCGCGGCTCGTTGGCGGGCGTGAACACTCCCAGGTTGTCGGCGTTGTACACCGCGCCACTGGCCATCATCTTGATGCGCTCGCCCTTGAGCAGGCTGCCATCGACCACGCGCACCAGCATCACCACGCCCACATAGCTGTCGAACCAGCTGTCGATGATCATCGCGCGCAGGGGGCCCGTGGCGTTGCCCTTGGGCGCGGGCACCTTGGCAACGATGGCCTCGAGGATCTCGTCAATGCCCATGCCGGTCTTGGCAGAACACGGGATGGCATCGGTGGCGTCGATACCGATCACATCCTCGATCTCGGCCTTGGCATTGTCGGGATCGGCATTGGGCAGATCCATCTTGTTGAGCACCGGCACCACCTCCACACCGAGGTCGAGCGCCGTGTAGCAATTGGCCACGGTCTGTGCCTCCACGCCTTGCGAGGCGTCGACCACCAGCAAGGCGCCTTCGCACGCGGACAGTGAACGGCTCACTTCATAGGAGAAGTCCACATGCCCCGGCGTGTCGATCAGATTGAGGTTGTAGACCTGCCCGTCTTGCGCCTTGTAGTGCAACGCAGCGGTCTGCGCCTTGATGGTGATCCCGCGCTCTTTCTCGATGTCCATCGAGTCAAGTACCTGCGCCTCCATGTCGCGATCGGCAAGCCCGCCGCACCGCTGGATCAGGCGATCGGCCAACGTCGATTTGCCATGGTCGATGTGGGCAATGATGGAAAAATTTCTGATGTGTTTCATCAACGGGAAACGTCAAGTAATTGAATTGAAACGGCGCGGACAAGAAAAAAGGGCGCGTCGAATGGCGACGCGCCCTGAACCAACAATCATTGGCAACTGCGAAGGTTGGAGCTTCATTGTAGGCAAAAAGCCCGCACCAATGACCTCACCTCCCCACATCCGAGGCACGTTGCCGCAGTGCAACAAGCATTTTACACACAGCTTATTCACAGCAGGTATCCGAACAACATGGGACAACTTGTGGGTTAGCTGTGGATCAGCTGTGCATGCGTCATCTTCATTCCACCATATGACCGCAGCGTCGGCTGATATGTCGATATGTGTTGAACAGAAGCCTGCATTCTATCCAATATGATCGATGGAGAGAACGACAAAGTTAGCGTGAACTAACATCAATTTGGCAAAAAAAAGGAAGCCTGAGCACCCTCACCGGCCATTCCAGACACAGGAAATCCCGAACAAATGTCTGGGACTTCTCTGCCGGTGTGCAGTCAGCGCAACCTCAACGCGGGTTCATTTGGCTGGGCGGATCAGGGCGTATTGGGCCCATTCTCCGCGCCGGTACAGCACATTGATGGGCTTGCTCTTGTCCACCTTGGCGAGGGCCGCCTCGAAATCCTTGACTCCGCTGATTTCGGTGTTCGCGATGGAAAGGATGATGTCGCCTTCGCGCAGGCCGGCACGGGCAGCGGCATCGGTGGCCGCATTCACCACCACGCCACCGCGGATCTTCAGTTCTTTCTTCTGTGCGTCGGTCAGCGGGCTCACGGACAATCCCACCAGCTGCGCAGCCGCCGAGGCCTTGGGCTTTTCTTCCCGCTCGGCGGTTTTGCTGGCCGGCTTGTCGCCCTCGATCTCCGCGATGGTGATACCCAGGTCCTTGGCGCTGCCACGGCGGAACACCGTGACCGAGCTTTTCGTTCCAGGCTTGGTATTGCCCACCATGCGTGGAAGATCCGCGAGCTTGTCGATGGGTTTGCCGTCAAACCGGGTAATGATGTCCCCGGCCTCGATGCCCGCCTTGTCGGCCGGAGAGCCCGCCTCCACGCCCGTCACCAGGGCACCCGATGCCTTGCCCAGGCCAATCGATTCGGCGACATCCTTGGTGACCTGCCCCACCTGGACGCCAATGCGCCCGCGCGTGACCCGGCCCGTTGCACGCAACTGATCGCTCACGCGGATGGCCTCGTCCATGGGAATGGCAAACGAGATGCCCATGAAACCACCCGACCGCGAATAGATCTGGCTGTTGATCCCCACCACCTCGCCGCGCATGTTGATCAGCGGACCGCCCGAGTTGCCGGGGTTGATGGCCACGTCGGTCTGGATGAATGGCAGGTAGTCCCCCGTGTCCCGCTGCTTGGCGCTCACGATGCCGGCAGTGACCGTGCTCTCCAGGCCAAACGGTGAACCGATCGCCATCACCCATTCGCCCACCTTCAGGCGGCTGACATCCCCCACCTTCACGGCGGGAAGCCCGGTGGCTTCGATCTTGACCACGGCCACATCGGTGCGCTTGTCCGCCCCCACGATCTTGGCCTTGAACTCCCGCTTGTCGGTCAGGGTCACGATGACCTCATCAGCCCCGTCCACCACATGCGCATTGGTCATCACATAACCGTCGGCAGTGAGGATGAACCCCGACCCCACGCCCCGAGGTTGCTCCTCTTCGGGCTGAGGGCGCTGGGGACGCTGCTGCCGTGGCATGTTGGGAATGGGCACACCAAACCGCTTGAAGAACTCCAGCATGTCCTCGTCCATGCCGTTCGTGTTGGCGCGGGCCGACACCTTCTCGGAAGTCCGGATGTTCACCACCGAAGGCCCCACCTGCTCCACCAGTTCGGTGAAATCCGGCAAGCCGCGCGACACAGCAGTTTGCGCATGGGCTGCACCATGGGGCACAGCCACCAGACTTGCCGCACCCATCAGCACACCTGCCAGTGCATAGGAGTGCAGTCTTTTCCAATCGATCCTGAGCATCATCGGCCTTTCTTCCATTGTGGCAATCGTTACGAACAGAGGTTGTATGCCTGTGAAGGAAACCCGTGTGACTTGGTTCCCCGCACCGCACGCTCCGCCCTTTCCAGCAGGTGCTGCTCCGGCACTGTCAGCGCGATGCCCCTGGTTTCGGGCAATGGCGGGAACGGGCAGGACGCACCACACATGTCCTGGTGGGCAATTTTTGACAGGGGCAGGAAGGTGCGCTCCACCGCATTGCGACGCCTCCCCCGGGCGAACAGAATCACACCGCCAGGGTATCAGCGGGCAGGCGCCTCAAAAGTGGCATTGCGAAGAAACCCTGCAGGCATCTGCAATGCAGAGGTGTTTCCAAATTGTCGGTGTGCGGCCAGCAGTTCATCCAGCCGCGGATCGCGAATCATGACCTGTTGCCCATCGTTTCCCGCGACGGAAACCACGGGTGCCACCGGCTGGGCTGGGGCTGGGGCTGCGGCCAACTGTGCGCCAGAAGATGGCGTCCCTTGCAACCCTGCCAGGGAACTCCAGCCAATGGCCGCCACAGCGGCCAACGAGGCGAATCCAGCCGCCATCTTCCAACGGAACACCGATGCATTGGCGGCAACCGCCGTTTCTGCGCGCACGACCTGCTCCACCGCAGGTGCGGCTTCGGGCAGACGCCCGTGCATGGGCTCTTGCGCCAACTGCTCTCGAACGCGCATGACCATCGAATGATGGCCTTGCTGGTGCAGCGCCAGCTCCGGCGAACGCAGGACATCCCCCACCAGATGGTAGAGCTGCCAGGTGGCCTGGCCCTCGGCCTGCGCAGCGAACTCCAAGGCCTGCGCCAACTCGTCGCCCTGTAATTGCCCGTCGGCCAACGCCGACAACTGTTCGCGATTCATCCAATCTGTGGTCATAGCATCACCTGCCCATCTCGTCCTTAACCCAAGCACCCGCGCTTGCACGCGAATCCCAAAGAAACTGCATCACCAGCGCTTGCCCGACTGGTTCTCCAGCAACGGGCGCACGCGCGCGGAAATCGCCTCGCGCGCCCGAAAAATCCGTGACCGCACTGTTCCGATGGGGCATTCCATCGCTGCGGCGATCTCTTCGTATGTCAAGCCTTCTATCTCACGCAAGGTCACGGCTTGCCGCAGATCCTCCGGCAAAGCCTCCATGGCAGCGTTCACAGCCGCCGCAATTTCCTGGGCCGCAAGAATGGTTTCGGGCGTTTCTTCGGAAGTTAGTTCATGTCCCAGGCGGGAAGTTTCATCTTCTTCATCACTGCCCCGCAAGGCGTTTTCCGAGATGACAGGATTGCGCTTCATGTCCATCAGCGCCTTTTTGGCGGTGTTCACGGCAATCCGGTACAGCCAGGTATAAAACTGCGCGTCGCCCCGAAACTGGTGCAATGCCCGGTAGGCGCGGATGAAGGTTTCCTGGGCGATATCAGGGACGAGGTCGGTATCGCGCACCATGCGGCCAATCAGACGCTCAATACGCCTCTGGTATTTGATGACCAGCAATTCGTAGGCACGCTGGTCACCCGCAACCGTACGTTCCACCAGTTGGAGGTCGCTGTCTGCGGAGTCGGTGGGGAGTGTTACGGTCATTGTCACTTTGAATTTACGCGTCCGTACGGCGCGCTGCGGCAGGTTCACCAGCCCCTGGGGCATCCGGCCTGGGGCGCGAATATACCGCACGCCGCAGATCGCCCCATCGGTCGGAAGCGCTCTGGCGTTCAAGCCACAGCCAGGTGCTGCGTCCATCGGGGCCATCCAGGCAAACCCAGAGCTGACTCTGGAGATCCAGCCGCACCCAGAGAGATCCCTCGAGTGGATGTGCCGACCTGTCCCGCTGGTCGATCTCCAGGCGCCATTGCAAACCATCCCACTGCAGCTGCCCGCGAACGCGGTGCTGCCAGAAATGCCATACCGCACCCGCAGCGCACAACCAGAAAAAAAGGGCCACGGACAGCCGCGCCACCGAGTGACCAGCCCCCTGCAGGAGCCAGTTCAACAAAGCAGCACCGCCCACACCCAGCAGGGCCAGCAATCCCCAAAGCAACACCAGCCCCCGTCCGACGGGATATTGAACCGGTGGTGCAGAAAAATGGGACGAAGCGCGGCGCATGGTCAGCGCCACTCGACAGGATACTGGCAAGCAAACCGACCCCGCGGATGGGCCGCGACCGCCACTTTCACGGCTGTCACCAACAAGGCCTGGCGACAGCAAGCGGCATCAAATGCGCTTGAAGACCAGCGTGCCGTTGGTCCCACCAAAGCCAAAGTTGTTCTTGATGGCCACGTCCATCCGCATGTCACGCGCCGTGTTCGCGCAAAAGTCCAGGTCGCATTCAGGATCCTGGTTGAAGAGGTTGATCGTCGGCGGCACCTTCTGGTGGTGCAGCGCCAGCACGGTGAACACACTTTCAATCCCACCCGCGCCACCGAGCAGGTGACCCGTCATGGACTTGGTGGAGCTGACCACGGTCTTGTAGGCATGTGCACCCAAGGCTGCCTTGATGGCGTTGGTCTCGTTGAGATCGCCCAGCGGTGTGGACGTGCCATGCGCGTTGAGATAGTCGACCTGATCGGGGTTGATGCCCGCATTGTGCATGGCGCTCAGCATGGCGCGGCGTGGACCGTCCATGTTGGGAGCGGTCATGTGGCCGGCATCGGCACTCATGCCAAAGCCGCTCAGTTCGGCATAGATTTTGGCTCCGCGCGCCTTGGCATGCTCGTACTCTTCGAGCACCATGACACCGGCGCCCTCGCCCAGCACAAAACCGTCACGGTCTTTGTCCCAGGGACGCGAAGCCGTCTGGGGATCGTCATTGCGCGTGGACAGTGCGCGCATGGCGGCAAAGCCCCCTACGCCCAGGGGAGATACGGTGGATTCGGTGCCACCCGCCACGGCCACATCGGCATCGCCGTATTCGATCATGCGCCCCGCCTGGCCTATGCAGTGCAGGCCCGTCGTACAGGCGGTCACCACCGACAGGTTGGGCCCCTTGAAACCAAACCGCATGGAAACATGCCCTGCCACCATGTTGATGATGGAAGCGGGCACAAAAAATGGGGTGATGCGCCGAGGTCCCCGGCTGGCCAGCTCAGCATGGGTGTTCTCGATCAGCGGCAGGCCGCCGATACCCGAGCCGATCACGCAGGCGATGCGTGTGGCCAGGTCGTCGTGCAGCGCCTCCCCTGTGGGCAAGCCTGCGTCCTGCACCGCCTGGGCCGCCGCAGCGATGCCGAAATGGATGAAAGCGTCCATCGCGCGCGCATCCTTGGCGCTGATGTACGACTCCAGATCAAATCCCTTGACCTCGCCTGCAATCTTGCAGGAGAAGTTCGACGTATCGAACTTGGTGATGAGATCAATGCCGGACTTGCCGGCCAGGACGTTGGCCCAGGAATCCGCCACCGTGTTACCCACGGGACTGACACACCCCAGGCCGGTCACGACAACGCGACGACGGCTCATGCGTAAAACCTCTGCTGATCGCTCAAGTCAGGCACTGAAAGCCCGCTCAGGCCTTCTGGTGGGTGTTGGCGTAGTCGATGGCGTTCTGCACCGTCGTGATCTTCTCTGCATCTTCGTCAGGGATCTCGATGCCGAATTCGTCTTCGAGTGCCATCACGAGTTCGACGGTATCCAGGGAGTCAGCGCCGAGGTCGGCCACAAAGGCTTTTTCGTTGGTGACCTGGGACTCTTCAACGCCGAGTTGTTCAGCAATGATTTTTTTGACGCGTGCTTCGATATCGCTCATGGTTTCCCTCTGGGGGTTGTGAATAGATCCGCGATTCTAGCCGCTTGAGGAAAACCCCCAAGTCGACCCGTCGCACGGATGAACCGACGTTAACTCTCAATAATTACATGTACATGCCGCCATTGACGTGCAATTCCTGGCCCGTCACATAGCCTGCCTCGCGCGATGCCAGGTAGGCGACCGCATGGGCGATGTCGGCAGGCTTGCCCATGCAGCCCAATGGGATCTGTGCGTTGAGGGCTTTCTGCTGCTCTTCGGGCAGGCTGGCCGTCATGTCGGTTTCGATGAAACCCGGTGCCACGCAGTTGACCGTGATGCTGCGGCTGCCCAGTTCACGGGCCAGCGCGCGCGTCATGCCGGCCACACCGGCCTTGGCGGCCGCATAGTTGGCCTGCCCCGGGTTGCCCGATGCACCCACCACGCTCGTGATGCTGATGATGCGCCCGAAGCGCTGCTTCATCATGGGACGAATGGCGGCACGGCTCACGCGGAAGACCGCCTTGAGATTGGTGTCCAGCACGGCATCCCAGTCGTCATCCTTCATGCGCATGGCCAGGGTGTCGCGCGTGATGCCGGCATTGTTCACCAGCACATGCAGCCCGCCTTGCTGCTTGACGATGGAGTCCATCAGCGCCTCGATGGCCGCGCCATCGTTGACGTTCAGATTGGCACCCCGGCAGCCCGGGTAGGCCGAAAGGGCCTGGCTGATGCGCCCGGCGCCTTCATCGGTGGTGGCGGTACCCACCACCTGGTAGCCGCGCGCGGCAAGCTCCAGCGCAATCGCCGCGCCAATGCCGCGCGATGCGCCGGTCACCAGCGCCACTTGCGCTTCAGATGCAGATTGCGTCATGCCAACAACTCCCGGGTTTCGGCCAATGTAGCCGGATCAAACAGTGCCGCGCCGACCAGTTCGGGGTCGATGCGCTTGGTCAGGCCCGCCAGCACCTTGCCGGGGCCGCATTCAATGAGGTGGGTGATGCCGCGCGCCTTGAGCGCCTGCACGCACTCCACCCAGCGCACCGGGCCGAAGGCCTGGCGGTACAGCGCGTCCCGAATGGCATCCGCGTCTTTTTGCACGGCCACGTCCACATTGTTGAGCACCGGAATCTGCGGTGCGCCCAGCACCACATCGGCCAGCGCCATGCGCAGCTTCTCTGCGGCAGGCTTCATCAGGCTGGAATGGAACGGCGCCGACACGGGCAGTGGCAACGCACGCTTGGCACCCGCCGCCTTGAGCAGCTCGCAGGCCTTGTCGACACCCGCCTTGGTGCCGGCGATCACGGTCTGGACCGGATCGTTGAAATTCACGGCCTCGACCACTTCGGCCGATCCCGCACCAAAGGATGCCGCCGCCTCGGAGCAACCAGCGATGACACGGGCGGCCTCCATGCCCAGAATGGCCGCCATCGCCCCTGTGCCTACCGGCACGGCCTCCTGCATGGCAGCAGCGCGCAGACGCACCAGCGGTGCCGCCTGCGCCAGTGTCAGCACGCCCGCAGCCACCAGCGCCGAATACTCACCCAGCGAATGCCCGGCCACGGCCAGCGGCGTGGCTCCGCCCTCGGCGCGCCAGACGCGCCACGCGGCCACCCCGGCCACCAGCATGACCGGCTGCGTGTTGGTCGTCAGGGCCAGCGCCTCCTTGGGACCTTCGTGAATCAACCGGCCCAGGTCTTCACCCAGGGCATCGGAGGCTTCTTGCAGCGTCTGGGCCACCACCGGGTGATCGCCCCAGGCGTCCAGCATGCCCACGGACTGCGAGCCCTGCCCCGGAAAGACAAATGCAAAAGATTTCATACCACTAGATATTTATAAGACATATGCCCCAAGCGCTTATCTATCAAGCGCAAGCAGCTACAACTTCAGGAGTACAGCGCCCCAGGTGAAACCGCCCCCCACGCCTTCGAGCAGCAGGGTTTCGCCCTTCTGGACCTGGCCCGTGCGCACCCCATGGTCCAGCGCCAGCGGAATGGAAGCCGCAGACGTGTTGCCATGCTGGTCCACCGTCACCACCACCTTGTCCATGGACAGCTTCAGTTTCCGGGCCGTGCTCTGCATGATGCGGATGTTGGCCTGGTGTGGAATCAGCCAGTCGATGTCGGCATCGGTCAGGTTCGCCTTGGCCAAGGTGGCGCGGGCGGCCTTGTCCAGCAAACCCACCGCTAGCTTGAACACGGCCTGGCCGTCCATCTTCAGCAGCGGATGGCCCAGCACCTCGCCGCCCGAGACGCCGCCCGGCACACACAGGATATCGACATACCGGCCATCGGCATGGAGTTCGCTGGCCAGGATGCCGGGCGTATCCGACGCCTCCAGCACCACCGCGCCCGCGCCGTCGCCAAACAGCACACAGGTCGTGCGGTCCTGGAAATCCAGAATGCGGCTGAAGACCTCGGCCCCCACCACCAGCGCACGCCTGGCGGCTCCGCTCTGGATCATGGCATCGGCCACCGTGAGGGCATAGACAAAACCGCTGCACACGGCCTGCACGTCAAACGCAGGACAACCGTTGGCGCCCAGCTTGTTTTGCAATATGCAGGCCGTCGAGGGGAACACCATGTCCGGCGTGGAAGTGGCAACGATGATCAGGTCGATGTCCTGCGGCTGGCAGCCGGCAGCCTCCAGCGCCTTGCGCGCAGCCTCCAGGGCCAGATCGCTGCTGGTCACGTCGGGGGCGGCGAAGTGGCGCGCCCGGATTCCGGTGCGCTCCACAATCCATTCGTCCGAGGTCTGGATACCGCTCTGCGCCAGTTCGGCCACCAGATCGGCGTTGGTCACGCGGCGCGGCGGCAGGTAGCTGCCGGTGCCGGTAATGCGGGAATAGCGTCTCATCAATGTGTTGTCGCCGCGGCACCGGACATTGGCTGGGCATTGGCAGGCGCCAGCAGGGGCGCCGCATGCGCAATCCGGGTCCGGACACGATCGAGCAGGTTGTTGCGGGCTGCATCATACGCCCGGTTCAACGCCTGCTCGAAGGCCATGGCATCCGCCGACCCATGGCTCTTGAACACCAGCCCCCGCAGGCCCAACAGCGCCGCGCCGTTGTAGCGACGGTAGTCCATGCGATTCATCAGCGCTTTCAGCACGGGATAGGCGACGATGGCAGCAGCTTTTGTCAGGATATTGCGCGAAAACTCCTGCTTGAGCCCACTCACCACCATGGTCGCCACACCTTCGCTGGCCTTCAGGGCCACGTTGCCCACAAAACCGTCACACACCACGATGTCCACGGTTCCCTTGAAGATGTCGTTGCCCTCGACATTGCCATAAAAATTCAGATCACCCGAATTGGCAGCAGATCGAAGAAGTTCGCCCGCTTTTTTGATAACTTCACTACCCTTGATGATCTCTTCACCAATATTGAGCAGCCCCACGGTCGGCTCATCAACCTCTTTCAGCACGGAGACCAGCGCAGAGCCCATGACAGCAAACTGCAGCAGATGTTCGGCCGAGCAGTCCACATTGGCCCCCAAGTCGAGCACCGTGGTGGCGCCGCCCTGGCCATTGGGCATCTGCGTGGCGATGGCCGGACGGTCTATGCCATCGAGCGTCTTGAGGATGTAACGGGCAATGGCCATCAAGGCCCCCGTATTGCCGGCGGAAACCGCAGCGGCCGCCGTGCCGTCCTTCACCTGCTGGATGGCAACGCGCATGGACGAGTCCTTCTTGCGGCGCAGTGCGATCTCCACCGGGTCGTCCATGGCGACCACTTCGGAGGCCGCCACCAAGGTGGCACGCTCATGCGAGAACGACTGCAGGCTGTCCTTCAGACCGACCAGCAGCAGATGGGCATCGGGATGATGTTGGAGGAACTGACGGCACGCCGCGAGCGTGACGCGGGGGCCATGGTCGCCCCCCATGCAGTCAACAGCCAGTGTGATCATGGGCGACTTGTCCGGCCAGCAAGGCTGGTCGAAAGATAAAGGCAATGGTCAAAACAAAGGCCCGTGGCTACAGCAAAAGTAGCAACGGGCCTTGCGGGGAAGGCTGAGGTCAGGCTTCAGACTTGTTCTTCAGCACCTGGCGACCACGGTAGAAGCCGTTGGGGCTGATATGGTGGCGCAGATGCGTTTCACCGGTGGTCGGCTCCACGGCAATGCCCGGCACGTTCAGGGCATTGTGCGAGCGGTGCATGCCGCGCTTGGAAGGGGACTTTTTGTTTTGCTGAACGGCCATGATGGCTCCTGGTCTTGAATAGGGTTGGTAAAAACGCGATCAGCCCATTAAAGACACGAGGGGATTCGCGTGAAGCCCTCGATTATATCCCAAACGCCAATTATTGTCCCTTTTCTTCTTTGCGCAGGCGCGCCAGCGCAGCAAAGGGATTGGGTTTTTCGGCGCTGGCGGCCTCGAAATCGTCGTCGCTGGAGGCCAGCGGCACGGCCGTGGGGCATTCATCGTGCCGAGGCACCACGGGCAGGGCCATCAGCAGTTCATCCTCGATGAGCTCGCGCAGGTCGAACTCGCGGCTCAGTGCCAGCAGATCCTCCTCGCTCTCGTCGTCCAGCGCCTCGGCCGTGGCCTCATCGGCCACGAAGCGAAATGAGCGCTCCACAGCCAAGGGCACATCCACCGGCGTCAGGCACCGCTGGCACTCCATGGGAAAGGTCGCCTGCACCTGCACATGCAACCACACCTGCACGATGCCACCCAGCGCGGTGCGCAACTCGCCAGTGGCCGTCCAGTCCACGCGCAGATCAGGGTGCAGGCTCTTGGCCTCCTGGGACAGCCGCTCGTATTTCAGCAGCGAATCGTGCCCGGACAGCTGCCCGCCCGCCTGCGCGAAAGCCTTGACATCGAGCCGGTCGGGGGAGAATTCCTTGGTCATGGCGGCAGTGTAAGAGAATCGGCCGATGCATCCATCCCACACCCCGCAACGCCCACTGGTATTGGGCTCGACATCGCGCTACCGCCATGGGCTGCTGTCGCGGCTGAACCTGCCTTTCACGGTGACAGCCCCCGACGTGGACGAGTCCCCGCTGGCTGGCGAAACACCCCGCGCCCTGGCCTTGCGCCTGGCGCTGGCCAAGGCCCACGCAGTGGCCCGTCAGCACCCGCAGGCAGTGGTGATCGGCTCCGACCAGGTCGCCGACCTGGGCGGCCACCCGCTGGGCAAGCCAGGCACGCACGAACGTGCGGTGGCCCAGCTGCGCCAGATGCGCGGCCAGACCGTGATTTTTCAAACAGCCGTGGCCGTGGTCTGCGCCGCCACCGGGTTCGAGCAGGTGGACCTGGCACCGGTCGAGGTGCGCTTTCGCCACTTGTCGGACGATGAAATCGAGCGCTACCTGCGCGCCGAAGAGCCCTACGACTGCGCCGGCAGCGCCAAAAGCGAAGGCCTGGGCATTGCACTGCTCGACGCCATCGTGAACGACGATCCCACCGCCCTGATCGGCCTGCCACTGATCCGCACCTGCCGCATGCTGCGCGCCGCGGGCCTGGTGTTGCCATGAGCACACGCACCACACCCCCGGCAGAGGCGCCAAGTTACGCCGCCACCCACGGTACGCTGTACCTGGTGCCCGCGCCGCTCGATTTCGGCTGCGACACCCAGGCGCCCCTGCAGAATGCCCTGCCCGACGGCACCCTGAAAACGGCCGCCCGCCTGACGCACTGGATCTGCGAAAACGCCAAGAGCACGCGCGCCTACCTCAAGCGCATCGAGCCCCTGCACCCGCTGACCGCCTCGCTGCAACAGCAAACCATCACCGAGCTGCCGCGCGAGGTCCACAAGAAAGGCGACCACGGCGGCAAGGGTTCGACCCCGTTCGACGCCCGGCCGTTGCTGGCCGCCGCCCTGGTGGGGCATGACATGGGCCTGATCAGCGAAGCGGGCATGCCCGCCGTGGCGGACCCGGGCTCGTCGGTGGTGCGCGCGGCGCACGACCTGGGCATCCCGGTGGTGCCGCTGGTGGGCCCTGTCTCGCTGCTGCTGGCGCTGGCCGCCAGCGGCCTGAACGGCCAGAATTTCGCCTTCACCGGCTACCTGCCGCAAGACGCGCAGGAGCGCACCCAGCGCATCCGCGAGCTGGAATCGCTGGCACTCAAGACGGGGCAGACGCAGCTCTTCATCGAAACACCTTACCGCAACGCGGCGCTGTGGCAGGCCCTGGTGCAGACACTGCAGCCGCACACCAGGCTGGCACTGGCGGGGGGGCTGACCCTGCCCCAGGTGCAGATCCGCAGCCAGCTGGTGCGCCAGTGGCGCCAGCAGGCGATACCTACGGACAATCGCACGCCGGTGGTGTTTGCCTTTGGTCGCTAAGAGGCCGCAGGATTTTGCTATGGATTAATAGCAAGCAAGGATTGCCGAGCGTAAACGCCGGCTCGTTTCCCCACCTGTTCGCCAACTCTGCCGCACGCCCCGAACAAACACTCGGGGGCTGCAATATTCAACGCAATTGCGGAGCGGCAGTGGTGGCCAGGGCCTTGGCCGCGCCCACGCCCATCGCCGCGCCAAAACGCTTGGCCAGGCGCTCGGCCACGTTTTCACGGCGGGTGTAGTCAATGATGTCTTCGGCCTTGACCACTTCGCGCGCCACGAAGTCGAGGCTGCCCAGTTTGTCGGCCAGGCCCATCTCGATGGCCTGCTGGCCCGTCCAGAACAGGCCGCTGAAGGTTTCGGGCGTGGGCTTGAGGCGGTCACCCCGGCCGGCCTTCACGACGCTGATGAATTGCTGGTGGATCTGGTCGAGCATGGTGAGGGCGTAGGCACGCTGCTTTTCGGTCTGCGGACTGAACGGATCCAGGAAACCCTTGTTCTCGCCTGCGGTGAGCAGGCGGCGCTCCACGCCCAGTTTCTCCATGGTGCCGGTAAAGCCGAAGCCATCCATCAGCACGCCGATGCTGCCGACGATGCTGGCCTTGTCGACAAAGATCTCGTCGGCAGCCGCCGCGATGTAATAGGCAGCCGAGGCGCAGGTCTCTTCCACCACGGCATACACGGGTTTGTTGTACTTGGCCTTCAGGCGCACGATCTCGTCGTTGATGATGCCCGCCTGCACCGGGCTGCCGCCGGGCGAATTGATCAGCAACACCAGCGCCTGCGAGCCCTCGTCCTCCAGGGCGCTGCGCATGGCCGCCACCACCAGCTCGGCGCTGGCTTCGGCGCCCGAAGCGATTTCGCCCTTGATGTCCACCACGGCGGTGTGGGGCGCCGACTTGCTGGGGCCGGCGGTGCTCTGGTACAGGGCCGCCCAGGCCAACAGCAGCGCCAACAATATCCAGGTCAGGCGAAAGAAAATCTTCCAGCGGCGGGCACTGCGCTGCTCGCTGAGGGCAGCGAAGGCCAGCTTTTCCAGCGTGGCCCGTTCCCAGCCAGGCTCACGCGATGCATCGCTCACTTTCGCTTCCGGATTGGTAGCTGCTTGCGCCCACAGATCGGTCGCTTGCGATGGATTTTTCCCAGAACCTGTGGGTTCGATGCGGGTGGTGTCGGTCATGGGTCAGAACTCAACGGGTTGCAGGTTGTAGGCAGTATGCCAGTGCACCACCCCGTCCACTTCGGACAGGGTGATCTTGACCAGCCCACCGCGGCAGGGACCGCCCGCGCAGGCGCCGGTGTCCGGCCGGTAGGCCGCGCCATGGGTGGCACACAGCAGCCACTGGCCGGTGTCATCAAAAAAACGGTTGGGCTGGTAGTCCATCTCCATGGCCACATGGGTGCAGCGATTCAGGAAGGCATGGGGCCGCCCCTCGAAGCGGATGGCAAAGGCCCGGCAGGTCTGCCCGGCGTACACCACATCAAAGGGCACGGCCAGGTGGCGCTCCTGGAGATCCACGCTGCGGCACAGCGCAATGGCGACGGAATCAGCGGTGCTCATGGACGGCAGGCAAGCAAGGATCTCGCAACGGCAGGCCCCTCAGGCGTTGGTCAGCAACCAGTCGTGCAGCTCACGCACCGAGTGGGCCACATGCAGGGGATTCAGCACCTCAAAGGCTTCAGGTTCGTGGGCACCGTAGCTCACGCCCACGCTGGCGCATCCGGCCGACAGCGCCATCTGCAGGTCGTGGGTGGTGTCGCCAACCATGAGCAGGCGCTCGGGTGCCACATCCAGCTCGGCCATCAGCTCCTGCAGCATCAGGGGATGGGGTTTGCCAGCGGTTTCATCGGCGGTGCGGGAGCTGTCGAACACGCCCTTGAGCTGCACGGAGTGCAGCGCCTCGTCCAGGCCCCGGCGGCTTTTGCCGGTGGCCACGGCCAGCAGGTGGCCCTGCGCCCGCAAATCGGCCAGCAGCGGCAGTACGCCGGCAAAAAGGTTCAGGTCGTCCTGGTGCTGCAGGTAGTGGAAACGGTAGCGGCTGCCCAGCTCGGGGTATTTTTCGGGCGGAACATCGGGTGCCGCATGGGCCAGCGCCTGCGTGAGCGCCATCCCGATCACATAGGCGGCAGCCTGGTCGGTGGGCACGGTGCCGCCCACGTCGCGCACCGCCTCCTGGATGCTGCGCACGATGATGGCGGTGGAATCAAACAGGGTGCCATCCCAGTCAAAAGCGATCAGGTCAAAGCGGCGCGGGCGGGTGGTGGGACGCATGGGGCAATCAGGCGGAGGGAACAAATTCGGCCAGTTCCGGCGGCAGTTCAGCGTTCAGCAGCACGCGTTCGCCGGTGGCCGGGTGCGTGAACTGTAACCGCCAGGCATGAAGGAACATGCGCCGCATACCCAGTTTCTGCAGGCGCTTGTTCAGGTCAAAGTCGCCATATTTGTCGTCCCCCACGATGGGATGGCCTTGGGCTGCCAGGTGCACGCGGATCTGGTGGGTGCGACCGGTCTTGATGGTCACCTCCAGCAGGCTCATGGCGGGCAGGCCCTGCGCCGCGCGGGCGGGCAGCGTCTGCCGCACCTTGACCAGCGTGATGGAGCGCATGCCGTCGGGGTCATCGGCCGTGGTCACACGCACCCGGCGCTCGCCGTCGGCCTGCAGGTATTTGTGCAACGGCTGGTCGATCACCTTCTTGTTGTGTGCCCAGGCCCCCGTCACCAGCGCCAGATAGGTCTTGCCAGTTTCACGTTCGCGGAACTGGTCTTGCAGGTGAGTGAGCGCTGACCGCTTCTTGGCCACCAGCAAAATGCCCGAGGTCTCGCGGTCGAGCCGGTGCACCAATTCCAGAAATCGGGCCTGCGGCCGTGCCTGGCGCAGTTGCTCGATCACGCCAAAGCTCACCCCGCTGCCGCCATGCACGGCCACGCCGGCGGGCTTGTCCAGGGCGATCAGGTGCTCGTCTTCGAGCAGGATGGGAAATTCGCGCGCCGGCGCGGGCCGCTCGGCTTTTTCGGCGACCTTGTCGGAAATGCGCACGGGCGGCAGGCGCACCACATCGCCCACCTCCACGCGGGTGTCGGCGTTGACACGGCCCTTGTTGATGCGCACTTCCCCACTGCGGATGATGCGATAGACATGGGTTTTGGGCACGCCTTTGAGCTGGCGCAGCAGGAAATTGTCGAGGCGCTGGCCAGCGGAGTCTTCGTCGACCTCCACCAGGCGTGCCGCAGGAGCGGGAGCGCCGGGAGTACGGTCGGATGGTGGTTTGCCCCCTATAATGTGTTTCACCTGCGCGTCAATATGTAAGTGGTTGATTTGTCTGGAGTTTAGTCCACACAGCCCTTGCATTTGCGCAGGCAGGTCGATGCCAGCGGGCGTTGTACCGGCAGATTGCAGGCCAGATGCCTGCAGTGGCCTGTACACCGTGCAGCGGGCTGACAAATTGAAACACTGATACGGAATCCTCCAAGCTGGCAGATTCGCCCCACCAGGGCGCAATCTGCCAGCGGATCGAAGCGAGCATGTGGTTGCTGATGGCATGGATATTGACTCTCTGGCGGTGGCGCTTGCCCCCGCTTTTGGGCGTCATATTGCCTATAGCGCGCAGCCTGCCTGCGCACACAGCTATTATTTCAATAGCAAAACTGCGCACAATCCCACTCGCCCCCATCCACCCGCCCTTGCCGCCCCCGTTGAGCTAGCGCTCGACGGCACTGCGTCATCCCCGGCAATTCCCTTCGTTTCAATGCGTCAGTCCAGGCATTTACAGCTCCGATAGAGCTTGTTTTTGGTTTGGAACTGCGGGTGGCAGCCCGCGCAGCCCTGTTGGCTGCGCCGCTGCCCTCCGTAAAACACGCAAAGGAATCGCATCATGAAGCGGATGCTCATCAACGCCACGCAGCCCGAAGAACGGCGCCTGGCCATCGTCGACGGACAAAAGCTCCTCGACTACGAAATCGAAATCGAAGGGCGCGAGCAGCGCAAGGGAAACATCTACAAGGCCGTCGTCACGCGCGTCGAGCCTTCGCTGGAAGCCTGCTTCGTCGACTACGGCGAAGACCGCCATGGCTTTCTGCCGTTCAAGGAAATCTCGCGCAGCTACTTCGCCGCGGGTGTCTCGCCCAGCCAGGCGCGCATCAATGAAGTGATCAAGGAAGGCCAGGAACTGCTGGTCCAGGTCGAGAAGGAAGAGCGTGGCAACAAGGGCGCGGCCCTGACCACCTTCGTCTCGCTGGCCGGCCGTTATGTGGTGCTGATGCCCAACAACCCCCGCGGTGGTGGCGTTTCGCGCCGCATCGAGGGCGAGGACCGCGCCGAGCTCAAGGAGGCGATGGACCAGCTCGAATACCCGAACGGGATGAGCATCATTGCCCGCACCGCCGGCATCGGCCGCAGCGCGCCCGAACTGCAGTGGGACCTGAACTACCTGCTGAAATTGTGGAATGCCATCGACGGCGCCGCCAAGGGCGGCAAGGGCGCCTTCCTGATCTACCAGGAATCGAGCCTCGTCATCCGCGCGATCCGCGACTACTTCAACAACGACATCGGTGACATCCTCATCGATACCGACGACATCTACGAGCAGGCGCAGCAGTTCATGGCGCATGTCATGCCCGAACATGCCGCCCGCGTGAAGCGCTACCGCGACGACGCCGCCCTGTTCAGCCGCTTCCAGATCGAGCACCAGATCGAATCGGCCTACGCCCGCACCGTGCAACTGCCCTCGGGCGGCGCCATCGTGATCGACCACACCGAAGCGCTGGTCAGCGTGGACGTGAACTCCGCCCGCGCCATCAAGGGCGGCGACATCGAGGAAACCGCCACCCGCACCAACCTGGAAGCCGCCGACGAAGTGGCCCGCCAGATGCGCCTGCGCGACCTGGGCGGCCTGATCGTGATCGACTTCATCGACATGGAAGAGTCGAAGAACCGCCGCGAAGTGGAAAACCGCCTGCGCGACGCACTGCGCCAGGACCGCGCCCGCGTGCAGTTCGGCACCATCAGCAAGTTCGGCCTGATGGAAATGAGCCGCCAGCGCCTGAAGCCAGCCCTCTCCGAAGGCTCGTCCATCCCCTGCCCCCGTTGCGGCGGCTCGGGTCACATCCGCGACACCGAATCCTCGGCCCTGCAGATCCTGCGTATCATCCAGGAAGAGTCCATGAAGGACAACACGGCCGCCGTGCACTGCCAGGTGCCGGTGGAAGTGGCCTCGTTCCTGCTGAACGAAAAGCGCACCGAGATCGCCAAGATCGAACTCAAGCAGCGCGTGGCCGTGCTGATGGTGCCCAACAAGACGCTGGAAACCCCCAACTACCGCCTGGAACGCCTCAAGCACGACGACCCACGCCTGGACCACATCGAAGCCAGCTACAAGCTCGCCGAAGAAGTGGAAGACCCCATGGCCGTGACGCGCCGCTCGCAAGAGCCGACCAACAAGCAAACCCCTGTGATCAAGGGTGTGCTGCCTGACGCGCCAGCCCCCGTGGCCGAACCGCGCGAGCCCCGCCCCGAAGTCGCCGCGCGCCCACCGCGCGCCGGCCAGCGCCCTGCCACTGCCGCCCCGGCACAAGCCGCCGCCCCCGCTGCTGCGAAGCCTCAGGAACAGGGCTTCTTCGGCTGGCTCAAGAGCCTGTTTGGCATGGGTGACAGCCCGGCACCCGCGCCGGTGGTGGCCCCCGCTTCTGCCGCTGCACCCGCTGAAGCCGGCACGCGCGGTGAACCCCGCCGCGAAGGTCGCAACGGCGAAGGCCGCGGCCGCCGTGGTGGCCGCGATGGCAACCGGGACGGCCAGCGCGACGGAGCACCCCGTGACGGCAACCGCGAAGGCACCGGCGAAGGCCGTGGCCGCCGCAGTGAGCGCTCGGCCGAAGGCCGGGCACCGCGCGATGGCGAAGGCCGTCCGCCCCGTGGCGAAGGAGAAGGCCGCAATGGACGCGAAGGCCGTGAAAGCCGTGAGGGCGGCCGAGGCCGCCGCGATGCCGAGCCCCGCAACAACGCCACCGCTGCCGACACCGACAACACCGCCGCCCAGACCGCCATCCAGGCGCAGGTGACCGGTCCGGACGGCAATGGCGCCGAAGCGGCCGGCAACCCGCCCCGTGGCGAGCGCGGCCCCCGCCGTGAGCGCGGCGAAGGCCAGGGTCGCCGGGAACGTGGCGAGCGTACCCCCCGCGCGGCCGAAGCCCCGCGAGACACCGGCGTCCCCGCCGCCGACTTTGTGGATACCACCCCGCTGGCATCGCTGCCCGATCTGGACCTGACCGGCAACGACACCGCCCCGGCCAGCGACGAGCGCCGCGAGCGCCGCTCGCGCGACCGTTATGGCCGCGACCGGCGTGAGCGCGGGGAGCGCGCTCCCCGCGACACCGTGGAGCCGACGGCCCCCGCACGGATGGAGTCGGATTCGTCGGCCGCAGTGGCTGCCCCGGCCGCCGAAGCCCAGCCAGAGCCCGCACGCCGCAGCTACTTTGACACTGCCCCGGCAGTCCAGGCACCGGCACAGGAACCCGCACCCGTCCCCGCACCGACGCTGACGCCTGCGCCAGTCCCCGCAGCGCCAGCACCCATGGCCGCCGCGCCCGCGCCTGCACCGGTGGCCGTACCCGCACCGGTGGCGGCACCGGTCCCTGCTGCAGCGCCTGCCACCCAAGGCATGCCACGCGTCCAGGGCTTCACGCTGCCGCTCGATGCCCTGCAGCAGGTGGCTGCCGCATCCGGATTGCAGTGGGTGAACTCGGATGCAGAAAAGATCGCCGCCGTGCAGGCAGCAATTGCAGCCGAGCCACAGCCCATCCGTGTGCCACGCGAGCGTCCGCCCGCCGTGGTGCTGGACGAAGGCCCGCTGGTGCTGGTGGAAACCCGCCGCGACCTGTCGGCCATGACGCTGCCTTTTGAGCAGCCCCCGGCTGCCTGATGCAGTAACCAAGAAGGAAGGCGGCCCAGGCCGCCTTCTTTCATTGGGGTCCCTTGTGCCTCTGTCTGCTCTTTTTTATTGACCGCCTTCCTTTCCGAGATCCCCGGACCACCACGCCCCACCATGCTGTTCCTGCTGTCTCCCGCCAAATCGCTCGACTACGCAACACCTCTGCCCGCGGATCTGCCGCACACCCTGCCGCAGTTCGTGCCGCAGTCTGCGCAGCTGATCGAGGTGCTGCGCCAGAAATCGCCCCAGGACATCGCGTCGCTGATGGGCCTGAGCGACACGCTTGCCGCCCTGAACGTGGCGCGCTACGAAGTCTGGCAACCGAAATTCACCGCCACCAACGCGCGCCAGGCGCTGCTGGCCTTCAACGGCGACGTGTACGAAGGCCTGCAGGCCCGCACACTCACTGCGCCCGACCTGGACTGGGCGCAGCGCCACCTGGCCATCCTCAGTGGCCTGTATGGCGTGTTGCGACCGCTCGACTGGATGCAGCCCTACCGGCTGGAGATGGGCACGCGCCTGGTCACCGATGCGGGCAGCAACCTCTACCAGTTCTGGGGCCGCCAGATTGCCGAGCACCTCAACCACCGCCTGCAATCCGACACCACGCCCGTGCTGGTCAACCTGGCCTCGCAGGAGTATTTCAAGGCCGTGGACCGCAAGGCGCTCAAGGCGCGCGTCATCGAATGCGTGTTCGAGGACTGGAAAGGCGGTGCCTACAAGATCATCAGCTTTTATGCCAAGCGCGCGCGCGGACTGATGGCGCGCCATGCCATCACGCAGCGCATGGCCACCCCGCACCAGCTGCAGGCATTCGATCTGGAAGGCTACGCATTCGCTGCGGCCTCTTCCGAACCCGAGCGCCTGGTGTTCCGGCGCAAGACCGCGTCCACCGCGTAAATCCGCACGAAACCCTGCCCCTGTTGAACGACCGCCATGGCATCGCGTTCTGACCAGCACCCGCACACCACCGCTGCAAGCCCCCAGCGCCGCAGCGCCGCACGGCAGGCCATCACACCCGAGCTGCGCCGCTGGATCAGGGCCCAGGCCCAGGCCGGCCACGCGGCACCCGCGATGCTGCAGTCCCTGCGCGATGCGGGCTGGAACGAGGCATTGGCCGCCGATGTGCTGGAGATCACGCTGCAGGAACACCTCGACGCCATGGCCACCCCCAAGGGCCCGCCGGCCGCGCCACGGGTACCCGAACCCTGGCTGCATGACTCCCCTGTCCTGGTGGATTGCGGCGACCGCACCGCGCATGTGCTGCTGACCATGGCCCAGCCGCGCATCGTGGTGTTTGGCCACCTGCTCTCGCCCGAAGAGTGCGACGCCCTGATCGCTGGCGCCGCGCCGCGCATGGCCCGCTCGCTCACGGTGGCCACGCAGACGGGCGGCGAGGAAGTCAACGACGACCGCACCAGTGATGGCATGTTCTTCCAGCGTGGCGAGAGCCCGCTGATAGCGCGCATCGAAGCACGCATTGCCCGCCTGCTGCACTGGCCCGTCGAGAATGGCGAGGGCCTGCAGGTGCTGCACTACCGCCCCGGGGCCGAATACAAGCCGCATTACGACTATTTCGACCCCCGCGAGCCCGGCACCTCCACCATCGTGCGGCGTGGCGGGCAGCGCGTGGGCACGCTGGTGATGTACCTGAACACGCCCGAAAAAGGCGGCGCCACCACCTTTCCGGAAGCGCAGATCGAGGTGGCGCCGCAGCGCGGCAACGCCGTGTTCTTCAGCTACGCGCGCCCCGACCCGTCCACCCGCACGCTGCATGGCGGCGCGCCGGTGATCGCGGGCGACAAGTGGATCGCCACCAAGTGGCTGCGCGAACGGGAATTCAAGTAAGAACAGGTTGCAGTGCTTATAGATAAAGCGCTAACAGCTATTGATTCAATAAATAGCACAAGGATTCACCATGACCACACCGGAACAATCCCAGCTGGGCAAGGCATCGGCGTACGCCGACCAGTACGACACCTCGTTGCTGTTTCCCATACCGCGCGCGGGCAAGCGTGCCGAGATCGGCATTGCGGGCGCAGCGCCCTTCTTCGGGGCCGACCTGTGGACGGCATTCGAGCTGTCGTGGCTGAATGCGCGCGGCAAACCGCAGGTGGCGCTGGCACACATCACCGTGCCCTGCGAAACGCCCAACATCGTCGAAAGCAAGTCGTTCAAGCTCTACCTCAACAGCTTCAACAACACGCGCTTTGCCGACGCAGCCGAGGTGCAGGCGCGCATCCGCGCCGACATCAGCGAAGCCGTGTGGCGCGGCGCCGAGCACCCGGCCACCGTGGGGGTCAAGCTGCTGCTGCCCGAGCTGTTCGACCGCGAGCCCGTGCACGAACTCGATGGCCTGAGCCTGGACCGCCTGGATGTGGAATGCACGCGCTACCAGCCCGCCCCCGAGCTGCTGACCGCAGCGCTGGGCGAAGCCCCGGTGTCCGAGGTGCTCACCAGCAACCTGCTCAAGAGCAACTGCCTCGTGACCGGCCAGCCCGACTGGGGCAGCGTGCAGATTGCCTACAGCGGCCCGCAGATCCACCAGGAAGGGCTGCTGCAGTACCTGGTGAGCTTTCGCAACCACAACGAATTCCACGAACAGTGCGTGGAGCGCATCTTCATGGACATCTGGACGCGCTGCCAACCCATCAAGCTCACGGTGTATGCCCGCTACACGCGCCGCGGCGGCCTGGACATCAACCCGCTGCGCACCAGCCATCCGCAGGGCCTGCCGAGCAACGTGCGCACGGCGCGCCAGTAAGCGCCTGTTTACGATCTCGCAGGGGATCGCGTGGGAGATCGTCAACAGACTCTAAACGTCATCCCGGCACATCGATCCAGTCGCACCGCAAGGTGTGGTGCAAGTGCGCACGCGTGCGCCAAGTCACATACAGGCTGGGTGCAAAAATGCCGATCAGGCACACCGGCACGGTGCACGGATCGCCCAAGGTGCAGATGGGGAACCAGCCCACCCAGCCCAGCACCCATAGCGTCAGCACCAGGTCCCACAGGTGGTACTCCAGCGGGTGGTCTGCCTTGTGCGCAACATGCCACTGCTTGATGCGTTGCAGCTCGTTCAGGGTCACGGTGATCTCCCGAAAAACGGGAAAATCACTGTAAGTTTTTTGTAAGAATTCGTCAAGAAATACCGCTGACCTCCCGGCGCAGGGTATGCATTTCATGGCGTTGTCCGGCCTGCCGCACCTCGGCCGGCTTGGTGCGCACCGACAGCCAGGCGCGCGGCTTGCCGTTTTCCATGGTGGACGGGACGTTGGCCCGCACCTCGTAGATACCGCCGTCCTTGCGGCGGTTTTTCACCCGCCCGGCGCAGGAGTGGCCGTGCCCGACGGTGGAGCGCAGCAGGGTCAAAACAGCGGCGCGGTGTGCGGATCTGCCTTGCGCGCGGGGCGGGTGCTGGCGGCAACGGGCTCGCCGCCTGCCAGCGGGTGCTCGGACAGGCGCACCAGCGCGCCCACCCGCACGCCCAGCAGCCGCAGACGACGGTCCAGCGGCACGCGCTTGAGGCACAGCCCGGCCACGCGGCGGATGGTGGCCGCGTCGTGCGTGGGTTCCGCAATGGTCTGGTCGCGCGTGGCAATCCTGAAGTCGTCATAGCGCAGCTTGATGCCAATGGTTTTACCCACGTAGCCCTTGCGCTGCAGGTCCTCGGCCACACGCTGGCACAGGTCGGTGAAGATGCGCGAGAGCTCGGCCTTGTCGCGCACGGCGTGCAGGTCGCGCTCGAACGTGGTCTCGCGGCTCATGCTCACGGGCTCGCTCTCGGTCACCACGGGGCTGTCGTCCTGGCCCCAGGCCACGCGGTGCATCCAGGCGCCGGTCGATTGGCCGAAATGGCCCATCAGCCATTGCGCATCCTGTGCCGCCAGCTGGCCGATGGTCTCGATACCCAGCCGCGCCAGTTTTTCGCCCGCCTTGGGGCCGATGCCGTTGATCTTGCGCACATGCAGTGGCCAGATGCGGGCTTGCAGGTCCTCTGCGTAAACGATGGAGATCCCGTTGGGCTTGTGGAACTCGCTGGCCATCTTGGCCAGCAGGCGGTTGGGCGCCACGCCGATCGAGCAGGTCAGGCCCGTGGCGTCGAAAATGCTTTTCTGGATGAGGCGGGCCAGCACACGCCCGCCCTCGCGCTGGCCTCCGGGCACATCGGTGAAGTCGATATAGACCTCGTCCACGCCCCGGTCCTGCATCACCGGCGCGATCTCGGTGATGGTGCGCTTGAACAGGCGCGAGTATTTGCGCACCTCGTCAAAGTCCACCGGCAGCACGATGGCCTGAGGGCACAGCCGCGCGGCCTTCATCATGCCCATGGCCGAGCCCACGCCAAACTGCCGCGCGGCATAGGTGGCGGTGGTGATCACACCCCGGCCCACGTAATCCTTGAGCAACGGGAAATCGGCCACGGGAATAAAGCGCGGCTCACGCGGCCCCGTGCCATCGGGGCTTTGCAGCAGCCAATCGTCCACCTTGCGCCGCCCACCGCCAATCACCACCGGCAGGCCCTTGAGCTGCGGGTAGCGCAGCAACTCGACGGAGGCAAAGAACGCATCCATGTCGAGATGGGCGATGCGGCGCAGCTTGCCGCCTGAGGCAGGCTGTGCGGGCGGAAGTTCGGCAGGCAAATCGGTCTCGGCGGCGGTCACACCCGGTATTGTGCGCGGCGGCTTGCCATCCAGGGCCTTGCGATCACCCCGCCACTGCCTGGAGCACTACCGCCGGCCACGCGCCACACGCTCCCCCACCCCGATGAAGGCCAGCATCAGCAACCCCGTAATTGCCCGACGTCCGCTACTGCTTGGCGAGCGCTGCGCTGCGAATGCCCTGCAGTGTACCGGTGGGCGTGATGGCCTCCGGGTCGATCAGGCAGTGCAGCACGCTCGGCAGGCCACTGGCACGCGCGCGGGCCAGGGCGGGGGCGAAATCTGCGGTGCGCTCCACACGCTCGCCGTGGCCGCCGAAGGCCTGGGCATAGGCCTTGAAGTCGGGGTTCTTGAGCTGTGTGGCGCTGATGCGGCCGGGGTACTCGCGCTCCTGGTGCATGCGAATGGTGCCGTACATGGCATTGTCCAGCAGCACCACGATGAGGGGCAGGCCGTATTGCACGGCGGTGGCGAACTCCTGGCCGTGCATGAGGAAGTCGCCATCACCCGCAAACACCAGCACCTCGCGCTGCGGCCACAGGCGCTTGCCGCCCACACCGGCGGGCAGGCCGTAGCCCATGGAACCGCTGGTGGGCGCCAGTTGGCTCGCATAGGTGGTGAACGGCCAGAAGCGGTGCACCCAGGTGGCGAAGTTGCCCGCGCCGTTGCAGAAGATGGCGTCGGCCGGTAGCACGTCCTTCAGATGCTGCATCACCTGGCCCATCTGCAAGTCACCGGGGATGCGGATGGGTGCCGGGTCGCTCCAGGCCAAATACTCCGCGTGAGCGGCTTCGGTGTGTGCCTTCCAGGGCACACCGGCCGTGGGGCGCACCGCATTCAGCGCCGCAGTGAATGCCTGCGGTGTGGCGTGGATGGCCTGTGTGGGGCGATAGAGCTTGCCCAGCTCATCGGCGTCAGCATGAATATGCACGAAGGACTGCGCAGGCGTGGGAATGCCGAACAGCTCATAGCCCTGCGAGGGCACTTCAGACAGGCGCCCGCCCGCCACCAGCACCAGGTCCGACGCCTGGATGCGCGCCAGCAGCTTGGGGTTCACGCCCAGGCCCAGGTCGCCGCCGTAGCACGCGTGTGTGGCTGGAAACAACATCTGGCGGCGGAACGAGCAGTACACCGGCAACGACCACGCCTCAGCGAACGCGGTGAACTCGCGAACGGCCTGCTCGGACCAGCGGCTGCCGCCCAGAATCGCCACAGGGCTCTTCGCAGCTTGCAGGCGCTGAAAAAGCTCGGCCATCTGTACGGCGCCGGGGTGCGTCTCCGTCACCTGGTAAGGCGATGCATCGGCCACCGCAGCGGCTTCGGTCAGCATGTCCTCCGGCAGTGCCACCACCACAGGGCCGGGGCGGCCGGAGGTGGCCACATGGAAGGCGCGCGAGACCAGCTCGGGCACGCGCGCCGGATCGTCGATCTGCACCACCCACTTGGCCATGGTGCCGAACACGGCGCTGTAGTCGAGCTCCTGAAACGCCTCGCGCCCCATGGCGCCGCGCGCCACCTGGCCCACGAACAAGATCATGGGGGTCGAGTCCTGGTGCGCAATGTGAATGCCTGCCGAAGCATTGGTGGCACCCGGCCCGCGCGTCACAAAGCAGATGCCGGGCTGGCCGGTGAGCTTGCCCTGCGCCTCGGCCATCATGGCCGCGCCGCCCTCCTGGCGGCACACGGTGACGGCAATCTGCGCATCGTGCAGGGCGTCGAGCACGGCCAGGTAGCTTTCGCCGGGCACGCAAAAGAGCTGCCTCACGCCGTGGGTGATGAGCTGCTGCACCAGTATCTGGCCGCCGGTGCGAGGGGTAAGGGAGGTCGTGTTCATATCAGCGGTATCGGATCAAAAATTCAGAACAGTGCCCGGCAGGCGCGCTGGATGCGCGCGCAGGCTTCTTGCAAGTCGGCGGTAGATGCAGCGTACGAGATGCGGAAGTATGGCGCCAGCCCCAGCACGCCGCCGGGCACCACGGCGACATGGTGCTCACGCAGCAGGTAGGCGCAGAAGTCGGCATCGGTGCGCAGCAGCATGCCGCCGGGCGTGGTGCGGCCCAGCACGCCTTCGCAACTGGCAAAGGTGTAGAAAGCGCCCTCGGGCACGCGGCAGCGCAGTCCTGGCGATGTATTGAGCGACGCCACCACCAGATCGCGCCGCGCCTGAAACGTGCGGCAGCGCGCGGCCACCACGTCCTGCGGGCCGGTCAGCGCCGCCACGGCCGCCGCCTGGCTGATGGACGAGGGGCACGACGTGGCCTGGCTCTGCACCACGGCCATGGCCGCGATGAGTGCCTTGGGGCCTGCGCCATAGCCCAGGCGCCAGCCCGTCATGGCATAGGCCTTGGAGATGCCGTTCACCGTCAGCGTGCGCTCGCGCAGCGCAGGCCGCACGGCGGCCGGCGTGGCAAACGCGCGGCCGTCGTACAGGATGTGTTCGTAGATATCGTCCGCCAGCAGCCACACCCGCGGGTGGCGCTCCACCACCTCCAGCACGGGGCGCAATTGCTCGGCGCTGTAGGCCGCGCCGCTGGGGTTGGACGGCGAGTTGATGAACACCCAGCGCGTGCGCGGCGTGATGGCAGCCTCCAGCTGCTCGGGCGTGACGCGAAAGCCATTGGCCTCGGTACAGGGCACGACAACGGGCACGCCCCCCGCAATCAACACCATGTCGGCGTACGAGGTCCAGTACGGCGCGGGCAGGATCACCTCGTCACCGGGGTTCACCGTGGCCATCAGCGCGTTGTAGAGGATCTGCTTGGCACCGGCACCGGCGGTGATCTCATTGAGCGCAAAGCTGAGCCCGTTGTCATGCTGGAACTTGTGCTGGATGGCGGCCTTGAGTTCGGCCGTGCCATCCAGCACCGTGTAGTGCGTCTCCCCCCGCGCCATGGCCTGCTGCGCGGCCTCCAGGATGTAGTCCGGCGTGTCGAAGTCCGGCTCGCCCAGGCCCAGCACGATCACGGGCTGGCCCTGGCGCTTGAGCTGGTTGGCTTCTTGCGTCAGGCGCACGATTTCCGAGACGCCGATGGCGCCCAGGCGGTCGGCTGCGCGGAAGGCCGTGGCGGGGATGGACGCGTTCATTGCTGGTAAGTCTCCAGGGGTTTGTCGTTGGGGGCGGCAAACAGCTGGCGCAGCATGGTGCCCAGCGGCAGGTTCAGGCTCACTTTCTTGGGCGGAATGGGGGCCACGAACCACTTGGTGTAGATCTTTTCCATCTCGCCGCTTTGCATGAACTTGGTGAGCACGCCGTCTACCGCCGCCTTGAAAGTGGGGTCGTCCTTGCGGAACAGCAGGGCAATGGGCTCGGCGCCCAGGGGCTCGCCCACGATGCGGTAGGCCGATGGGTCCTTGGAGTTGGCAATCATCCCGGCCAGCAGGTTGTCGTCCAACACAAAGGCGTCGGCGCGGCCGGATTCCAGCAGCATGAAGCTCTCGTGGTGGTCCTTGCCCAGCACCGTCTTGATGGGGGCGCCCAGCGTGCGCTCTTGCCTGCGCAGCAGCTGCACGGCGGTTGTACCCGTGGAGGCCGCAATGGTGCGGTTGCCCAATTGGCTGATGGATTTGAGGTCCGAATCCTTGCGCACGGCCATGCGCACTTCACTCACGTAGGTGGTCACGGCAAAGGCCACCTGCTGCTGGCGCGCGGTGTTGTTGGTGGTGGGGCCGCAGCCAATGTCCAGCGTGCCGTTTTGCACCAGGGGCAAGGTGTTCTGCGCGGTCACGGCAATGTATTCGAGCTTGGCCTGGGGCACGATTTCCTTGAGCACGCGCTCGCACAACTCGACGTGGTAGCCCACGTACTTCTCGTTGGCGCCCAGCGCATAGGCCATGGGCGGCGAAGTCTCGCGCACGCCCAGCACCACCTTGCCCGATGCCTTGATCTTGTCGAGCGTGCTGGTGCCAGGGGCCTGGGCATGCGCGGGGGCCAATGCCGTGCACGCGAATGCCAGACCTGCGGCAAGCGCAGTGAGCGTTGCCTTGCGGAAAGATGCCATGTCGTTGTCTCCTTGTGTGTTGTGGATGGCAGGTTGAGAAAAGCGGAACTCAGATCACGTTCTTTTCGCGCAGCGGCTGGTGGCGCGCAATGCGCTCGATGGACAGCGGCGACAAGTCCAGGCTCTGGTAGCGGCCGGTCAGAATCCATTCGGCCAGGCCGCGCCCCACAGCCGGGCACTGCTGCAGGCCATGGCCCGAGAAGCCGTTGGCAAACACCAGGTTGTCGCAAGCGGTGTGCGGGCCCAGCAACGCGTTGTGGTCAAAGGTGTTCATCTCGTAGTAGCCCGCCCAGGCGCCCTGCATGCGCAGTGCCTCAAAGCCGAGAATGCGCTCGGCCAGCGTGGGCCAGATGTGGTCCTCGAACGCGGCGTACTCGGGCTCCAGCGGGGCAAAGTCGGCATCGTTTTCTGGCGCGGGGGTAAAGCCGCAGATAAAGCCCTTGCCCTCCGGTCGCAGCCAGATGCCGCTGGTGTCGATCAGCAGTGGGCAGCCCGGCAGCGCGGCAGGGCTGGCGAGGTTGAACACCGTGCGGCGCTTGCCGACCACGGGCAGGTCAATGCCCGCCCAGCCGGCAATAGCAGCTGCCCAGGGACCTCCGGCGTTCACGGCGCAGCGACAGGGCAGCACGGCACCGCTGTGCAGGCGCACCGCGTTCACATGCAACACGCCGTCACTGGCCGCCGTGTCCAGCCCCACGGCCTCATCGGCCACGTAGCGCACGCCCTGGCTCTGCGCCTTCTTGCGCAGGGCCGTGAGCAGCAGATACCCATCGAACCAGCCCTCGCCCGACAGGCCCAGCGAGCCCAGCACCACATCCTGCAGCGCCAGCCATGGAAAGCGCTCGGCCAGTTGCTGCGGGCCCAGCAGCGCCACATCGGCACCGTGCTGCTTTTGCAGTGCATGGTTCTCGCGCAACGTGGCCTCACCGGCCTGGGTGGCCAGGTACAGGTAGCCACCTTCGTGCAGACCAATATCAGGCACGTCGCCATGGCACGCCAGCAGCTGGCCCACGTTGCGCAGAAAACCGATGCCAAACGCCGATATCTGGATGTTGATGTCGGTGGAAAACTGCTGGCGGATGGAGCTGGCCGACAGCGCGGAGGATGCCCGCGCGTAGGTCGGATCGCGCTCGACCACCACCACTTCACAGCCCGGCTGCTGCAGCGTGAGGAAGTACGCAATCGCGCTGCCAATGACGCCACCGCCAATGATGACGATGGGGTGTGAGGCCTTAACGGTCAACATGGGCGGTGCCAGCAGCGCGTGGGTTACACGTCAAACGTAACGCCCTGCGCCAGCGGCAGTGCGGTGGAGTAGTTGATGGTGTTGGTGGCACGGCGCATGTAGGCCTTCCAGCTGTCCGAGCCCGCTTCACGCCCACCGCCGGTTTCCTTCTCGCCGCCAAACGCGCCGCCAATCTCGGCACCGCTGGGCCCGATGTTCACGTTGGCGATGCCGCAGTCCGAACCGGCGGCCGACATGAACAGCTCGGCCTCGCGCACGTTGAGCGTGAAGATCGACGACGACAGGCCTGCACCCACGGCGTTGTTCATGGCAATGGCTTCGTCGATGGTGCGGTAGCGCACCACGTACAGGATGGGCGCAAAGGTCTCGTGCAGCGCGGGGCCTTCGTGTTTTTGCAGCTCCACCAGCGCGGGGCGCACGTAGTAGGCATCCGCACCACCCACACCTTCCACGCGGCCACCGCCGTGTACCGTGGCGCCCAGCGCGCGGCTTTGCTCCAGCGCCTTGTGCATGCCGTCAAATGCAGCGCGGTCGATCAGCGGGCCCACCAGCGTGCCGGGCGCGCGCGGGTCACCCACCTGCACATTGGCATACACCTTGGCCAGTTGGGGCACCAGTTGGTCGTACACGCTCTCGTGCACAAACAGGCGGCGCAGCGTGGTGCAGCGCTGGCCCGCCGTGCCCATGGCGGCGAACGCAATGCCGCGCAGGGCCAGGTCCAGATCCGCCGTGGGTGCCACGATGGCCGCATTGTTGCCCCCCAGTTCCAGAATGCCGCGTGCAAAACGCGCTGCCAGGCGCGGCCCGACCGCGCGGCCCATGGCGGTGGAGCCCGTGGCCGACAGCACGGGCACGCGGGCGTCATCCACCAGCACTTCGCCAATGTCGCGCTGGCCCACGATCAGCTCCAGCAGGCCCGCGGGCGCATCGCTTCCAAACCGCGCCATCGCACGCTGCGCAATGGCGTGCGTGGCCAGGGCGGTGAGCGGGGTTTTCTCGGACGGTTTCCACACCACCGAATCACCGCACACCAACGCCAGCGCCGCGTTCCACGACCACACAGCCACCGGGAAGTTGAAGGCCGAAATCACGCCGCACACGCCCAGCGGGTGCCAAGTTTCCATCATGCGGTGGCCCGGGCGCTCGGTGGCCATCGTCAGGCCGTACAGCTGGCGCGACAGGCCCACGGCAAAGTCGCAGATGTCGATCATCTCCTGCACCTCGCCCAGGCCTTCGGACGGAATCTTGCCCGCCTCGATGCTCACCAGCAGGCCCAGGTCCGCCTTGGCGGCGCGCAGCTCTTCGCCCAGCAGGCGCACCAGCTCGCCCCGGCGCGGTGCGGGCACATTGCGCCACGCCTGGAAGGCCGCATGTGCGCGGCCGATGGCGGCGGTGGCGTCGGCAGGGCTGTGCTGCAGCACCTGGGCCAGCACCTCGCCCGTGATGGGTGAGCGCGCAGCCAGCGTGCCTCCCGTGTAGGCCGCACGGGGCACGCCCAGGCGCTGCAGCAGTTGATCGGCTTTGGACACCAGGGAAGCGGCGGTAAGGGTTGCAGGCATGGCGGCTCGCAAAAGTGAAAAGGGTGTGGAGAAACACAACAGCGCAAGAGAACCCACGCCATGAATGCACCAATATCCGCCAATACCGCCCCAATGGATAGCAAAAAAATGGAACTACTTCATCACAATGGAGAATGAAGTGCCTGAAATTGCAGCGCTGCTCGCGCATACCCTGTATGCGCTGTAACGCAAACCAGTGCACAGACTGCCAACACCCATCATTCCCCCAACGCATGATCCACGCATGACCCTGCTGCGCCGCACCTTCCTGCCCTCCACCGCCGATCTGCTGGCCTTTGAGGCCGCGGCGCGCCACCAGAGCGTGTCCCGCGCGGCCGAGGAACTGCACCTCACGCAAAGCGCCGTGTCGCGCCAGATCCGCCAGCTCGAAGAGCAGATCGGCACCGCCCTCTTCCACCGCGTGCGCCAACGCATGGTGCTGACGGACGCGGGCCGCGTCTATGCCGCCGACGTGCAAAACGTGCTGCAGCAACTGTCGGCCAGCACGCAAAAAGCCATGGCTTTCTCCAGCGCCGACGGCCTGCTCAACCTGGCCGTGCTGCCCACGCTGGGTACGCGCTGGCTCATCCCGCGGCTGGGTGGGTTCATGGCGCTGCACCCCGAGGCCATGGTCAACTTCTCGGCCCGCACCGAGCCCTTTGACTTTGCGGGCACGCCGTTTGACGCGGCCATCCACTTCGGCGCACCGCACTGGGCCGGCGCCGTGTGCGAATACCTGATGCACGAAGAAACCGTGCCCGTGTGCAGCCCCAGCTACCGCGACCGCCACGACATCCGCACTCCGCAGGACTTGACCCGCGTGGTGCTGCTGCAGCAAAGCACCCGCCCCACGCAATGGGCCGAATGGTTCGCGCTGGTGGGCGCCCCCACCGCCTTGGCCCTGCGCGGCCCCCAGTCCGAACACTTCTCCATGATCGCCCAGGCCGCGGTCTCCCACCTGGGCGCGGCGCTGTTGCCGCGCTTTCTGATCGAGCAGGAACTGGCGGCGGGGAGTCTGGTGGAGCTGTCGGACCAGGTGCTGACGAGCACCGATGCGTATTACCTGGTCTACCCCGAGGCGCGGGCGCAGACGCCGTTGGTGAAGGCGTTCAGGGATTGGGCGGTAGGCGAGTGTGCGGGGCAGCGACAGGGGTGAGGGCAATAGATGCCAGCAAGGAACAACCATTGCCATGGCGTCGAGGAACTCGCGCTTGCGGGTGCGCTTGATGGTGTTGCTCAGGCCAGGCTACCTTGCTTCATGCGCTTATTGTCTTGGCTTCAGGCCTGTTCAATCACATCGCACAGAGATCCGAGGCGTGGTGGGGCGCCGCACGGGGGCACTGAAGGACTCTGCCTACTCGCCCGCGCTGCGCGCGAGCAAGATCCTGTGGACGCGTGCCACGCTCAAGGCCTGGTTGCATCGGTGGCGGCCACCCGATGATGCACCGGCCTGGACTCAGGCGATGGGATAGGTGCCAGGCAGCAGGATGCCACGGTCCACCGTATCGATGTCCGTATGGCCGCAGAACGCCATGGTGATATCGAGCTCTTTTTGAATGATCTCCAGCGCCCGGGTTACGCCCGCCTCGCCGTAGGCGCCCAGGCCATACAGAAAGCTGCGGCCGATCAGCGTGCCGCGCGCGCCCAGAGCGCGGGCCTTGAGCACGTCCTGGCCACTGCGGATACCGCCGTCCATCCACACCTCGATGTCCTTGCCCACCGCCTCGGCAATGGCCGGCAGCGCGGCAATCGACGAGGGCGCACCGTCGAGCTGGCGGCCGCCGTGGTTGCTGACGATGAGCGCGTCGGCCCCGCTGTTGGCCGCCAGGCGCGCGTCTTCGGCGTCCATGATGCCCTTGAGGATCAGCTTGCCGCCCCAGCGCTTCTTGATCCACTCCACGTCGCCCCAGTTGAGCTGCGGATCGAACTGCTCGGCCGTCCAGGACGACAGGGAAGACAGGTCGCCCACGCCCTTGGCATGGCCCACGATGTTGCCGAAACTGCGCCGCTTCGTGCCCAGCATGCCCAGGCACCAGTGCGGCTTGGTGGCCAGGTTGATGAGGTTCGTGAGCGTGGGCTTCGGCGGCGACGAGAGGCCGTTCTTGATGTCCTTGTGGCGCTGGCCGAGGATCTGCAGATCGAGCGTGAGCTGCAGCGCCGAGCAGCCGGCGGCCTTGGCGCGGTCGATCAGGCGTTCAATGAAATCGCGGTCGCGCATGACATACAGCTGGAACCAGAAACCGGGGCCGGCATGCTGGGCCACGTCTTCGATGGAGCAGATGCTCATGGTCGAGAGCGTGAACGGTATGCCGAACGCCCTGGCCGCGCGCGCGCCCAGAATTTCGCCATCGGCATGCTGCATGCCGGTGAGGCCCGTGGGCGCAATCGCCACCGGCATGGCCACGTCCTGGCCGATCATGGTGGTGCGGGTGCTGCGCCCTTCCATGTTCACAGCCACGCGCTGGCGCAGCTTGATGCCCTGGAAATCGGCGGTATTGGAGCGGTAGGTGCCCTCGGTGTACGAGCCTGAATCGGCATAGTCATAGAACATGCGCGGCACGCGGCGCTGGGCAATGACACGCAGGTCTTCGATGCAGGTGATTTTGGACAGATTGGGCACGCGGACACTCCAGGTAACAGATGGGTTGGTGTCGAATGGTAGGCCGCGGCGCATGCCAGGGCCATCAAATTTATTTGCGCGGCCTTGCAACAAATTTCGCGCCAGCAAGCCAGCGGCGCGGCACCTCAGCACAAAATTTCCTAAAAACGACCTCCAGCGCTTGTACAGCAAGCGCTAAAAGCGCTTACTGAAGGAGCAAACTGGCGCAGTCCCGCTTTCTTGCGCCACCCGCACGGGCTCGGCATCCGCGCCCGCATGCAGGCGAAACTGCCGCCGGCCTCCGTGAGGCGCTGCGCGATCTGCACCAGCAATTCGTCGCTCCCGTCGTGGCCCAGCGTATCGTTGACCTGCTTGAAGCCATCGAGATCGATGCACATCACGGCATTGCCAATGGCCTTGAGCGTCAGGTGCATGCGCTCTTTTTCTTCGAACAGCGCGTCTTCCATGCGCTTGCGCTCGGCGATGTCGGTCACCCGCACAAAGATGCCGCGCACCTGATCGGACGCCTGGCCAAATCACTCCACATAGGCATGGCTGGCAAAGCGGTTGTGCAGGTTGCGGTCCCAGTGGGAAGAGACAGACAGGCGCACAAGGGGTCTGCGCACCGTGCGCCCGCCCGGGCCCTGGCGCCAGTCACCAGCCAGTCACCATCGAGCAGGCCCGCCAGCTGCATGGCGAGGGTGCTGGCGCCGTGCGTGCACTGGTTCCACAGGTTGCCCCAGGCAGCGGCCGATGCGGCACGCCAATCGCCGCATTGCAGGCGCTTACGAGAACCGCGGCACCTGCCTGCATCGCACGCCCAGGGCTTCTGGCGCCTTGCGCGGGCCGACGAGGGCGTGAAGGGCCGCGTTCGCGCCGCCTATTGCGGCACAAACCCGCTGGCCTTGATGATCTGGCGCCAGGTGTCGGTGTAGGCGTTTTCGCGCGCGGCCAGTTGCTGCGGCGTCATGAAGCCCACCGTGAGGCCCATGGCGGTGAGGCGCTCGCGCACCTCGGGTTCGCCCACCACCTTGGCCAGCGCCACGGCGAACTGGTTGAGGAGTTTCTGCGACGTCCCGACCGGGGCATAGAAGCCGTAATACGGCAGGTCGGCAAAGCCCTTGAGGCCCAGTTCGTCCAACGTGGGCACCTGGGGCATGGCCGCCTGGCGCTTGGTGCCCAGCACCGCCACCACCCGCAGCTTGCCGGCCTTGTGGTTTTCCATGAAATCCTGCACCGAGCCCACGCCCGCGCCAATCTGGTTGCCCAGCATGTCGGCCATCATGGGTGCCGCACCCCGGTAGGCTGCCGACACCAGATCGAGCCGGAATTTCTCGCCCACCAGCTTCACCAGAAATTCTGGCGTGGAGGCCGGCGCCGGAATGCCCACGGTGCCCTTGCCGCCACCCTGCGTACGCACCCATTGCACGTATTCGTCAAAGTTTTTGGCCGGGGTGCCGCCCGACACGGCAAAGGCATTCACAAAGGTGGCAAAGCCGGCCACGGGCACGAAGTCATGGTCGGGCTGGTAGCCGGGGGTTTTCACCACCAGCGGCAGGATGGAGATGGTGTGGTCGTGCGTCAGAAACACCGTGCTGCCGTCGGGCGGCGAAGCCTTGAGCACCTGCGCGGCAATCTGCCCGCCGGCGCCGGGCCGGTTTTCCACCACCACCGGCACGCCCAGCGCGTCCTTGAGCCGTTCGGACAGCGTGCGCGCAATGGCATCGGTGCCGCCGCCCGGCGGGAAGCCCACCAAAATGCGCACCGGCTTGGCCGGCTGGGCCAGGGCGGTGGACAGGGCCAGCGCCGCCGCCAGGGCGGCCAGGCCGCGCAGGGCAAGCGGCATCAGGGTGCGACGCAAAGTCATATCCAACTCCTCAGGAAAATACCGGGCGGAGAACGCGGCAAGACGGGATGGAGCGCAGGATGCACCTGGCTTCACGCGCGCTCAAATGCTATTGAATAAAGAGCATATTGCGCAATACCCCAGAGCGCCAGCGCCACATGTCATTCAAAAACCGGTCATGCAGCCAGGCGTGCCTGGTGGCGGGCGATCTGCGCACGCACCTGCGCAGGCGCAGTGCCACCCAGCGTGTTGCGCGCATTGAGCGAACCGCGCAGGCTCAAGCACTCGTACACATCCTTTTCGATCTGCGGGTGAAAGCCCTGCAGCACGGCCAGGGGCAGCTCCGACAGGTCGCAGGCGTGGGTGGTGGCGGCCTTCACGGCATGGGCCACGGTTTCGTGGGCATCGCGGAACGGCAGGCCCTTCTTCACCAGGTAGTCGGCCAGGTCGGTGGCGGTGGCGTAGCCCTTGAGCGCGGCCTGCTCCATGGCGGTCGCGTTGACGGTGATGCCGCCCTCTTTCTTGCCCGTGGCGGGGTTGGGTTGGCCACCCACCATTTCGGCAAAGATGCGCAACGTGTCCTTGAGCGTATCCACGGTGTCGAACAGCGGCTCCTTGTCTTCCTGGTTGTCCTTGTTGTAGGCCAGGGGCTGGCCCTTCATCAGGGTGATCAGTCCCATGAGGTGGCCGACCACGCGGCCGGTCTTGCCGCGTGCGAGCTCGGGCACGTCGGGGTTCTTCTTCTGCGGCATGATCGAACTGCCGGTCGTGAAGCGGTCGGCGATCTTGATGAAGCCGAAGTTCTGGCTCATCCAGATGATGAGTTCCTCGGACAGGCGGCTCACATGCACCATGCACAGGCTGGCGGCGGCGGTGAACTCGATGGCGAAGTCGCGGTCGCTCACGGCGTCCAGGCTGTTCTGGCACACGCCGTCCATGCCCAGGGTACGCGCCACGCGCTCCCGGTCCAGCGGGTAGGTGGTGCCGGCCAGGGCCGCGCTGCCCAGGGGCAGCACGTTGGTACGGCGGCGCACATCGGCCATGCGCTCGGCGTCGCGCTGGAACATTTCCACATAGGCCAGCATGTGGTGACCAAAGCTCACGGGCTGCGCCACCTGCAGGTGGGTGAAGCCGGGCAGGATCACCTCGACGTTCTGCGCGGCCACATCGACCAGCGCCACCTGCAGCGCTTTCAGCAGATCGCCAATCAGGTCGATCTCGCCGCGCAGCCACAGGCGCACGTCGGTGGCCACCTGGTCGTTGCGGCTGCGGCCGGTGTGCAGGCGCTTGCCGGCATCGCCCACCAGCTGCGTCAGGCGCGCCTCGATGTTCAGGTGCACGTCTTCGAGGTCGAGTTTCCATTCGAAGGCGCCGGATTCGATTTCCTCTTTGATCTGCGCCATGCCGCGCTGAATACTGGCGTGGTCGTCAGCGCTGATGATGCCCTGCACGGCCAGCATGTCGGCATGCGCGAGGCTGCCCGCGATGTCGGCCTGCCACAGGCGCTTGTCGAAGAACACGCTGGAGGTGTAGCGCTTGACCAGATCGCTCATGGGCTCGGAAAACAGCGCCGACCAGGCCTGGGCCTTGGTGTCGAGCTGGTTGTGGGAGGGGGTCGTGGCTTGGCTGGTGGGCATGGCAGGGCAATAATCCGGTGGAACTGACACCCGGAACACCCGGATGCCGCAATGCAAAACAAGCAAATTTTATCGACCCAGCCCCTGGACCTGGAATTGGCGCCCGCAAAGCCGCGCCTGCTGGGCAAAGTGCAGCGGGCGCTGGTGTTCGATGCCTGCCATGTGGGCGTGGTGCTGCGCGCCGTGCTGTTTGTGGAAATCGTGCTCGGCGTGGGCGCCATGTATGGCGCCAGCACACCGCTGGAGTGGCTGGCCCGCGTGTCGCTGCTCACCAGCGGCGCCCTGCCCGCCACGCTGGTCTGGCTGATTGCCGCCTGCAGCCTTAAGACCCTGCTGCAGCGCCTGGACACGAACGGGCAATTTGCGGCGGGCGTGGCGCTGGGCACCCTGGCGGGGCTGTATGCCTGCGCCATGCTGGCCCTGGTGGGCATGGCGGAGCAGCCGCCCTGGCTGGCCAGCGCGGCCAGCGGCGCACTGCTGTCGGCGGCGCTGGTGGCCGCCCTGGTGATGCGCGCGCGCGGGCGCACCCCGGCGGCCACCACGGCGCGCCTGACCGAGCTGCAGTCGCGCATCCGGCCGCACTTTCTGTTCAACACCCTCAACAGCGCCATCGCCCTGGTGCGCGAAGAGCCGGCCAAGGCCGAATCGCTGCTCGAAGACCTGAGCGATCTGTTCCGCCATGCGCTGGTCGAGCAAAGCGAATCGGTCACGCTGGCCGAAGAAATCACGCTCGCGCGGCGCTACCTGGCCATCGAGGAAGTGCGCTTTTGCCAACGCCTGCAGGTGCAATGGAACCTGGACCCGCGCACCGACAACGCCCGCCTGCCCCCCCTGCTGCTGCAGCCGCTGGTGGAAAACGCCGTCAAGCACGGCGTGGAGCCCAGCGCCCGCGGCGGCAAGCTGCGCGTGCTGACCGAGCTGCGCGGCAGCCGCGTGGTGGTGCGCATCACCAATACCCTGCCCTCCACGGAAGGCAAAAACGGCGAGGGCGACGACACCGCCACCAGGGGCCACGGCATTGCGCTCGACAATGTGCGCGCCCGCCTGGCGCTGCTGCACGATGTGCAGGGCGCGTTCAGCGCGGGCGTGCAGGATGGCCTGTACCAGGTGCGCATCACCCTGCCGGCCACCGGCGTACCCCAGCGCACCGCGCCTGCCCAGGCAGCCCGAACCCCCACCCCGCGCCGCTCCCCTCCATGAACACCCTCATCGTTGACGACGAAGCCCTGGCCCGCGGCCGACTGCGCACCCTGCTGGGCGATTGCCAGGACACCGTGCCATGCACCGTGGGCGAAGCAGCCAACACGGGCGAGGCCCTGGCGCAGCTCACCCCCACTGGCGGGCGGGCGTTCGATCTGGTGCTGCTGGACATCCACATGCCCGGCCAGGACGGCCTGTGCCTGGCCCACGCCCTGCAGGCGCTGGCACACCCCCCGGCCGTGGTGTTCGTAACCGCCCACACCGACCACGCCGTGAGCGCGTTCGAACTCGACGCCGTGGACTACCTCACCAAGCCCGTGCGGCGCGAACGCCTGCTGCAGGCCCTGGCCAAGGCCCGGCGCAACAGCCGCAGCCCCGCACCGGCGGCAGCGCCCGGCGTTCCAGAAGGCGAAACCCTGCTGATACAGGACCGGGGCCGCACCGAGCGTCTGTCGCTGGCCGAGGTGCTGTATTTCAAGGCCGAGCAGAAATACGTGACCGTGCGCACCGCCACGCGCAGCTACATCATGGATGGCTCGCTGAGCGAACTGGAGACCAAGTTCGCCCCGCGCTACCTGCGCATCCACCGCAACGCGCTGGTGGCGCGCCGCGCCGTGCGCGCGCTGGAGAAACACTACGACCCCGAAGAGGGTGAGGGCTGGGCCGTGCGCCTGCAGGGGCTGGCCGAGCTGCTCATGGTGTCGCGGCGCCAGGTGGCCGCAGTACGCGAGGAACTGGCGGGTTGAATGCAGATGCGCCAGGCGGCACGCCTCGTGGGCGCGCCGCCTGGCGCGTGCGCCGGATGGGTGCAGTCGAACCCATCCAGGTGCGGCCGGTGTGCGTCACATCTTGCGCGACAGATCCCACATGGCGTCGACCAGCAGGTCGATGTCGCGCGCGTCGTGCCACAGGTGCGTCGAGACGCGCACGCCGTAATGGTCGGCCACCGCGCCGATGACGGAGAAGTTCGCACTGCGGATCACGAAACCCTGCGGGTAATCGCTGAGCATGCGGGCCACGAAGGTGCTGGACTTCTGCGCATTCATCACATCGTCCTTGTTCTGGAACGGATTGAACGAGGTGAGGGCCGAGAGCAGCTTGGGGTCGTCCTTGGGTGAATACAGCGCATCCACCCCCCAGCGCTCGGCAATTTTCTCTTTCAGGTAGGACGCCAGCGTGAGATCGTAGGTCTCGATCTTCTTGCGGCCAATGCTGTCCCACTGCGCGCAGGCCTGCACCAGCGCCTGGAACATGGGCGTATGCACGCTGCCACACGAGGTGACGGACGCCGCGACGTCGTAGGTTTCCTTGCTGGTGGTCGTGCGCTCGAGCGCCTGGTAGGCGCTGGTGTGGACCGGATACCACTTGGGCAGCGGCAGCGGGTTCGAGGCCCGGATCTTGTTGCGCACGATCAGGATGCCCGTGGAGCTCGGCCCGCACTGCCACTTGTGGCCGGCACCCGACATGAAATCCATGCCCAGCTCGCCATAGTTGTAAGCCATCATACCCGACAGGTGGGCGCCATCGACGATGCTGATGAGCCCGTGCGCCTTCACCACCTCCATGAGGTCGGCAATGGGCAGCATGGTGCCGGTCTTGTAGGTGGGAGAGGACCACATCATGGCGCGCACGCGCTTGCCCGCGGCCTTGAGCGCGCGCACGCGCTCGTCGAACAGGCTCACGTAGGTGGCGGCGGTCTGCTGGTTGCCCACGGGCAGCGCGATGCGCGAAACCTCGATGCCATAGCGGTCCTGGGCGATCTTGAGCGGCGTGTCGCCACCACCATGCTCGTGGTTGGTGGTGACGACCACGTCGCCCGCCTTCCAGTCGATGCCCAGGATGGCGTGGCACATGCCCGAGGATGTATTGGCCGAGAAGGCCAGCTCATCGGGGTCCACGCCAAAGCCGGGCGCCACCTGCCTGCGCAGGTCGAGCAGATTGCTGTAGCCATTGCCCGAATCGGCGGCCTTCTTGCGGTTCTCGGTATCAAACACGTCCAGCACCAGCTTGGGCATGGAGCCGGCGGTGCCGATGTTCATGTAGGTCTTTTCGGGCTTGAGCGTGAACATGTTCTGTACGCCAGTCCAGAAAGCCTCGTCTTTCATAAGCTGCTCGCGCAGGGCTTCGGACACGGTGGCGGCGCCACTGCTGCCGCAGGCCGCCAGCGGACCCAGGGCGGCCGCTCCGGCGCCATAGCCCAGAATGCGCAGGAAATCCCGCCGCTTGGATGTCCAGCGGCGGGAATCGTCCCCCCCGTCAAGAGGCATGCCTGCGGCCGCGGGGGCCGCCATCACTGAGGTGTTTTCTTTCACGGTGACTCCTGTCGAGGTGGGGGTTCAGCGGCGGCCGACGATGGCAGCGATTTCGATCTTCACGTCGCGCGGCAAGCGCGCAACCTCCACGGTGGCGCGGGCCGGCGCCGCACTGCGGAAATATTCGCCATACACCTTGTTCATGGCGGCGAATTCATTGAGATCTTTCATGTAGACCGAAGTGGCCAGCACGTCCTCATAGGACAGCCCCTGCGAGCGGAGCTTGGCGCCAATGAAATCCAGCACGGCGCGGGTCTGCTCCTCGATGGTGGTTCCGTTCACGGCCGTGCCCGCGGCGTTCAGCGGCAGCACCCCTGAAAAATAGATGGTGTTGCCATGCGACACCATCTGCGAATAGGGTCCGATCGCCGGATAGATCTGCGTGGTGGACAGCACTTCGCGCTTGCCCGGCGCAGCGCAACCCACCAGGGCCACCGCCAGCATGCCGCCGCCGAGGGCCGCTGCCAGACGCCGCATTTTTCGAATATCCATGGTTATTCCTCCGAAAGAACCCAACACCTGCGAATACCCTAAATACCGGGAATCAAACTCCAATCCGATATTCAAAAATACCGCAGCACTCGAGACGACCTGGTTCTTCGCACGGTGCTCTACCAAGGTCGCTTCTCGGAGAAATTCTAGGAAGCGGTTCCACGAAAAGATAATCGCTTTTTCCCCTACGCAACACTACGCAGACCGCCGCCCAAACGCACCAGATCGCACGGACCGGATGCCTCTGCCCACGCTCTCTGGTCGTCGCCGCCTCCCCTGTGCAAACGCAGGCAGTACGTCACTACTGGCGGCCAGCCGCGGCGCCTGTAGCGCACCCATCCGGCAGGCGGTGGCTGGCCACCAACGGGCAAAGGACCGCCCCATGCAAACCGGTCCCGCCACGCCCTCTCCAGAGCTTTCAGCCAATCAATCCATTGATTCATTGAATGGCCCCAAAAAACGCAGACTGTCCATCAAAAAATGCCATCCTGGATTTTCACAGGCCGCATCGGCCACCATTACCCGCGTTGGTGAATAAGCGTTCAACCACAGCCGATACCTGCACCGGAATTTCGCCGCGCGCATCCAGTGTGCAATGCATTCCGTCCCTGCGAAGCGTTGGGCCATGGGAACAAATCCCATTGACAAAAATCAAGACCAACCCATAGTTGGGGGCCCCCTCCTCACCTGCCCATGCAACTCCGGCTGAAAATCACGCTCCTGTCTGTGGTGCCCATCGTGGTCGCGCTGGGCTTGGTCGCGGTGACGGTGCAGCACCAGACCCTGAAGCTGGCGCACCAGGAGCGGGAACTGGTGGAGTCGGCCTATCTGCACAACAAGGAAACCGAGCTGCGGCATTACGTGCAACTGGCCCACAGTGCGTTGGCGCGCATCGTGAACAATGGCGATGCCCTGCAGGTCCAGCAGCGGCAGGCACTGGCCATGCTGGCGCAGATGCAGTTCGGGCAGGACGGCTATTTCTTCGTCTACGACAAGGACGGCAAGGTGCTGCTCGATGCCCGGCAGATGGGCCTGCAAGGCGTGGACCTGTGCGACCCCGACAGCCCCAATGGCGCATTGCCCGCACGCCTCATCCTCGACACGGCCCGCAATGGAGGGGGCCTGGTGCGCTACAGCTGGCAAAAACCCTCGTCCCAGCTCATGGTGCCCAAGCTGGGCTACGTGGCGTCGGTGCCCGGCTGGGACTGGGCCGTGGGCACGGGCCTGTACCTCGACGATGTACACAATGCTTTGCGCAAGATCGATGAAGGCGCCCAGGAGAACATCGCCGGCACGCGCTGGCGCATCTACGGCATCGCGGCCCTGTGCATCGTGCTGATCGGCGTGGCCGGGCTGGCGCTGAACCTGAGTGACCACCGCGTCTCCAGCGCCAAGCTGCGCCGGCTGGCCCAGCGGGTGGTGCATTCGCAGGAAGAAGAGCGCGTGCGCGTGGCGCGCGAGCTGCACGACGGTGTGGTGCAGGTGCTGGTGTCGTCCAAATTCATGTTGGAAACGGCCCAATCGCAGCTGCCCACGCCAGGCACACAGGATCCGCCAGCCCCGCGCCGCATGCTGGACCAGGGGCTGGAGCGGCTCAACCATGCACTGCTCGAGATCCGGCGCGTGTCGCACGCCCTGCGCCCGGCCTTGCTCGACGACCTGGGCCTGGCCCCTGCGCTCGCGCTCATGAGCCAGCAGGTGCAAAACCAGGGCGTGTTCGACATGCGCTTCGCATCGCGAGGCCAGGCACTGCCATTGCCCACCAGCCACAGCACGGCGCTGTTCCGCGTGGTACAGGAGGCCGTCACGAATGCGCAAATCCATGCGCAAGCTGCCCGGGTGGAGGTGGTGCTGCAATTCCAGCGCCGCCGCGTGACGCTGCAGGTGCGCGACGATGGCCGGGGCTTTGACGTGCGGCGCGTGCAACGCGACGGCCAGAACGGCATCGGCCTGCGCAACATGCGCGAGCGCATCGAAGGCCTGGGCGGCGAGTTTTCCATTGCCTCGGACCCGAGCGGCACCCGCATCGTGGCCGTGCTCGACCTCGCCGCGCAGGGCCGCACCGCGCCTGCATCCGCGTCCACACCCACCGACGATTTCGACGCTTCGCAGATGGCCGCATGACCCTTCCGATCCGCATTCTTCTCGTGGATGATCACCCTCTGGTGCGCGACGGCGTGCGCATGCGGCTGGAGGCCACCGGGCGCATCTGCGTTGCCGGCGAAGCCGCCAGCGTGGGCGAATCGCTGCCGCTGGCGCATGCCCTTGCTCCCGACATCGTGCTGACCGACATCCGCATGCCTGCCGCCAGCGGCATCCACCTCGCGGCCCTGTTTCGCGAACAGTTCCCGCTTGTGCGCGTGCTGGTGCTGTCCATGCACGACGATGCCGAGTACGTGCGCCGCGCGGTGTCGCTGGGCGCGCGCGGCTACGTGCTCAAGGATGCACCCGCGCAACAGCTCATTGAGGCCATCGAGACGGTGCATCGGGGGGAGTGCTATTTCAGCCCGGGCCTGGAGCAGTTGCTGGACGACGCGGGCAGCGTGGCGCGCTCCAACCGCTCGCTCACGCCGCGCGAGGCGAGCGTGCTGCAATGGGTGTCGGAGGGACGCTCGAACAAGGAAATCGCCGCATTGATGGGCACCTCGGTGCGCACCGTCGAGACCCACCGGCTCCACCTGCGACGCAAGCTGCGCATCGATGGGCAGGCGGCGCTCATGAAGTATGCGGTGGACCATGCCGACCTCACTCATGACCCGCTGCATACGGAGCCCGCAGCGCTGCTCGATCTACCAGCGCTTGGCATCGCCCCGCCAGGGCAGCACGCGCAATGCGCGCCGGGCACCTGAACTCACTGAGCCTCCCTCCCCCACTCGACGCGACGGCGATCAGTGGACGTGCGCCGCCCCACTCACCAGCATGACCAGCCCCATGCCCACCAGTAGCCAGACGATCTGGGTCAGCGTTTCGGGCGCCGAGAGGCGCTTTTGCAGCTGCGGAATCAGATCGGCCAGGGCCACATAGACAAAGCTGCTCGACGCCACGACCAGAAAATACGGCAGCCAGTCGTGCAGCTGCCCCACCAGGAAATACCCCACCAGCCCGCCCAGCGCCGTGACGGCACCGGCCAGCGACACCTTGACCAGCGCCATGCGCCGGTTGGGGCTGGTCTGGCGCAGCACCACGAGGTCACCCATGTGGTGGGGCACCTCGTGGGCCAGCACGGAAAACGCGGCAATCACCCCCAGCCGCATATCGGCCATGAAGGCAGAGGCAATCAGGATGCCGTCGCCAAAGCAATGCACGCTGTCACCGGTGAGCACGGCCCAGCCCCCGGCCTTGGAACCATGGTGGTGGGAATGATCATGGGAATGGGCTTGGTCATGGTCATGCCTCTGCTGCACGGCCACTGCATGATCGTGCCCTGTCGTGCCATGCCCGTTGGCAGGCAGCGCCCCATGGTTGTGCTCGTGGCCGTGGTGCCACAGCTCGGCCTTGTCGAGCAGAAAGAAAAACACCAGGCCCACCAGCAGCGTGGCGAACAGGTCGTGGGCGTCCACATGGCTTTCAAACGCCTCGGGCAGCAGGTGCATGAAGGCCGTTGCCAGCAAGGCGCCCGCCGCCAGGCTGAGCAGGCGCTGCGGCCCCACGCTGCCGCCACCGCCTCGCAGCCCTGCGCCCATGAGCAGCGCTGCCACCCATACGCTACCGATACCTGCCGCCAGGGTGGCCAAAATGATTGCTGCCAAAGTCATAGCTGTTTGCGCTTTTTGTATATGCCCCAGGGGCATTTTTTGATCAAGATCCGGTGCCTGATGCACCCCGAAAGAAGCCCCCCCCCCCGCTGCGGCCGGGGCGGCTGGTGCGCGGTAGTCGGCATGCAACGTGTGCGGCGCGCCGGGGTACACCACGAACTGCGAAACCCTGGCGACGGCCATGCCGCCGGCCAAGGCAATTTTCATCTTAGCAACCGTGTCAAGAGGGATGCCGGTGTTTTTTCACCGCCAAGGCGAGGATTGGCGAAAACCCAGGCAGCGGCCCAGGGCAAATGGGGCCTGCGCCCCCGCGCGGGCATGGCCGGGCAAAAAATCGCAAACCGGTCTATTGTCAAACCCTTCGCAGTTTTCGGGGGTCGCACCATGCACATCCTTCTCACCGGCTCCACCGGTTTCATCGGCCACACCCTGCAAGCGGCGCTGCAGCGCGCGGGCCACACCGTGCGCGGCGGTGTGTCGCCACGCCAGCGCACACTGCAGCCCGGCCAGGTGCCCATGGACTTTGCCCACGACACCACGGCTGCCGCCTGGCTGCCGCGCCTGGCGGGCATCGACGCCGTGGTCAACGCCGTGGGCGTGCTGCGCGACACGCGCGAGCGCCCCATCGACGCCGTGATGCGCGACACCGCCATCGCCCTGTTTGACGCCTGCGCCCAGGCCGGCGTGCAGCGCGTGGTGCAGATCTCGGCGCTGGGCATCGCAGGCAGTGCCACGCGCTATGCCCAGACCAAGCTGGCGGCCGAGGCGCATTTGAAAGGCCTGGCAGCACAGAACAAACTGCGCCCCGCCATCCTGCGGCCCAGTATCGTGTTTGGCAAAGGCGGCGCCAGCAGTGCGCTATTCATGAACCTGGCGCGCCTGCCGGTGGCGCTGTTCCCCGGCCCAGTGCTGGACGCGCGCGTGCAGCCCGTTTCGGTGCACGACCTGGCCGACGCCGTGGTCGCGCTGCTCGGCCCGGCGCTTCAGCAGACCGGCACCATCGAATGCACCGGCCCCGAGGCCCTGACCATGGGCGACTTCATCGCCAGCCTGCGCCAGCAACTGGGCCACCGCGCCGCCACCGTGCTGCGCCTGCCCGAGCCGCTGACGCACTTAAGCGCGCGCCTGGGCGACGCGGTGCCGCAATCACCCTGGTGCAGCGAAACCCTGGCCATGCTGGGCAGCGACAACGTAGGCAACCCGGCGGTGTTCGAGCAATTGCTGGGAAGAAAAGGCGTGCATTACAGCCAGCTGGTGGCCACGGCGTGGCGCTGAGGCGGCACCCCCTAGATTCAGGCCAAATCGGCCTCTGGCGCTTTCTGGATAAGCGCCATCAACTACCAACCCAATAGCCCATCAAAAGACCCCCAGCACCAACCCCGTCGCCAGCGCCTCACCCAGCGCCCGGCAGCGCGCCAGGTCTTCCTCCCCAATCTGCTTGGGCGCCAGGATGGCCTCGGGCGTTTGCGCGTGGGTGCACACGATCAGCGGCTCGGCCACGGCCTTGAGGCGCCAGCCGGTGGCAATGCGCGCGATCTGGCGCGCCGCGTTGCTGCCATCACTGCCCGCACAAACCAGGCTGGCGTAGGGACGGCCGTTGACCTGGTCGAGCACGGCGTAATAGCTGCGGTCAAAAAAATCCTTGAGCTGCCCGCTCATCGCCGCCAGATTCTCGGGCGTGGCAAACACATAGCCCTGGGCCGCCAGCACATCGGCAGGCCCGGCCTGGGCGGCATGCAGCAGGCGCACCTCACAGCCCGCTTCGGCGGCGGCACCGGCGCGCGCCGCTTCGGCCATCTGCCGCGTGCCACCCGTGAGCGAGTGGTAAACGATCAACAGGGTCTTGGCTGCGCTCATGAGGAGATTAAAGAGACATCGACGTCCGCTGCGCCATGGCGGCACGCCAGCGCAGCAGGTGCGGGTGCTGCTCGCCGGGCTTTTGCTTGACGACGCGCGCAAAGTCCACCGCCACCACGGCCGTGATGTCGGCCACGCTGAAGCGGTCGGCGGCCACAAAGTCGCGGCCCTCCAGGCGTTCGTTCAGCAGCGTGAAGAACTGCGCCACGCGCAGCAGCCCGCGCTCGGCCAGCGCGGGGATTTGCGGGTAGTTCACCGCGCCTGGCAGCGCCCGGTTGGCCATGGCGGGAGCGCTGTTGCGCAGCGCCTCGGCAATGGCCAGCAGGCCCTCGAACTCCACGCGCCAGTTCCAGCTGGCGATCTCGGCCTTTTCCGCGGGCGTCTCGCCCAGCAGCGGCGGGTTGGGATAGCGCGCTTCCAGGTACGCCGCAATGGCCGCGTTGTCGGTCAGCAGCAAACCATCGTCGGTGCGCAGGGCGGGCACCGTGCACTGCGGGTTGATGCGCCGATAGGCCTCGCCCAGCTGTTCGCCGCTGCGCAGGTCCACCGGCACGGTATCGTGGGCAACGCCTTTTTCGGCCAGCAGGATGCGGGCCCGGCGCGGGCTGGGCGCCGTGGCGCAGTCGTACAGGGTGATCATGGCAACTTCTCCTTCAGGGCGTTCAAACGGCAGGCGCCAGCTTGTCCTGGGTCTTGGTGTCGAAATCGCCGGCGTCATGGCGCTCATGCAACTGGCTGGCCGGCTCGCCCCAGGTGCGGTTGACCTTGCGGCCACGCTGCACGGCCGGGCGCTTGGCAATCTGGTCGGCCCAGCGCACCACATGGGTGTATTCCTGCACCTGCAGAAATTCACCCGCCTCGTAAAGCTGGCCCTTGGCCAGCGCGCCATACCACGGCCAGGCCGCAATATCGGCCACCGTGTAGGCATCGCCCGCCAGGTATTCGTGCGCGGCCAGGCGCTGGTTGAGCACATCCATCTGGCGCTTGACCTCCATGGCGTAGCGGTTGATGGGGTACTCGTACTTCTCGGGCGCATACGCATAAAAGTGCCCGAACCCGCCGCCCAGAAACGGCGCACTGCCCATCTGCCAGAACAGCCACGACAGGCACTCGGCCCGCCGGGCGGTCTCCTTGGGCACAAAGGCGCCAAACTTTTCCGCCAGGTACAGCAGGATGGCGCCGGACTCGAACACCCGCACCGGGTTGGCACCATCGCTGCGGTCCATCAGCGCCGGAATCTTCGAGTTGGGGTTCACGGCGACGAAACCGCTGCTGAACTGCGCGCCTTCCTGAATGGGCACCAGCCAGGCGTCGTACTCGGCACCGCCGTGGCCCAGCGCCAGCAGCTCTTCCAGCATGACAGTCACCTTGACGCCGTTGGGCGTGGCGAGCGAATACAGCTGCAGCGGGTGGCGGCCCACCGGCAGCTCCTTGTCGTGCGTGGCGCCGGCGATGGGGCGGTTGATGCTGGCGAATTTGCCGCCGCTTTCCTTGTTCCACTGCCAGATGGCGGGTGGGGTGTAGGGGGTGGTGTCAGGCATGCAGGGACTCCGAGGAGAAGGCTGGTGGGAACGGTGGCTGGATGGCCCGTGGCTGGATGAGTTTACCGATGCGGTTTGCGATCCGCTTTCCCTGCATCCCTACTTCCTCATCCGAAAAGCTGTCTGGCGTGCTCCGAAGCCTGTGGTGTCCAGTGGAAGGGCGGCTATTCCAGTCCTGCGATCAATGAAAGCGGGCGGGTGAGGTGATCGATTGGGGCAAGGCACTCCCTCACCCCCACCACCGCACCACCCCCGCTGCTACCGCCCCCAGCACCACCACCAGCAAAAACGGCAGGCGCAGCCACAAAGCCAGCGCGGCCACGGCCAGGGCTGCCAGCCGCGCATCCAGCACCAAAGCGGTACCTGAAGCAAAAGTGTTCATCACCGTCAGCGCCGACAGCAGGGCCACGGTGATGGCGCCCGCCACGCGGGCCATGCGGGGGTTTTGCAGCCAGCGGGCGGGCACGGCGTAGCCCGCGAGTTTGGTGAGGTAGGTGACGGCACAGGCCAGCACGATGGCGGTCCAGAGCGTCATGGCGCGCCCTCCCCTCGGACGGGCGGCGCATCCGGGCTGCGCACCCACCAGCCCCAGGCGGCACCCACCACGGCGGCCAGCAAAATGGGCAGGCCGGGCGGCAGCAGCGGCACGGCCAGGGCGGTGGCCACGCCGCACACCACGGCCAGCGCCACGGGTTCGCGCTGTTTCAGGCGCGGCCACAGCAGGGCCAGAAAGGCAGCCACGGCAGCACCGTCCAGGCCCCAGCGGCGCGGGTCGCCCAGGGCGTCGCCCAGCACGGCACCGAGCAGGGTGAACAGGTTCCAGAGCACAAACACGCCGACGCCCGCCGTCCAGAAGCCGCGCCGCTGCTCCGCAGGTTCGGTTGGACCCGAGGCCGTGGCAGCGGATTCGTCGATGGTGAGCTGCGCGGCCACGGCCTTGCGCCAGCCGGTGGGGGCAATCATGCCGTTCAGCTGCATGCCATAGACGGCGTTGCGCACGCCCAGCAGCGCGGCGGCGCCCAGCGCGGCAGAACCCGCGCCGCCGCCCGCGATGACGCCGATGAAGGCGAACTGCGAGCCGCCGGTGAACATGAGCAGGCTCAGCGCCATGGCCTGCCATACCGTGAGGCCGGCCGCCACGGCCAGCGCGCCAAACGAGATGCCGTAGAGCCCCGTGGCGGCGGAAATCGACAGGCCCATGCGGATGGCGGGGGTCCAGGTGGCGGGGCGCAGGGTGGGCGGGGGAGATTGCATCTGCTTCTGGTTTGAGCGCTGGTGGCGCTTGCTGGATAAGCGCTGGAGACTAAAAATACTTAAAAATCTGTAGGACGACTGGTGAATGGTTGGATGCCTGGGGGCTTGGGGGCTTGGGGGCTTGGTAATGCCCCCCTGCCTGCGTCGTGACCTGACCCCTTTGCCTGCGCCGTGTCGGTTCCTGCGCTGGGGCTCAATGCGCCTTGTCCCAGTTGGGCCCCACGCCCACCTCGGCCAGCAGGGGCACCTTGAGATCGGCCACGCCGGCCATCAGGCGCGGGATGTGGCTTTTGAGCCAGTCCACCTCGCCCTCGGGCAGCTCGAACACGAGTTCGTCGTGCACCTGCAGGATCATTTTGATGGCGGGCTTTTCAGCGTCCAGCACCTGCTGCACCTTCACCATGGCCATCTTGATGAGGTCGGCCGCCGTACCCTGCATGGGCGCGTTGATGGCCGCGCGCTCGGCGCCGGCGCGGCGCGGGCCGTTGGGCGAGTTGATTTCGGGCAGGTACAGGCGGCGGCCAAACACTGTTTCGACATAGCCCATGGACTTGGCGGCGGCCTTGGTGCCGTCCATGTACTGCTTGACGCCGGGGTAGCGCTGGAAGTAGCGGTCGATGTAGGCGGCGGCGGCCTTGGTTTCGATGCCCAGGTTCTTGGCGAGACCAAAGCTGCTCATGCCGTAGATCAGGCCGAAGTTGATGACCTTGGCGTAGCGGCGCTGCTCGCTGGTGACCTGGCCCACCTCCACGCCGAACACCTCGGCCGCGGTGGCGCGGTGCACGTCCAGCCCGGCGTGGAAGGCATGCAGCAGCGCGTGGTCGCCGCTGAGGTGGGCCATGATGCGCAGCTCGATCTGGCTGTAGTCGGCGCTGGCGATCACGCAGCCCGTGGGGGCCACGAAGGCTTCGCGGATGCGCCGGCCCTCGGCCGTGCGGATGGGGATGTTCTGCAGGTTGGGGTCGTTGCTCGACAGGCGGCCGGTGACGGCCACGGCCTGCGCGTAGTGCGTGTGCACGCGGCCGGTGCGTGGCAGCGCCAGTTGGGCGAGCTTGTCGGTGTAGGTGCCCTTGAGCTTGACCAGGCTGCGGTGCTCCAGCAGCTTGGCGGGCAGGGGGTAGTCCTCCGCGAGCTTTTCCAGCACCTCCTCGTCGGTGCTGCGCGCGCCGGTGGCGGTTTTCTTCACCACGGGCATGCCCAGCTTGTCGAAGAAGATTTCGCCCAGCTGCTTGGGGCTGCTGAGGTTGAAGGGCTGGCCCGCGATGGCGTAGGCCTCGGTTTCCAACTGCACGATGCGCTGGCCCAGCTCGTGGCTTTGCGCGGCCAGCGTGGGGGCATCAATCAGCACGCCGTTGCGCTCGATACGGTAGAGCGCCTCGCTGCTGGCGATTTCCAGTTCGTAGATGGCGCGCAGCTTGTCGTCGGCCTGCAGCAGCGGCCACAGCGCGTGGTGCACGTCCAGCGTCTGGTCGGAGTCTTCGCACGAGTAGGCCGCGGCCTTGTCCACGGGCACCTGGGCAAACGGAATCTGGTGCGCGCCCTTGCCGCACAGGTCGTCGTAACTGATGCCGGTACGGCCCGTGTGGCGCTCGGCCAGGCTGGTGAGGTTGTGCGGCTTGTGCACTTCGAGCACGTAGCTTTGCAGCATGGTGTCGTGCACATAGCCTTGCACCTCGATGCCGTGGTTGGCAAAGACATGGCGGTCGTACTTGATGTGCTGGCCGAGCTTGTGGCACTTGGCATCTTGCAGCCAGGGCTGGAGGCGCGCCAGCACCTCGGCCAGCGGCAATTGCGCGGGCGCATCGGGCCCGGCATGGGCCAGCGGAATGTAGGCCGCCTCGCCGGGCTGCACACTGAACGAGATGCCGACGATTTCGGCGCGCATTTCGTCGAGCGAAGTGGTTTCGGTGTCCAGCGCCACCAGCTCGGCTTTCATCAGGCGCTGCAGCCAGTGGTCCAAGTCGGTCCAGTTGAGGATGGTGTCGTACACCACCGCGCGTTGCTGCGCGGCCTCGGCCACGGGGCTGGCGGAGTGGTCGGCGAACAGGTCGCCACTTTCGCCCGGCATGGCGACCACGGGAACGGGGGCCGCGGCCGGCACATCGCCCCCCAGGGCACGCGCCAGGCCCTTGAAGCCGTATTGTTCGTAGAAGTCCTTGAGCCGGGGCGTGTCGGGCATGCCGATGGTGATGGCATCCAGCCGGGGCAGGCCCTCGACCCAGCCGTCGAGGTCGCAGTCGGTCTTGATGGTCAGCAGCTGGCGGCCCGTGGGCAACCAGCCGAGCGCCTTGCGCAGGTTCTCGCCGGCCACGCCCTTGATCTTGTCGGCGCTCTGCACCACGGCGTCAAGCGAGCCATATTCCTGCAGCCACTTGGCCGCCGTCTTGGGACCGACCTTTTCCACGCCGGGCACGTTGTCCACCTGGTCGCCCACCAGGGTCTGAAAATCCACCATCAGCCGCGCGGGCACGCCGAATTCGGCCTCCACGCCGGCCAGGTCGCGGCGCTTGCCGTTCATGGTGTCGATGATGGTGATGTGTTCGTTCACCAGCTGCGCCAGGTCCTTGTCGCCGCTGCTCACGATCACCTCGATGCCCTGGCGCGCGGCCGTCACGGCCAGGGTTCCGATCACGTCGTCGGCCTCCACGCCGGGCACGTCCAGCACCGTCCAGCCCAGCAGGCGCACCACCTCGTGGATGGGCGGGATCTGTGCACGCAGGTCGTCCGGCATGGGGCTGCGCTGCTGCTTGTAGGCGGGGTAGATGGCGTCGCGGAAGGTCGGGCCCTTGGCGTCGAACACGCAGGCGGCGTAGTCGGCATGCACCTCCTTGCGCAGGGCCTGCATCATGTTGATCATGCCGCGGATGGCGCCCGTGGCGGGGCTGGCCGGGTCGCCCGGCACAGCACGCAGGTCGGGCATGGCATGGAAGGCGCGGTAGAGATAGCTGGAGCCATCCACCAGCAGCAGGGTCTTTTTGTCGCTCATGCGGCGATTGTCACAGCAAGCCGCTGCCAGCGGGCGCCCACGCGCACCGGCATGCCCCGGCCCTCGGCGCAGGGCATGAAAACCGGCAAAATAGCCCCCTTCCCAGGCACGGCGCCGTGCCGCAAGGCTGCGGCGGCGTCTTCACTGAAAAAGGTCAACCCATGAAAAAACTGCTGGCGTTGCTGGTCGGCGCGGCGTGCACGCTGGCAATGGCGGACACGGAATTCAAGAACGTTCCGGTGCCGCTGCAAAAGGCACTGCGCGGGAACACGCTCAAGACGGTGCAACTGGACAACGGCGTGCTGCGGCTGCAAATGGACAAGCCGGCCGTCACCGAACTGGTGTACGCAACCTTCGTCTTCCACAACATCTGCGCCGAGCAATGGCACAACCCGGAGCAGTTCGCCCAACTGGCCCTGAAGCGGGTGGAACTGCTCAACGCCAGCGGCGCCCAGGGCTTCGCCTTTGACGCCCGGGGCGATGTCTGCGAGCAGATGGGGCAGCTGGGCAAGAACTTCCGCACCTTCATCGGCCAGCGTACCGTGCCGTGCGAGGCCGGCACCTGCCCCCAACATCCCTGAGCGGTTTTCCGGCAACACTCCGGCGCGCTTGCCACGGGTTGGCAGCCGTGCGGAAACAAAAAGAACTATCCCCGCTGGGCGGCACCGGGCGATGCGCTGCCTTGCCGGCACGCCCCGCCTACAATGGCGCCATGCGCGCTGTTCACCTCTTTTTGCTGCTGGGCCTGACCACCAGCCCCCTGCTGGCCCAGACCACCCCTTCGATTACCCCTCAAGGCAATGCAGACAAGCGCGAGCAGCTCCCAAATCCAGAGAAACTGGACGGCCGCAAGAACCAGCGCACCGAACGCATTCGCGTGGAAGACGAGGGCAGCCGCGTGGACGAACTGCGCGTGGGCGGCCAGACCCAGAGCATCACCGTGCAACCCAAGACGGGCGACATGCCCGAATACGAAGTGCAGTCCCCCGACGGAGCGCGCAGCCGGGCCGGCAGCCGCAACGGCGCCGAAACCAACACCGCCCCGCGCGTCTGGAACGTCATCAAGTTCTGACACGGCGCGCTGGCTGCCCCCTCTTTCCTCTTTTTATCCCGTATCTGCGCTGAGCGATGGCCGTTTTTACCGAAGTCTCGACGAATGAGGCGCGCGAACTGCTGCGCCGTTTGCATCTGGGTGACCTGGTGGCGCTGCGCGGCATCGAGGGTGGCATCGAGAACACCAACTACTTTCTCACCAGCGACCAGGGCGAATTCGTGCTCACGCTGTTCGAACGCCTCACCGCCGAGCAGCTGCCGTTCTACCTGCATCTGATGAAGCACCTGGCCCACCACGGCATGCCGGTGCCCGACCCGCAAGCCGACCAGAACGGCGACATCCTGCACACCGTGTGCGGCAAGCCTGCGGCCGTGGTGAACAAGCTGCGCGGCAAGAGCCAGCTGCTGCCGCAGCCCGTGCACTGCGCGGCCGTGGGCACCCTGCTGGCGCGCATGCACCTGGCGGGGCGCGATTTTGACCGGCACCAGCCCAACCTGCGCGGCCTGCCCTGGTGGAATGAAACCGTGCCCGTGGTGCTGCCCCACATCGGCCCGCAGCAGGCGGCCTTGCTGCGCTCCGAACTGGCCTACCAGAACCATGTGGCCGCATCGTCGGCCTACGCGGCGCTGCCGCGCGGCCCGGTGCATGCCGACCTGTTCCGCGACAACGTGATGTTCGATGGCGAAGAACTCACGGGCTGCTTCGACTTTTATTTCGCGGGCGTGGACACCTGGCTGTTCGACCTGGCCGTCTGCCTGAACGACTGGTGCATCGACTTGGCACAGGGCGCCCATGACGCCACCCGCGCCGCCCGCATGCTCGACGCCTACCAAGCCGAGCGCCCCCTGACGGCAGCCGAACGCGGGCTGCTGCCCGCCATGCTGCGGGCGGGCGCCCTGCGTTTCTGGATTTCGCGGCTGTGGGATTTCTACCTGCCGCGCGAGGCAGCGATGCTCACCCCGCACGACCCCACGCATTTCGAACGCGTTCTGCAAGACCGCATTGCGCACCCGGTGCATGCCTGAACCCCTTCAACCCGGAGGCCTTTGGGGGCGCTGGGTTAAATTCACCGGTGCTGCCCCGCCACCCCGGGTGCCGGGCCCTCTCCTGATTGTCACCCCCTCCCCATGAAACTCCACATCGTCCCCGCACGCACCGGCCTGGAATGGGTCAAGCTTGGTATCCGGGCGTTCTGGCGGCAACCCATGGCGCTCGCGGCCCTGTTCTTCATGACCATGGCCGCCATGTCCCTGGCCACCATGATTCCGCTGATCGGCCCCGCCGTGGCGCTGGCCCTGCTGCCCTCGGCCACGCTGGCCATGATGGTGGCCGCCGCCGAGGCCGTGCAGGGCCGCTTTCCCACGCCTGCCGTACTGCTGGTGGCCTTTCGCACCGGGCGCCAGCGCCTGCGCGACATGCTGGTGCTCGGCGCGCTGTATGCGCTAGGGTTTCTCGGGGTGATGGGCCTTTCGGCGCTGGTCGACGGCGGCCAGTTCGCGCAGGTGTACCTGGGCGGCGCCCCCCTCAGCCGCGAGATGGCCGAGACGCCTGCCTTCCAGGGCGCCATGTGGCTGTCCATGCTGCTGTACCTGCCGTTGTCCTTGCTGTTCTGGCACGCGCCAGGCCTGGTGCACTGGCATGGCGTGCCGCCGGTGAAAAGCCTGTTCTTCAGCATCGTGGCCTGCCTGCGTAATTTTGGTGCCTTTATGGTCTATGGGCTCGCATGGATGGGCGTGTTTCTGCTGGGCGGCCTGGTGGTCAGCCTGGTAGCGGGCCTGCTGGCCGTGGGCGGCCTCACCGCCGTGGTGGGCGGCATCATGGTCGGCACGGCCATGATGATGGCGGCCATGTTCTTCACGTCCGTGGTGTTCACGTTCCGCGACTGTTTTGAGCCGCCCGAAAAATCCGGGCCGCAGGCACTGCACAGCCAAGCGTCCGACTCCGCGCCGGGGCCTGACGGCACGGCGTGACAAGTGCCGGGCAACGCAGCCTGCCGTCGTATTGCCCCTCTCCGCGGGGAAACCCACGCTCCGTGACGGCCATGCGCGTGCCACCCGCACCTCCGAGCCCCACCGAACGCTTGCCAGCGCCCGCGCCGCAATAAAAAAGCCCGCCGGCCTGGGTTTGCCAGCCATCTGGCAAACCC
>NZ_JBXAGC010000011.1:93311-144461 GCF_058793725.1 Acidovorax sp. GW835-FHT14B10
TCCCCCCCCCCCCCCCCCCCTCCCCCCCCCCCCCCCCCCCCCCCCCCCCCCCCCCCCCCCCCCCCGCCGGACCGGCAGGGGATGAAGTTGCAATCGCTCAGGTGCCGATCTTGCCGCCGTCATTCTTGGTGATGACGATGGTGGCCGAACGGGGGCGCTTGCCGGCGCCATAACCGGCGTTTGCTGGCCACTGGCTCTGGTACTTGGTGGCATCGCCAATGTTGGCCATGGCGGTGCCTTCGCCCGGGTGCTGGATGTTCACGAAGATCGCCTTGCCATCCGGTGTCTCAGCCAGGCCGGTGATCTCGCAACCCTTGGGGCCGACCAGGAAGCGCTTGAGCGTGCTCTCCGTGGCGGCCTTGCCCACGGGCGTAATGATGTCGAGCTTGCTGCCATCCGCCTTGGTGTAGCTCAGCGTCTTCTTGGCGCCATCGCCCACCTGGCCGGGCACGGCGGCCAGCATCATGCAGTTGGTCACATCGGTGTAGGCGCCGTCGTCGGTCTGGATCCAGCAGATGCCGGTAGCCTTGCTGAACACCAGGCCATCGGGGCTGGAGAAATCTTGGTCGGCGGTCAATGCCGAGATATTGACCAATGCCTTGTCCGCACCGGATTCCGCGCCGAACAGGTACACGTCCCAGCTGAAGCTGGAGACAGAAGAGCCTTCCTTCAGGCGCACCAGGTGACCATTGGGGTTGCCGTTCTGTGCGCTGGTGCCCTTCATGTCGGTGTAGGCACGGGGGTTGGCCGCATCGGGCAGGTACTGGCCGCTGGCGGGGTCGATGCGGCGGTTGCTGTTGTTGGTCAGCGTGAAGTAGATCTCGCCGTTGGCGGGGTTCACGGCGTTCCACTCGGGGCGGTCCATCTTGGTGGCGCCCACGGCGTCGGCGGCCAGGCGGGTGTTGATGGCGATGTCTGCCGCATCGGCAAAGCTGTAGGTGGTGTAACCCGAAATCGCCGTATTGGTCAGCGCGAGTTCGACCCAGGTGCCCGTGCCATCGGCGTTGAACTTGGCCACATAGAGCTTGCCGCTGTCGAGGTACTTGTCGCCCACGGCCATGCGGTCGGCGGCATTGGCATCGGCCGTGCTCCACAGCGCGGTGGAGACAAACTTGTAGATGTATTCGCCGCGCGAATCGTCGCCCATGTAGACGGACAGCGGCTTGCCGGCTTCCACCTTGCCAAACGCTGCGCTCTCGTGTGCAAAGCGGCCCAGCGCGGTGCGCTTCTTGGCCATGCGGGTCTTGTCGTAGGCATCGATCTCGACGATGTAACCCATGCCGTTCATCTCGTTGCGATAGTCATCGCTGCCATTGGCCGACACACCGATCTTGCTGTTGTTCCAGCGCTGGTACTTGTCGTCGATACCGCCCGTTTCCCAGCCGTGGCGCGATGCGGCGCCCTGGTTGCGGCCATAGCGCTTCAGGGACGTGACGCTCTTGTCGTTGCCACGCGCTGCATCGTCGGTCGCGCCGCGGGTGAAGTAGCCAAACCAGTTTTCTTCGCCGGTCAGGAACGTGCCCCACGGCGTCTTGCCGGTGCCGCAGTTGTTCAGCGTGCCACGGGTCCTGGTGCCGTCGGTCGAGTACTTGGTGACCAGTTGCGCGTGGCCACGGGCAGGGCCGGCAATTTCGATGGCGCTCAGGGCAGTCAGGCGGAAGTTCAGCGCAGAGGTGGGCACATAGCCCCACTTGCCAGCCGTCGTGGCCACTTCGATCACGGCGATGCCGTGGATGTCGGTTTCCTTGTCCACTTCGGCCGCAGGGCGTGGCAGGGTCGAGGTGCCGCCATTGGCATGCAGGAAGAAGGACGACAGCTTTTCGTCCGTGGTGGCTTCGTGGTTGATGGCCAGCAGACCGCGCTCGGTGGCGCTGTCGTTGCGCTTGCCGTCGGCCCCCAGGCCAAACCACTCCATGCCGTCATGGTGGTCGCCGGCACGCTTGTTGAAATCGCCATCGGTGCCGTCGTTCTTGTAGGCTGCAACGCCTGCGGCCAAGGGGTCGCCCAGCGCGAACAGCACGCTGGCGGTATAGCCTGCAGGCACCACCACCGTGTCGGCCAGGCTCTTGGGCACAGCGCCGAAACCCAGCAGCTTGGCTTCTGGAACGGGGTTGGCTTCTGCAATGGGATCATCGCTGCCGCCACAGGCGGTCACGCCAAAACCACCGAGCACGGCCGTGCCCACCGTACCCACGCTGCCACGCAGCAGACCACGGCGCGACAGACGGGCGCCCAGCACGGCATCAAACGTAGGGTTTGCAGAGGTGTTGGAGTTTTCGTTGTTGAAATCAATCGCCTGTTCGGGCGCATCCACGCGGTGGTTCATCGGGGTTCCTTGGGTTGTGGGTTGCAAAACCACTGGAGCGTAAGAACCCTTCACGACAACTTCGTGACGCTTGCAAGGCACTTTGACGGCAGGCCAAAGCGCAGCGCTTGAGCGGCCATGACAGCACCGCAGCCAGAAGGCACCGCACTGGGCCGACCCGCTTTGAGCGCCTGCCGCTATTGCGCTGATCGCTGCGCTTTTTGCATCCAACGTCCCGCTTGGCGTGCAATACAGCCGGTGCTGTCAGCGCCCGGCTGCATTCTTGCTGCGGTGCTCATGCAGGTACACCCGATCGTCCACACCGGAGAAAATCACGGCAAACACGATGCCCAGCGCCGCGCCCAGAATGGTGTCCAGCACACGCTCGACCGGCATGCTTGCGGCCACCGCCGGCGATGCCAGGTAGGTCATGAGCAGCGCCATGGGTGTCACGGTGATCTGGCCCAGGGCGTAGTTGTAGCCAATGACCACCTCGGTCAAAAACTGGAACACCACGATGGCCGCCACCACGATCCAGAACGAGGGCTGTTGCGCCAGCATGGCCCAGACGATGAACGAGCCCACGATGGTGCCCGCCATGCGCTGCAGCGCGCGGTTCATGGTGATATGCAGGTGCCCACCCTGCAGCACCGACACCGCACCGATCGCCGCCCATGCCGGGTGCTGCCAGCCGGCCATGAAGGCAATCCAGGCGGCCAATGCAGCGCAGGCCGTGATGCGCCCCGCCGCAATCCACTGGTGCGACCAGGGGGCCACATGCGCCGGCGGCAAGCGCAGGGCCTTGAGTTCAGGGGCGCGCCACCGGTCCGTCACGAGGCAGGTCAACACCGCCACCCCGCCGCCGGCAAGGGTGGCCAGCACCCGGGCCAGAGCCTCTGCGCCACTGCCCACGGGGTGGTAGGCCGCCCCGGCGGCAAACACGATGATTACCGCCCCGGGCCCGCCCAGACCCCACCACGACACCGCCACGGTGGCCGCGCCAGCCACCAGGGCCAGCGCGAACGCCATCATCCATGGCAGCGCGCCCGCCCACGATGCGAGCGAAGGCACCAGCACCCCCAGCGCCAGCAGCAGCGCGCAGACCACAACGATGCGCATGCGCCGCTCCACCGTGGCAAAGCGCCCGAACAAGGCCGCCAGCGCGCCCAGCGAGGCAAAACCCACCAGCTGGGGCCAGGGCGAGAAATGGGTGGCCACGATCGCCAGCAGCACGGCCAGCGCGGCCTGCAGACCGGCAATCGCAAAGATGCGCGGCGAAGGCGGCGCGCCGATGGCCATGCTCTCCCGCCACTGCGCCGGGCTGACAAGGTGGCGCGCAGAGGTGCCGTGCGATGCGCCAGGATGGTGCCGGGATGCTTGTGCAGGGTCGTTTTTATCGGTCATGGAGTCATCACTCCGTGCGACGGGCGTTCACTCCACCACCGTCAGCTTGGCCACCGACAGCGCCAGCCACTTGGTGCCATGGCGCGGAAAATTGACCTGCGCGCGCGCGTCGTCGCCCTGGCCTTCGATGGCCAGCACCTTGCCTTCGCCGAACTTGGTGTGGAACACGTTGATGCCCGCGCGCAGGCCGTGGGAGGGCGTGGCTTTCTGCGCCGGCACGGGCGGATTGGCGAAGGTTTCGGACTTGAAGCCAAATGTGCCTCTAGCGTTGGACGGATAGGCGCCTCCAGCTCCCATGTTAGGAGCATACGAACCAAAACCCTGCTGCCTGGGTGTGATCCATTTGAGCGCGCCCTCGGGCAATTCGTCAAAAAAGCGGCTCTTGATGTTGTAGCGCGTCTGGCCGTGCAGCATGCGCGTTTGCGAGTGGCTCAGGTACAGGCGCTTGCGCGCACGGGTGATGGCCACGTACATCAGGCGGCGCTCCTCCTCCAGGCCATCACGGTCGCTGGCCGAGTTTTCGTGCGGGAACAGGCCCTCCTCCATGCCGCCGATGAACACGGCATCAAACTCCAGGCCCTTGCTGGCGTGCACGGTCATCAATTGCACAGCGTCCTGCCCCGCCTGGGCCTGGTTGTCGCCGGCTTCGAGCGCGGCGTGCGTCAGGAACGCGGCCAGGGGCGAGAGGGTTTCGCCGGTGTCGGCATCCACGATGCCGGGGATGGCGGGTTTCAGGGGTTCGTCGAGCACCGGGGCGTTGGGGTCGATCCCTTGGCTCACTGCGCTCTGCGTGAGCGGCGTGCCATGCTCGTCCAGCGGCAGGGCCACGGCGTCGCGGCCAAAGCCTTCCTGCGTGACGAAGCTCTCGGCGGCGTTGACCAGTTCTTCCAGGTTCTCGATGCGGTCGGCGCCTTCCTTCTCGGTGCGGAAATGCTCCACCAGGCCCGTGGATTCGAGCATCTGTTCGATGATGCCGCGCAGGTTCAGGCCCTGGGTCTGCTCGCGCAGCACATCCACCATGGCCACGAACGCGCCCAGGTTGGCGCCCGCCTTGCCGGGCACGGCGCTCACGGCGTCGTGCAACGAGCAGCCGGCGGCGCGGGCGGCATCCTGCAACACCTCGATGCTGCGCGCGCCAATGCCGCGCGGCGGAAAGTTGACCACGCGGGTGAAGCTGGTGTCGTCGTGCGGGTTTTCCAAAAGCCGCAGATAGGCCAGCGCGTGCTTGATTTCAGCGCGTTCAAAGAACCGCAGGCCGCCGTACACGCGGTAGGGCACGCTGGCGTTGAACAGCGCCGATTCGATCACCCGGCTTTGCGCATTGCTGCGGTAGAGCACGGCGATTTCCTTGCGCGCCAAGCCGTCGTTGCGCACCAGCTGCTTGATCTCATCGACCATCCACTGCGCCTCGGCCAGGTCGGAGCTGGCCTCGTACACGCGCACCGGCTCGCCGGCGCCCTGCGTGGTGCGCAGGTTCTTGCCCAGGCGGCGGCTGTTGTGGCGGATGAGGGCGTTGGCCGAGTCGAGGATGTTGCTGTAGCTGCGGTAGTTCTGCTCCAGCTTGATTTGCTGCTTTACGTCGAATTCGCGCACGAAGTCGGTCATGTTGCCCACGCGCGCGCCACGGAATGCGTAAATGCTCTGGTCGTCGTCGCCCACGGCAATCACGCTGCCACGCGCTTCAAAGCGCCCGCCCACCTCATTGCCTGCCAGTTGCTTGAGCCAGGCGTACTGCAGCTTGTTGGTGTCCTGGAACTCATCGACCAGGATGTGCTGAAACCGGCGCTGGTAATGTTCCCGGATGGGGTCGTTGTCACGCAGCAGTTCGTAAGAGCGCAGCATCAGCTCGCCAAAGTCCACCACGCCTTCGCGCTGGCATTGTTCTTCGTAGAGCTGGTAGATCTCGACCTTGCGGCGCGCATCGCTGTCATTGGTCTGCACGTCGCCGGGGCGCAGGCCTTCTTCCTTGCAGTTGGCAATGAAGTAGGCCAGCTGCTTGGGTGGAAAACGCTCGTCGTCCACGTTGTGCTGCTTGCACAGGCGCTTGATGGCCGAAAGCTGGTCTTGCGTGTCGAGGATCTGGAACGACTGCGCCAGGCCCGCCGCCTTGTGGTGCGCACGCAGCAGCCGGTTGCACAGGCCATGGAAGGTGCCGATCCACATGCCGCGCACGTTCACCGGCAGCATGGCCGACAGGCGCGCCACCATTTCCTTGGCGGCCTTGTTGGTGAAGGTGACGGCCAGAATGCCGCCGGGCGTGGCGTAGCCGTTCTGCAGCAGCCAGGCGATGCGGGTGGTGAGCACCCGGGTCTTGCCCGAGCCCGCCCCCGCCAGAATGAGCGCATGGCCTGCGGGCAGCGTGACGGCAGCCAGTTGCTCCTCGTTCAGGTTGGCCAGGAGGGGCGATGCGGCCGAGGCCGCACCGGTGTGTGGGGGCACCAGGGCTTCTGATGCGCCCGAAAACGGGTCTTGTGGGAACATGGGGCCATTGTAGAAAGCACCCCGCCCGCCCATGAGAAACCTGGCTTTCACCCTGACCGCCCTGCTGGCACTGCACAGCCCCCCGCTGGCGGCGCAGGCCAGTTGCAGCAGCGACGGCGCACCGCGCCCCGTGGCCTTGTTTGAACGCTTCCTCAGCGCCGACTGCGAGGCCTGCTGGAGTGATCCCACCACGCCGGCGCCCGGTGCGGGTGCGCTGGTGCTGGACTGGATCGTGCCCGGCACCCTGGGCGACGATGCGCCCCTGTCGGCCGCCGCCAGCGCGGATGCCCTGGGCCGTTTGCAGGCGCTCGGGCGCCAGGCGCCCGCCACCACCGATGTGCACACCGCACCGGTAGAGGGCGCATCCTCTGGGCGGCTGCGCGTGGCGCATGGCATGGCCTTCAACGACTATCTGGGCACCTCCATCGCACTCACGCCGGTGCGGGCGGCGGCTGGGCGCAACGCGCCACCGGCCCCGTGGCACTTTTTCCTGCTGCTGGTGGAAGCCGTGCCTGCAGGCACCGAAGGCTCGCCCGTGGCCCGCAATATTGCGCGAAACCTGCTGCACGGCATATGGAATCAACGCGAACAGCGATCACAAGCAGAGCCAAAGCGCTGGATGGAAGCACGCCCCATGCGCATCCCCGAAGGCGCCCGGCCCGAACGCCTGCGCCTGGTGGGCTGGGTGCAGGATGCGCAGGGGCGGGTTGTGGCTGCGGCGCAGTCCAACTGCGGGGCGCGACCTGGCGGCCAGCAGGGCCATGACGGAAACCCCGCGCGCGGGTAGAATCAATCACCGGGCCCAAGTTTCTTGCAGCCCGGTTTTTTGTGCCTGCGCACTGCAGGGTTCGGAGCAGCCACCACGCCAGCACCCACGAAGCCGGTTTTCAAGCCAAGCGCCCATCGCGCCGGAAATCCTTCCGCTGCGACCCTTTCACAGGAGCTTGGAATCTCATGGAAATCTTCGACTACGACAACGTTCTTTTGCTGCCGCGCAAATGCCGCGTGGAAAGCCGCTCGGAATGCGATGCCAGCGTGGAGCTGGCCGGCCGCTCATTCCGCATCCCGGTGGTGCCGGCCAACATGAAGACGGTGGTGGACGAAAAAATCTGCACCTGGATGGCACAGAACGGCTACTTCTATGTCATGCACCGGTTTGACCTGGACAACCTGCAGTTCGTGCGCGATATGCACGCCAAGGGTTGCTACGCGTCGATCTCGCTGGGTGTCAAAAAACCCGACTACGACACCGTGGACCAGCTGGTGGCCGAGGGACTGTGCCCCGAATACATCACCATCGACATCGCCCACGGCCATGCCGACACGGTGAAGGCCATGATCGGCTACCTCAAGGAAAAGCTGCCCAGGGCCTTCGTGATTGCCGGCAACGTGGCCACGCCCGAAGCCATCATCGACCTGGAGAACTGGGGCGCCGATGCCACCAAGGTGGGCGTGGGCCCGGGCAAGGTGTGCATCACCAAGCTCAAGACGGGCTTTGGCACGGGCGGCTGGCAGCTGAGCGCGCTCAAGTGGTGCGCGCGCGTGGCCACCAAGCCCATCATTGCCGACGGCGGCATCCGCAGCCATGGCGACATCGCCAAGAGCATCCGCTTTGGCGCCACCATGGTGATGATCGGCTCGCTGTTCGCGGGCCACGAAGAGTCACCCGGCAAGACCGTGGAGGTGGACGGTGAACTGTTCAAGGAGTACTACGGCTCGGCCAGCGATTTCAACAAGGGTGAATACAAGCACGTGGAAGGCAAGCGCATCCTGGAGCCCATCAAGGGCAAGCTGGCCGAGACGCTGATCGAGATGGAGCAGGACGTGCAAAGCTCCATCAGCTACGCGGGCGGCACCCGGCTGATGGACGTGCGCAAGGTGAACTACGTGATCCTGGGTGGCGACAACGCGGGCGAACATCTGCTGATGTAGGCCACGCGCCCGACAGCGGGCGCGTGCAACGCGGAGCTGCAAGCTCGCTGACAGGGAGCGTCAGCGAAAACGTCCATGATGGCGGCATAAAAATAGCTGCCAAGGATGCAACCATGACCACCACCACACCGCTTCGCATTGCTGTTCTCGGCATTGGCATGATGGGCCTGCCCATGGCCCGGCGCCTGTGCGCGGCGGGCCACCGGGTGCACGCCTGGAACCGCACCCGCGCCAAGGCCGATCCGCTGGCCACCTTGGGCGCCACGGTGCACGACACCCCTGCGGATGCAGTCCGCGGCGCCGACTTCATCATCAGCCTGCTGGAAAACGGCCCCGCAGTGGACCAGGTGCTGTTCGAAATGGGCACGGCACAGGCCATGCGCGCGGGCGCCCTGTTCATCGACATGGCATCGATACAACCCCGGGAAGCCCGCGACCACGCGGCCCGCCTTGATGAAATGGGGCTGGCCCATCTGGATGCGCCCGTGTCCGGCGGCACGGTGGGCGCTGAAAACGGCACGCTGGCCATCATGGCCGGCGGCCGGGCGCAGGATTTTGCGCGCGCACAGCCCCTCTTCGCCATTTTTGGCCGCGCCACCCATGTGGGGCCCCACGGTGCCGGCCAGCTGGCCAAGCTGGCCAACCAGATGATTGTTGGCATCACCATTGGCGCGGTGGCGGAAGCACTGCTCTTTGCCGCCAAGGGCGGTGCCGACATGGCCAAGGTGCGGGAAGCCATCGGCGGCGGATTTGCCGACAGCCGGATTCTGCAGCTGCACGGCCAGCGCATGGTGGACCGCGACTTTGCACCACGCGGGCGCATGACGGTGCAGCTCAAGGATCTGGACAACGCCCTGGTCACCGCCCGTGAAATCGGTTTTGACGCCCCCATCACCACACTGTTCGAGGCGCTGTACAAGGACGGCATCGAGCACGGACTGGGCCAGCTGGACCACAGCGGCCTTTTTGTGGAGCTGGCGAGTCGCAACGCCATGCAATAATTTTTTCGTTTCGCCTTGCCATCGCCAGAAAAAATAGTGCATAATTCGAGGCTTAGCAGCAATGCTGAAAGATTAAATAGTTTGGGTTCTTAGCTCAGTTGGTAGAGCAGCGGACTCTTAATCCGTAGGTCGAGTGTTCGAGTCACTCAGGACCCACCAAGCTAGCCCGCACGGGCACACGAAACCCTGCTATCACATCGGTAGCAGGGTTTTTTGTTTTGGGGTTCGTTCCGGCTCATGTAGCCACCATGTAGCCAGCGGTACAGGGTTTTGTACCGTGTAGCCAGCATGTAGCCACCCAGCACCAGACAAAAGAAAAGCCCCACGGCGGCGGCTTCGGCCCTTCGGCATTTCAAACGCGGAAGGGTGCAACCTCAAGTTGCGCCCCTTGAACGTGGTCAGCCCTTGCGGGTGTGAAAGTACGGCAGCAGAGCCACGGCGCAGGCCATGCGCAGGCGCAGCGGCAGGGCTTCATGGTTCATTGCGTTAAGCAGCCATTGCAGGGGGCAATCGCACGCGGGCAGGCCATGCACCAGCGCAGGCCGATTGCGACTGCCTGCGGGCCTTCCAGCGCCTTTGCGGCGTCCTCCATGTCCTGCCATTTGCTGAAACTTGATTGATTTCAAAAGGGGAAAATTTTCCCTACGTGCGAAGCAATGGGGTGTCGCCAGTTCGCGGATTGCAGACTTTGAACGCCCCCCACCCCTGCAACTTTTTTTCTGTACGTTTAGCGTTGCTTGGCTGTACTGCCGGTTTACATGTCGCCCTGCTCCGACTTTGCACCGGCCCCTGCCTCGCGCGCGCACGACACGACTTGTGCGTTAGCGTTATCGCAAACCAGAACAGTCGGTTTACATATCGGCAGGGTGTACGTTTTGACCGTGCCCCCCACCCTTGCCACACCTCCAGAAAAATATTCTCAACTCGCGGGTGTGTGCAAAAAGGAGACTGAATCGGTTTCCGGGTAGCTCAGCGCAAATTTGAGCCTGCCCCCTACTCAAGCGGCAGGCCATCGCGCCCCAGCCGGAAACCATGCTTACCCAGTGCTGGCCTTTGTGTGCCGGTCAGTGCGGCTATGTCGTGGCGGTCAATGGCTTGCAGGTCGGCCACTAGGACGCGGTGCCCATGCCCCAGAACCTCGAAACCAAACGGACGGGGAATGACGCGAACCCCTGCGGCTTCGAGCGTTTTTGCTGTGTGTTGCATATGCTGTAAACGGCAGGCCCGAAGGCCCGCCTGCTCCCCTTAGCTCAGGATGGCCTCAGCAGTCGCAGCCATTGGGCGCGGTGTCTTGCTGGGCTTGGCTTGTGTCTGCTCGCCATGCCCCAATGCGACAAGGTGCGCCAGCGTTGCCCCGTCCGTCCGCACCACGTCACCCACGCTGCCCAGCCCTTCAACGCTCACCAGCAGGCGCGCATTCACCGGCCCGGCAGTGCGAAGGCGTTGCACCTCCAGGCGGCGGGTTACATCACCCAGCAGGCGGGACGCGGCGCTTTCAGTGTCTGCAAAGTTCAGTTCAGGCTCTGCCACCGCCTCAAGGCTGCATTGATACCCGGCGGCCTCGATTCCAGTCCTCACAGCAGCCTCAGCAGCCAGTGCAGCACGCAGGCCTACCAGCGCATCAGCCACGCCTTGAACGGCCTTTGCGTGCCCCGGCTGGGCCTCAGCGTTTGCTGCGGCGCTCAGTTCGCTTTGCAGCGCAGCCACCACGGCGCGTTGCGCTTCAACGGCGGGGCGCAGGGTGTCCATACGCTCGCGCACTGCGGTCAGTTCACGATTCAAGCCCGCGTTGTCGTTGCGCTGGGCAGGCTCACCACGCAGCAAGCGCAAGCCAGCGGCCAGCGGGTCGAATGTTTCGGCAGGCCCGGCCAGTGCAGCCAGCAGGCGCGATTCCTCAGCAGTGGCTGCGGCGTGTGCGTTGCTCAGTTCGGCCAGCGTGTTTTGCGCTTCGGTGAAGCGGGTGTTTTGATTGATGTTTTTCATGATGGTGCTTTCGTTTTAGATGATGACGGGGGCGTTCTTAACCAGCGCCAGGACGGCGCGGCGCTGTGCGGGCGTGAGATTGCGCGGCATGATTCCGCCAATGTTGGCGATGCCGTAGGCGATTTGCTCGGCAGTGGCTTGTTCAAATTTCGCCATCGCGGCGGCCAGTTCGGGGGTCGGTTGTTGCCCGGATGATTTTTGGTACATGGTTTGTCTTTCAAAAGTTGGTGAATGAATGGGCGGGCGGCTTGTCATGGGGCCTGTGCCACGCAAGGGAAACGCTCATGTCTGCCCCATCCGTTCCTTCCGTTCCCATCCGTTCCCATCCGTTCTTTATTTACTTGGAACGAATGGATGGGAAGGGGGGATTTAGTCCCCCTTCCATCCGTTCCCGCGTTCTCTCCCTTAGGGGAACGGATGCACGGGAACGGATGCAACCTCTCCCGTTCACTCGGCTGCATTGCATGGCTCCAGGGCTTCCGGCGTCGATTCCTCGGGAACGGATGGAATCACCCCTTTTCGCCACGATGCAGGCACGGCCAGCTTGTCCGATGGGACGGGTTCGCCACGCAAAACGGCTTCATGCTCTTCGGTGCTCAGGTTCACAAGGTAGGAACTGCGGCGCGGGTGTGCGCGCTCTTTTGCCGGGATAGCCACCTCGATAAGCCAGCGTTCCGACACAAGGTTTTCAATGCAGTCCGATACGTCTTGCCGCTTGCGTGAAACCTTCGCCTTCAACCCTTCACGGTTCAGCGGGTTCCCTGTCTGCCAGGCAATTTGCACGGCATCGCGCAGGCTCTGGCGAAGTTCGGCAGCGTCAGCCTTGCGCGCCTCTTCCTGGGCCTCTGCGGCCACTTCCCGGCGGCTCTGCTCTGGTGCTGCCAGCGTTGCCCATCGCAGCCTTACGGGCTCCAATGTCCCGAATTCATTTTTTGCCGTCACGTCGGTGAAGTGGCTCGAAACTTCCAGTTCAGGCCAGCGCGCCTCAAACCGGGTTTTGCCGCGCACCAGATAGCGGGTCTCGCCTTCTTTCACCAGATACAGCACTTGGTTCGCGTCAGCCTCAAACGCACCGGCTCCGCGTAGCGTCATACCTTGCGCTTCGCTGCGGCCCAAGTTGCTTTTGGACAGGTGCCCCACCAGCCACACGGGCAGCCCGTCAAAGCCTTGTTTCAGTGCAGCCATTGCGGCGCTTGCTTCGCTGTTGTCGTTCTCGCTATCGAGTTCCAGCGTGGCGGCCATCGTGTCGATAACAACCAGCGGCAGCACTTGAACCCCGGCGGCCTCACGGGTGAAGCTCTCACGGTACAGGCTGCCCACTTGCGCCACGTAGTCGGGGGGCAGGCGGCGGGCTTCGACAATGTGCAGGCGCTCGCGCACGGTTACCCAATCGAGCCCCAGCCCACCATAACGAACCAGCCCGGAAACGATGCGCTCGGCTTGTTCGCGCTCTTCCACGATGTAGACAACATGCCTCCAGTGCTGCGGGGCGATGGGGTCGCCTGCCACATGCAAGCCAGCGGCCAGCATGGCAAGGGGTAACAGGGTGGTGGTCTTGCCTACGCCATGCGCGCCTGCAATCACTGTCACGCCATGCCCAATGAAACCGGGAATCACCCAGCGCGGGGCGCGGGGCTCTTCGTCCAAGTCAACAAACAACGCCAGCGGGTGCGGTGTCTTTGGCTCTGGTGCGGTTGCAGTGCTGGCGCTTGCGGCCTCGTTCATAAGTGCGGAAAAGTCCACCGGCTCGGCTCTGGTGCGCTCCATGCCCAGCAGGCGGGCGGCAGCCTTCACAGCGGCGGGGAAGTCGCCCGCATGGTTCAGGATGCACCACACGCTAAAGGCGTCGTGTGAATGCTTTTCGTTGTGCAGCGGGTCGCCTGGGTGGTGCGAGTACACGCGGCCCGTGTCGGGCAGCAGTACCACGCCAGCAAGGCCCGAAGTGCTGCCATGCCACATCCAACGGTTGCGGCCCTTTGGCATGTAGCCATGCTGTTCCAGCAGGTGTGCAATGTCCGCTTGTGCGTTGAACGTGGCAATCACACTGGCACCAGCCGGGCCCGCCTTGCGTTGGGGCGGCTCTGCGCTGCGCTTGGCTTCGGTCAATAGCGCGTCAACATCCAGCACCGCACCATCCAGCACGGCAGACTGTGCAAGGTGTGCGCGCTCTTCCGGGCAGCGCGGCAAAAAGAACAAGCGGGCAGGCTCCAGGCATTTTGTGTCTGTGCAGTCACTCACACCCAGCATGGCAGCCACAGCAAGCCCCAGCGGCTTGATTTCAGCAGGCAGGATAGGACGGCTCGGGTTGAGTACCACGCGATAACGTGGGCCCAATGTGTCGCCATCGGCTGCGGGCTCTTCATGGGTGTGTGTCGTGTGCAGCACAGCAGCCAAACCCCACAGTTCAAGCTCTGCGGCCATGTCGGACATGGTTGGAGCCTTGGGGCCAATCAGGCGCTTGGAGCCATTGGGCACGCGCTCGGCCTTGCCTTCCACATCCAGCGCCAGAACGTCCCAATGTGCGACACGCTCACCAGTGCGCGGGCCCGGCTCGATGTAGCCAGGAACCCAGCCCGGCCCCTCTTTTGATGGGCTCACTACAGCATGGCAAAGCATGGCGGCAAGGTCGGAAAATTCGCAGGTTTGCATGGAACCCACGGGCGCGGATTTGTCTTGGACGGTTGCGAAGTTCATTTGTTTTTTGTCTCCCATGCCTCGGGCGGGCATGTGCCGATTTCTGCCCACTTGCGCGGGCCAAATTTGGGGGCGTGTCGCCACTCTGCGCAGGCTTGGGCCCATGCTTTCAGGTCGTGCCCCTCGGCTGCATCGCGGGCGGCGCAGTAGGCGGCCTGGGCATAGCCCCGGCGGTATGCCTTTTCGATTTCGGCGCGTATTTCCGGCGTCATGCAGCACCCCCATTCATGCGCTTTGCCTGCCACTGGTACACCTTGCGGCGGTCGCCTTCGGTCAGGAAATACACGCCAGGGCGGCAAATGAACCCGTCACGGTCAACAAAGTTGATGCGCTTGCATGGCACCTCCAGGCCACGGCGGCGAAGCTCTGCCACCAGCTCCGGCCCGTTGCTGCATCCGGCCTCTTTGTCCAGGCTCTCGCGTGGCATCGGGCGGCGCAGCAGTGCGGCAATTGCGCGCAGGTGACGGGGGTTAGCGGTGCCGGTAAACTTCGGTGTGTGTTCTTTGGAAAGCCCCTTGCCCGTTGCAGCGGTCTGGGGCTTTTTCTTTGGGGCGGCGGTCATGGGCGGCCCCCCTTGCGAAACCAGCGTGACGGGGCAGCGCACCACAGCGCCAGCAGCAGGCGATTGATAGCGGCGCTCATTCCGTCGCCTCCATTTCATCGGCCAGCTCTAGCAGCTTTGCAGCTACATCGCGCAGGCCAATCGGGCCAATCAGTGCATAGGCGCTCAGGCCCTCGGCATCGTTCGATGTAAACAGGCGGCCCGTGGCAGCCTCGAAAAAGATTTCGCCCTCGCCATCGGGGTGCAGGTAAAGCGCTTTCATTACGCCACCCCCAGCACGCGGCGCAGTTCAGAAACGGGCCACGCAAGGCGGCCAGATATACGGATGGGGCGCAGCGGCCCGTTTTCCAGACAAGCCCATGCGCGGCATGTCTGCGGCTTGCGGTTCAGGTAGTAGGCAGCGGCTGCGGTGTCCACTGTCGGGCGGGTAACAGATTCCAGCGGGGGGAACTGTTGGGGCTCAGATACAGCGCGGCGGGTGTCTGCGCTGTGTTGTGTTGCTTGCATGGTTCGCTTTCCATTCCAGCATCGCGGGCCTTGCGTTGTGCATGGCGTCCGGGCTAGGAATGAGCGAATTGCAAATTTCCGGGGTTTGCACGCAGTCACCCCGGAATTAGAAAATCCTTCTAAATCAGATACTTACGTTCATTGCAGTTGAGAAAATCGGAATTAATTCCCGGAAATTCAATGGCTCCCATCGGCATCGTTAAACATCGCGTAATGTTCATCCCAAGCGGTGCGCCAGGGCTCCAATGCCGGGTTGCTTTTGAATTTTCTATTCAAGGCTTCTAGCGTTTTTTGCTTTGCTTTACCCTGTTCTTTGCTGTGTATCAGTCGCGCCAGCGTTGCCGGGCACCATAGGCTTGTCGCTCCACCAGCAGCACCTAATGCAATTTGGGCGGGCTTTAGCCATTTCGCGTCACTCAGTCGCTTGGGCCAGTTTTCAGCGGTGAAGGGCATGGCATCAAAAAACGCTGCAACCTGTGCAGTTGTAATGCCATCCACTGGCGCATTACTGGCGTTTTCAATCACCACGGGCGCAGACGTTGCGGCGCTTTGTGTTGGCGCTGTCTTGTTGATGATTTCGGCCACGCGCTCCACGCTTTCGCGCTTGAACTTCAGTTCAGACAATGGCACGCGCAGGCCGGGCTCCACCTTAACTAAGGTGCCATCGTGGGCGGTAAACATGTTCACCAGGGCATCGCCCCTATCCGACTCCAGGCGGCATAAGTCCCCCTGAAAAATCATGCGGGTCTGGTAGCCCTCGATTCGGTCGCCGTAAATGGTGGGGTAGCCCGGCTTGTAGTCCAGCCAGAAGTGCGGCGTAAGGTGACACTCCAGCAGGCGGGGCAATACCCACGTTTGGCCTGTTTTTGCTTGCAGCCAGTTGCAGGCTTCTTCAATCGTTGCGTCTTTTGGCAAGTAGTCCATAGCACCCCTTCAAGTGCGGCCCTCATAAGGAGCCCCAGCAGGTCGGTGAAGGTGTCCGACTTTTCGGCCCGGTTTCGAAGCGGGCCTAGCTGGGGCGAAACTGTTTTACGCGGCGGCTACCACGCGCAGCGCACCGGGCGCGGCCTTGGCATCAAACGCAATCCCGGCCTGTTCCAGAACCCACGCTTCTATGCGCTCATGGTGCACGCGCAGCAGGTCGAGCGGGCGAACGGTGTAATGTTTTTCAGCGGTTGCGCTGGGCTTGTGGCCCATGATTTGAGCCACCACACCGGCGGGGATTTCCAGCCACTCCGTCAGGCTCTTAAACGAACGGCGCAGGCCATGCAGGGTTAGGCCCTCGATACCGGCCACAGCACAGGCGGCGGTGTGCGGGGCTCTCGGGATGCTCAGGGTCTGCCCTTCGGTGTCCTTGCCCCGTGCGGTGCTGGGAAACACCCATTCACTGCGGCGCGGCAGGGAGTGCAGCAGGTGCGAAACGTAGGGCGTCAGGGGTATGACTCGCTCCCCTTCCACCTTGTCCCGGATGGTCAACCCCTTCCACTTGGTGTTGACGTCCTCCCAGCGCAGCCCCAGCACCTCGCCCGGCCTTGCGCCAGTCAGCACCAGCACTTGCAGATAAGCGGCGGCGATAGGGTTTTGTATCTGTTGCACGGCGGCAAACCACGCGGGTAGCTGCTCTTTCAGCAGTGCATCCTGCTTTACCCCGGCTTTACCCAATGCCTCGCGGGCCTTCTTGGTCTTGGCAGGGTTCACACTGGGCATCGCTGGCGCATATTCCGGCTGTTCTGCGCACCAGCTTAGAAAGGCTTTCAGGCAGCGCCATGCCAGCCGGGCAGACGTTGGGCGGGTCTGTGCCTCGCGTGCTGCCCATGCCTCGATAACGGGTGCTGTCAGGTCACGCAGCGCAAGCCCCATCAGCGGATGCAGCGGCCCGGCCACAGTCACGCCACGGCCACGGGTGCCACGCTTGGAAACATCGCCCCCGACTTGAACCAGCTTCACATGGTCGGCATAGTGCCGTGCTCCCCAGTGCGGGCGGCGGGCCTCAAGGTACACGGCCCACACCTCGCCCACGGTCACAGCTTGAACGGCTGCGGTCGCCTTGGCTGCGGCTTTGTCTGCCTGTTGCTGGCGCTCTATCTCTCGGGGGTCTTGCCCGTTATCCAGCACCACGGCAAGGCGGCGGGCTTCGGTGCGGGCCTGTTCAATGCTCCACAACTTCACGTCCCCGATGGTGCGGCGGATGGTTTGCCGGTCTAGCTTGGCCTCATAGACAAAAGACTTCGCACCAGCAGCGGTTACACGCACACGCAGGCCGGGCGCTTCGCTGTCCCGCATGAATGCCTGTTGCTTGCCAGCGGGGCAGGTCAGGCGCTCGATAGCCCCGGCGGTCAGGTTCACCCGGTCGGCTAGGTCGGGGGCTTCGCTTTTCTTCGGTCGTGCCATGTTGATTGCTCCGGTCGGTTTGGCTACACGGGCAATCCATGTAGCCACCATGTAGCCAAAAACCCCCTATTTTGGGGAATATCAATCAACACTCATGCTGTGTTCTTACCCAGTACATCAGCCGTAAGTTGTTGATTTATATTGATTCTATCAGCATCAATCAACATGGCCAAATATATATTTACTCCGACTCTTAATCCGTAGGTCGAGTGTTCGAGTCACTCAGGACCCACCAAACTGCAAAGCCCCGCCTCTTCAAGATGGCGGGGCTTTTTCATTTACTGCGCCTACCCGGCCGACTGCATCGGCACGCGATGCGTCTGCACTCGCCCCATGGATGGGCCCAGTTGCTGCGCCACCCCCAGGTGAAATCGCTCGCTGATAATGGACCGGCCCGGCACCGATCATGACGCCCCGTCATTTTCGGCCCCTCTCGATCCATCTGCCCCACCACCGCCCCATGAACCCACAAGCCCGCCTGCTATGGCCTGCACCCCAATGGGCGCTGGCCGTGCTGCTGGCTGTGCTGGGCATGCTCGGACCTTTTTCGATCGATACCTACCTTCCCGCGTTCTCGGGCATTGCCTCTGCCCTGGGGGCCACGCCGGTGGAAATGCAGCAGACGCTGTCCGCCTATCTGTTCGGCTTTGCCTTCATGAATCTGTTTCATGGGGCGCTGGCGGACAGCTTTGGCCGCAGACCTGTCGTATTGACCGGTATTGCGATGTTCACGCTGGCATCGGCCGGCTGCGCGCTCTCTCAGACCATTGGGCAACTGGTGTTCTTCCGCGCCCTGCAAGGCCTGTCTACCGGTGCTGGCATCGTGGTGTCGCGCGCTGTCATTCGCGACATGTTTCCGCCCGCCCAGGCGCAGAAGGTCATGAGCCAGGTCACCATCTATTTTGGTGTCGCGCCGGCCATTGCCCCAATCGTCGGCGGCTGGCTGTTTGTGCATCTGGGCTGGCACAGCATCTTCTGGTTCCTGACGCTGGTAGGTGTGGCGCTCTGGATCGCCAACCTGCGCTTCCTGCCCGAAACCCTGCAAGCAGACCAGCGCCAGCCCTTCAACATACCGCACCTCCTGCGGGGTTACTGGGAACTGGGTTCGAGCATGCGCTTTCTCCTGCTGGCCCTCGCCAGCGGGGTGCCATTCAACGGGATGTTTTTGTATGTACTGTCGGCCCCCGCCTTTCTGAGCGACCACCTGGGGCTGGCACCCACCCAGTTTTTCTGGTTCTTTGGCCTGACCATCTGCGGCATCATGGGTGGCGCATGGCTGAGCGGTCGGCTGGCAGGGCGCATTGCACCCAAGCGGCAGATACAGCATGGCTTCGTGATCATGTGCGTGGTTGCGGTTGCCAATGTGGTCGCGAATACCGTTTTTGCAGCACATGTGGGCTGGGCACTCCTACCCGTCGCGCTGTTCGCTTTTGGCTGGGCATTGATGGTGCCGGTGGTCACCCTGCTGGTACTGGATCTGTACCCGCACCGACGTGGCATGGCATCGTCTTTGCAAGCATTTGTGGGCTCTGCCGCCAATGGCGTGGTGGCCGGCGTGGTGGCCCCACTGGTGATGCACTCCACGGCATGGCTGGCGGTGGCGTCGCTGATGATGATGGGCGTCGGCATGCTGGCCTGGATCTGCGTACACCATCGCTGGCCCGAGATCGGACGCAGCACCCCCGGGCATGGTTGACGGCACTGGCATGCGCCACTGCCAGCGGCTCTTCCACAATCAACCAGAATGCCCTGCCCCCCCCTGGACGATTTACAACACACATGACGCGCCCAACCGGGTTCGACACAGATCGATGAAATGGCCCAGATGTGCGCATGGCCGATGTTTTCATGGCGCGCATCGGCCGGACCACCGCCACCGATGGCAAAAAAAAGGGCTGGCTCCTTGCGGAGCCAGCCCTTTTCAGCGCTTGTCAGGGAGTCTGAGCAGCCCTATCAGCGTGCAGGGCGCGCAGGGCGCTTGCGGGCATCATGGGGAGCAAAAGGCTTGCCACCACCACCAGCGCCGGCTGGCTTGGAGAAAGCAGGCTTGCGGGGAGCGTAGTCACCGCGGGGTGCGCCGGCGTCGCCACGGGGGGCAAAGCCGCCACGGCCCGCATCACCGAAACCCGGCTTGCGGCCGTAGCCCTCGCTGTCGCGACGGGGAGCGCCGAAGCCGCCACGGTCGTCACGGCCGGCATAGCCGCCGTTGCCACCCTGGTAGCCATCCCGGGGAGCGGAAGCACCACGGTTGTCGCTGCCACGGCCAGCGAAACCGCCGCCAAAGCCACCACCGAAACCACCGCGGTCATTGCCACCACGCGCGGGGCCACCAAAGCGGCCGCGCGACTGGTTGTCACGGTTGTCGTACGAACGGCCCGGGGCACCACGGCCACCACCGAAATCGCCACCGCGGGGTGCCTGGGGCGAACGCTGCGAAGGCTCCATGCCGGCAATGACGTCCGACTTGAACTGCTGGCGGCTGTAGCTTTCGATGTCGAAAATCTTGCGGCGATCGCGGAACTCGGCAAAGGTGATGGCCAGGCCATCGCGGCCGGCTCGGCCCGTGCGGCCAATGCGGTGGGTGTAATCCTCGGCCTTCATGGGCAGGCCGAAGTTGAACACGTGGGTGATCGTGGGCACGTCGATGCCGCGGGCCGCCACATCGGTGGCCACCAGGATCTGCACCTGGCCGGCGCGCAGCGCCATCAGGCGGCGGTTGCGCAGGCCCTGGCTCAGGGCGCCGTGCAGTGCCACGGCCGAGAAGCCTTCCTGCTGCAGGTCGTTGGCCAGACCGTCGCACTCCACCTGGGTGCTGGCAAACACGATGGCCTGGTTGATGGTGGTGTCGCGCAACCAGTGGTCCAGCAGCTTGCGCTTGTGCTGGGCGTTGTCGGCCCAATACAGCACCTGCTTGATGTTGGCATGCTTCTCTTGCGGAGAATCGATGGTCACCTTCTGCACGGACGAACCGCCGTCGTGCATCACGCGCATGGCCAGTTGCTGGATGCGGGGGGCAAAGGTGGCACTGAACATCATGGTCTGCTTGCGCTGACTGGTCAGCTGGTTCAGCTCGGCCAGGTCGTCCGAGAAGCCCAGGTCGAGCATCCGGTCGGCCTCATCCACGACGAGGAACTGCACCTTGTCGAGCTTGATCTGCATCGAGCGTTGCAGGTCCAGCAGGCGACCGGGGGTGGCGACCACGAGGTTGGCGTTCTGCAGCTTGGCGATCTGCAGCTGGTAAGGCATGCCGCCCACCACGTTGGCCACGCGCAGGCCGCGGCAGTGCTTGACGAGGTCGATGGCGTCGTGCGCGACCTGCTGCGCCAATTCACGCGTGGGGCACAGGATCAGGGCGCCAGGGGTGGCGGCCTTGAAATTGCGCGAGTTGGTGGGGTCCTTGCGCTTGGCGCGCTTGGGAGCGGGCTCGCCCCGGGCAGCGGCTTCGGCCACGGCACGCTCGAAGGCGGCGCGTTCTTCGGCTTCGGCCTCGGCTTGCTGCTGGATCAGCGTGTTCAGCACCGGCAGCAGGAAAGCAGCGGTCTTGCCGGAACCGGTCTGACTGGAGACCATCAGGTCGATGAACTTGGTGGCGTCGTTGCCACCACCCATGGCCAGAGGAATGGCCTTGCGCTGCACGCTGGTGGGCTGGGTGTAGCCCAGATCGGCCACAGCCTGCACCAGTTCAGGCGCCAGTCCCAACTCGATGAAACCATTGGGCTCGGCAGTGACAGCCTCGCTGGTGGATTCCACAGAAGATTCAAGGATGGACTGCACAGAAATATCGGCAGCAATAGAAGTATCGGCAGGCGCGAAATCGCCCTGCACCAAAGAGGTGTCGGTCATGAATTTTTCTCTCACGAAGACGTTCGCAGGCGTAGCCCGCGATGGCTTCGTCAATGGTTAAAAAACATCAACCATCAAACGAAACCTGCATGCGCTCTGGGCGGAATGCGGGTGGGCGTTGTTCGCCAGTCCTGCGCTGTCTGAGACAGCCGGCTGGCAAGCCCGGTGTGTGAGGGGAGATGCACAATCTGCGTACAGTTTCCTGCGCAGCCTGCGATTGTCGCACACTTAAGGGTTTCCCCGCAAGTGCTCTTTGAATTGCGCCCACATGCCAGGCAATTCAGGTGTCACCCACCCGGCGATGCGGCGACCGGCATCAGACGGACAGCAGGTTCTTGCGATAGTGCGCCAGTTCGTCGATGCTCTCGTGCACATCGGCCAGCGCGGTGTGCTTTTGCGCTTTCTTGAAGCTGCTGTAGGCCTCGGGCTTCCAGCGCCTGGCCAGTTCCTTGAGGGTGCTCACGTCCACATTGCGGTAGTGAAAGAAGCGCTCCAGCTTTGGCATGTAGCGCACCAGAAAGCGCCGGTCCTGGCCGATGCTGTTGCCGCACATGGGCACCGTGCCCTTGGGCACGTAACGGGCCAGGAAATCCAGGATCTGCTGCTCGGCCTCGGCCTCGGTCACCGTAGAGGCCTTCACCTTGTCGATCAGGCCGCTGCGGCCATGCGTGCCCTTGTTCCAGGCATCCATCTTGTTCAGCAGTTCATCGGCCTGGTGAATGGCCAGCACCGGGCCTTCGATGCGGGGCTCCAGCTGGGGGCCGGTCACGATCACGGCAATCTCCAGCAGGCGGTCGGTATCGGGCTCCAGGCCGGTCATTTCGCAGTCCAGCCAGACCAGGTTCTGGTCCGATTTGGAAAGCACGGGGGGTACGGGGTTGTTGGCGTCAGACATGGCGCGCATTGTCGCTGATGGCCTAAACTCGCCCCCTCATGCCAACGCCCGACGCCTTTTCGCCCTCCACCGCCCTCACACTCGCCTTTGCTGCGGTGGTCTGCGCTGGCCTGCTGCTCAAATTCTGGCTGGCCTCCCGCCAGATTCGCCATGTGGCAGGGCACCGGTCCCGCGTGCCCGAGGCCTTTGCCACGCGCATTGCGCTGGTCGCCCACCAGAAGGCCGCCGACTACACCATCACCAAGGCACGTTTTGGTCTGCTGGAGATGGCGCTCGGCGCCGCTGTCTTGCTGGGCTGGACGCTGCTGGGCGGCCTGGACGCCCTGAACCAGGCGCTGCTGGGCGCCTTGGGTGGCGGCATGGCGCAGCAACTGGCCCTGCTGGCGGCCTTCGTGGTCATCAGCGCCACCATCGACCTGCCGGTGACGCTGTACCAGACCTTCGTGATCGAGCAGCGTTTCGGCTTCAACAAGATGACGCTGGCCCTGTGGCTGGCCGATCTGGCCAAATCGGCCCTCGTGGGCACCCTCATCGGTCTGCCCATTGCAGCGCTGATGCTGTGGCTGATGGGCGCTGCCGGGCCCTTGTGGTGGCTGTGGGCCTGGGGCCTGTGGATGGGCTTGAACCTGCTGCTGATGGTGGTGTACCCCACCTTCATCGCACCGCTGTTCAACAAGTTCCAGCCGCTCGAAGACGAAGCGCTCAAGGCCCGCGTCACGGCGCTGATGCACCGTTGCGGCTTTGCGGCCAAAGGGCTGTTCGTCATGGATGGCAGCCGCCGCAGCGCCCATGCCAATGCCTATTTCACCGGCTTTGGCGCGGCCAAGCGCGTCGTTTTCTATGACACCCTGCTGCGCCAGCTCTCCCCGGGCGAAGTGGAAGCCGTGCTGGCCCATGAACTGGGGCACTTCAAGCACCGCCATATCCTCCAGCGCGTGGCGAGCCTGTTTGCCCTGAGCCTAGTCGGCTTTGCCCTGCTCGGCTGGCTGTCCACCCAGGTGTGGTTTTATACCGGGCTGGGCGTGCGCCCCAATATCTCGCTGGACCTGTCGGTGGCTGCCGCGCCCAACGATGCGCTGGCCCTGCTGCTGTTCCTGCTGGCAGTGCCTGTTTTCACGCTGTTCATTGCGCCCCTGTTTGCCCAGTTGTCGCGCCGCCACGAATTTGAAGCCGACGCGTATGCGGCATCCCAGGCCAGCGGTGCGGATCTGTCCTCGGCGCTGCTCAAACTTTACGAAGACAACGCCTCCACACTCACCCCCGACCCGGTGTATGTGAAGTTCTACTACTCGCACCCGCCCGCTTCCGAGCGGCTGGCACGCATGCCCTCACCTGCCCGACCATGACATCGATGTTCAAGAAAAAAGACTGGTCAGCGCTGGCCCGCCGTGCGCTGACAGCTACAGAAATTGTGGCCAATCTGGCAAAAATCGAGGGCTGGTCCCTGAGCGGCGACGGCGCCCAGGTGGCCATCGAAAAGACATTCCATTTCGCCAACTACTACGAGACCATCTCGTTCGTGAATGCCGTGGCCTTCGTGGCCAACGCGCAAGACCACCACCCCGATCTGTCGGTGCACTACAACCGCTGCGTGGTGCGCCTCAACACCCACGACGTGCAGGGCATCTCCGCCACCGACTTCGATTGCGCAGCCCGATTCGACGCCCTGCTGGCATGAACCCTGCCAACCGTCCGCATGACTGAACGCAGCGCCCTGATGGAAGGCTTTGTGGTTGCCGGCCACGGGCGCCACTGCATGGTGGAAACCGCCGACGGGCAACGCCGCATCTGCCATCCGCGGGGCAAGAAGAACCAGGCCGTGGTGGGCGACCGGGTGCTGTGGCAGGCCCCTCCCAAGGGCCAGGGCGAGGAAGGCACCATCGAAAAGGTGCTGGAGCGGCGCAACCTGTTCTATCGCCAGGACGAGATCCGCACCAAGTCCTTTGCCGCCAATCTCGACCAGATCCTGATCCTGATCGCCGCCGAGCCGGTGTTCTCGGAAAGCCAGCTGGCCCGCGCATTGATCGCCGCGGAAGCCGCGGGCATCCAGCCGCTGATTGCCCTCAACAAGAGCGACCTGGTGGAGCCTTTTGCCCGCGCCTGGGAACGCCTGCTGCCTTACCGCCACATGGGCGGCGGGCACCACTATGGCGTGCTGCCGCTGTCGTTGTCGCTGTCGGGCGAGGTGGACCGCGCCCTGCTCATGCAACACCTGCAGGGCAAGACCACGTTGGTGCTGGGCCCCTCGGGTTCAGGCAAGAGCACGCTGATCAACCTGCTGGTGCCGGGCGCCAGCGTGCTGACAGGCGAGATTTCACAGGCACTGAACTCGGGCAAGCACACCACCACCAGCACCAACTGGTACTGGGTGGACAGCGCCCGCACCACGGCCCTGATTGATTCACCGGGTTTTCAGGAGTTCGGCCTGCAGCACATCGCCCCCATGCAACTGGCATCCTGCATGCCCGACATCGCCGTCCACGCCACCGACTGCAAGTTCTACAACTGCACCCATCTGCACGAACCGGGTTGCGGTGTGATTGCCACACTCGGAAAGAACGCCAGCGTAGAGGGAATCAGCGCAAATCGCTATAAAATTTATAGCGATTTATTCGCCGAATTGAGCCACACGCGCTACTGAATCACACCTTGCACATCGGTCACCCGGCCAGGGGACGGCCATCAGCCCAACAGGCGCGCCAGGGTCAACAGCGCCAGCAACAGCATCCACACCACCACCGAGCGCCAGACCAGGCCTACCACGCTGCGCAGATGCACCACCTCCGGCTCGCGACCGGGGGTGCTGTCGCTGTCGCCCATGTCGGCCTCGATTTCCAGCCCCTGGGGTGTCGTCGGATCGGCACGGGCAGGCAGGGCCTCGCCGCCCAGCTGCACATTGATGGCACCTGCGGTGGCGGCCAGCACCACGCCGTCGTTGTCACTGGGAAAGCGCTGCGCATGAAAGCGCCAACCCTCGATGGCCTCCTCAAAACTGCCCACTACGGCAAAGCTCAAGGCCGTCATGCGCACGGGCAACCAGTCCACCAGGGTCCAGGCCTGGGCCGAGGCTTGCTGCAATGCCGCGCTGGCGGGCTGGACGCCAGTACGTTCCTTGTACTGCCAATAGCGCGAGACAAATTCGGCCAGCCGGTACAGCACCGCACCCGTGGGCCCCAAACCCAGCGCTGCCAGCACGGAAAACCACGCCAGCACGCCGAATACATGGCGGTGTGCCGACAGCACCGAATACTCGATCACATGGCGCACGATCTCGCTGCGCGGCAGCGCGCCGACATCCACCTGCTGCCAGTCGGCCAGGCGCTCGCGCGCCCGGTCTTCATCGCCCTCCTCCAGTGCATCGCGGATGCCGGTGAAATGGTGGCTGAACTGGCGAAAACCCAGCGTGACATACAGCACCGCCACACTCCACACCACCGCAAACGGCCAGCCCAACCCCAGCAGCAGCAACCAGTGGACAGCCAGCGTGACCAGCGCCGGCACCAGCACGGCCAGGCTCCAGGCCACCCAGCCGTGGTGGGGCTTGCCCGCGTCGAAATTGCGGCTGACCGACAGAGCCCACGCCCGCAGTCCCGCGTGGATGGGGTTGGTGCGGGCCAGAGGGCGGGCCTGCTCGATCAGCAGAGCGAACAGGATGGCAAAGAAACTCATGGAGGACAATGATACTGGGGCTGCACACCTTTGGGCCATGCGGGCGCCTACCCCTCCGTCACGCCTGCATGAATCGATAGAAATTGCGCAGCATGCCGGCAGTAGCGCCCCAGATAAACCGGTTTTTGGTGCCATCCTGGTAAGGCATGGAGAACCATTCCCGGCGCACGCCTTGCCACTCGAAAACATGGCGCTGGTGGTGGGCAGGATTGAGCAGGAACGCCAGTGGCACCTCGAACACATCCGCCACCTCGTAGGGGTTGGGATGCAGCACGCAGTCCGGTTGCACCAGCGCCACCACCGGCGTGATGATGAACGAGGAGCCGGTGACATAGGTGGGCAGCACGCCCAGCACCTCGACAAAGCGCCGCGCCAGCCCGACCTCTTCCTCGGCCTCGCGCAAAGCCGTATCGGCCGTGGAGGCATCTTCTGGATCTGCCCGCCCGCCCGGAAAGGCCACCTGGCCCGAATGGGTGGAAAGATGGGCCGTACGCTCCGTCAGCAGCACCATGGGCTGTTCGCGCAGCACGATGGGCACCAGCACGGACGCGTGGGCCGGCGCGCGATGCATGAACTGCTTTTCCAGCACCACCTCGGGCGTCCATACGGGCGGGTGGGCAAAACGCGCCCGCAGGGCCTGCGGCGTCTGGGCTTGCACCGGCACTGCGGGCAGGTGCCCGTCCACGCCCACCACCGGGACGGCACGCGGATCGAAATCAGGCAGCGCCGAAAGCGACGCCGGGTTGACCGATGGAACAGGGGCGGAAGAGGGATTCACGACAAGCCTGGAACGCAAGGCCCAAGGGGGGCCGCAAAAAACAAAAAGCCGCTACAGGCAGATGCTGTAGCGGCTCCGATCAGGGATGGCCTGTGCCTTATGCGGCGACAGCGGCGGCCACCTTGGCGCGCGAAGGCAGCTTTTCCTTGATACGTGCCGACTTGCCACTGCGTTCACGCAGGTAGTACAGCTTGGCACGGCGCACGTCACCACGGCGCTTGACTTCAATGCCTGCGATCAGCGGGCTGTAGGTCTGGAACGTACGTTCCACGCCTTCGCCGCTGGAGATCTTGCGCACGGTGAAGCCGCTGTTCAGGCCGCGATTGCGCTTGGCAATCACCACGCCTTCGTAGGCCTGCACGCGCTTGCGCGTGCCTTCGACCACGTTCACGCTCACAATGACCGTGTCGCCAGGGGCGAACACGGGAATGGTCTTGTTCAAGCGGGCGATTTCTTCCGCTTCCAGGGTCTGGATCAGGTTCATTTGGGTATCCAACGATCTTGTCCGCGCCAAAAATGGCAGCGTCGGGATTGACGATTCAGGGTTTCGCGGCAGGCTTTGCAAGCAAAGCCACTGGGCAAAACGGCCGGCCAGAGGATCGAAAAGCCTTTGATTATAGCAATTCAAGCCAGCCTGGCCAAGACCACCTCATCGGCGGGCGCCAGGCGTCCTGCCTTGCGTGCGGCGTCGATCAGGTCGGGACGGTACTTTGCCGTGGTGGCCAGGCGCTGATCACGGCGCCAGCGCTCAATCTGCGCGTGGTGCCCGGACATCAGCGGCGCGGGCACCGGGCGACCCCGCCATTCCTCGGGGCGGGTGTAGTGGGGGCAATCGAGCAAGCCGTCGAGCGCCGGATTGAAGCTGTCGAGCTGGTGGCTGCCCTCGTCATGGAGCACCCCCGGCTGCAGCCGCGCCACGGCATCGAGCAAGGCCATGGCCGCAATTTCACCGCCCGAGAGCACGAAGTCACCCAAACTGATCTGCAGATCGACATGGGTGTCAATAAAGCGCTGGTCGATCCCTTCATAACGCCCGCACAGCAGGACAGCGCCAGCGCTGGCAGACCAGCGCTCCACCGCTGCATGGTTGAGCGATTCGCCGATGGGCGAGAAAAGCACCAGCGGCGCCTGGCTGTCTTGCGGTTCGCCACGTTCGGCGCGAATGGCGGCCAGGCACCGCGCCAGCGGTTCGGCCAGCATCACCATGCCCGGGCCACCGCCAAACGGGCGGTCGTCCACGCGCCGGTAATTGCCCTCGGCATGGTCGCGCGGGCTCCACAGATGCACATCGACCTGTCCGCTGGCGTAGGCGCGGCGGGTCACGCCGCTGACCAGGAAGGGCGCAAACAGCTCGGGGAACAGGGTGATGATGTCAAAGCGCATGGTGCGCGGCATGCCAGAACACAGGCCGGTCAGTAGTCAGGCTGCCAGTCGACCGTGATGCGCTTTTCGGGCAGATCCACCTTGTCGACAAACGCCGAAACGAAGGGAATCATGCGCTCCTGGGCCTTGCCGTCCTGCTCGTAGGCCAGCACCAGCACGGTTTGCGGGCCGGTGGACATCAGCTCCTGCACCTGCCCCAGCGCCACGCCTTCGCGGTTGAAGACCTGAAGGCCGATCAAGTCAACCCAGTAATACTCGTCCTGCGTGGTGGCCGGAAAACTCGACCGCGGCACGAAGATGCGCGCACCCCGCAAGGCCTCTGCGGCATCGCGGTCATCAATGCCCTGCGCCCAGGCCACCACCGTGTCGGAATGGTCCTTGGCCTGGCGGATCGGCAACAGCACGGTGCCAGAAAACGTCTTGGCGCCCCGCTCGGAAGGCTGCAGATACCAATGCTTGGCGGCAAACAGCGCCTCGGGCGTGGTGCTGTGCGACACCACCTTGAACCAGCCCTTGACGCCCCAGGCGTCGGCAATGCGTCCGACCTCGACGGCATCGGCAGGGAGTTCGGCGGATTCGAGCGACAGGGGTGCGGCCATGGTGTGTCTCGTGCAAAAAAGAAAAGGGCGGGTTCCGCCGGGCAAGCCCACGGAACCCGCCCTTTTCGGGGAGCTTTAAGCAGCCTTCTTGGCGGCTTGCTTGATCAGGCGGTCCACCGTGGGCGAGGACTGGGCGCCCACGCTCTGCCAGTACGTCAGGCGGTCTTGCACGATGCGCAGACCTTCTTCGTTTTCCTTGGCGGTGGGGTTGTAGAAGCCGATGCGCTCGATGAAGCGGCCATCACGGCGCACGCGCTTGTCGGCAACGACGATGTTGAAGAAAGGACGGCCCTTAGAGCCGCCGCGGGAGAGTCGAATGACGACCATGATTTATCCTTCGGGTGGTGAACTCCGGCAACATTTGCCCAGAGCCACAGTGTTCGCAACCATATTCGCAACGCTTGAGACACGCGACATGGCCACCCGGCCAGCGACACGCTGCAAAGCCCGCGATTATATCTATTTGTTCCAATGTCCACCATCCGTCCCAGCACAGACCGCGATATTCCCGCCATCACCGCCATTTACCAACACCATGTGCTGCACGGCACAGGCACGTTCGAGCTCGACCCGCCCTCCGAAACCGACATGGCCGGCCGTCGCGCCGACGTGCTGGCCAAAGGCCTGCCCTGGCTGGTGGCCGAAAAAGACGGCCAGGTGCTGGGCTTCGCCTACGCCAACTGGTTCAAGCCACGCCCGGCCTACCGCTTCTCGGCCGAAGACTCCATTTACGTGGCCGACAGCGCGCGCGGCATGGGTGTGGGGCGCAAGCTGCTGGCCGCACTGGCGGTGCAGGCCGAGGCCGCCGGCGTGCGCAAGCTGCTGGCCGTGATCGGCGATTCGGCCAACGCGGGCTCGATCGGATTGCACCGCGCGCTGGGCTTCACCGACGTGGGCGTCATGCGCTCGGTGGGCTGGAAGTTCGGCGCCTGGCGCGACATCGTGCTGATGGAAAAGCCCCTGGGCGCGGGCGACACCACATCCCCGGAATAATGCCGCGCATGAACAATAACCCCCACGCTCCCCACTTCGTCTGGTCACTTCCCCCCGAGGGGGCCGCTTTTCATCTTGGGGCGACCCGGCGATGAAAAACAAAACCGTGGCGGCCTGGCTCGCCTTCGTGGGGGGTCCCCTGGGCCTGCACCGCTTCTATCTGCATGGCCTCTCCGACATGCTCGGCTGGCTGCTGCCCATTCCCACCGCCCTGGGCCTGTACGGCATCCAGCGGGTGCAGGCGCTGGGGCAGGACGACCACACCAGCTGGATATTGATACCGCTGCTCGGCTTCACCATTGCAGGCTGCGCACTGCAGGCCATTGTGTATGGCCTGACGCCCCCCGAGAAATGGAATGCCCGCTTCAATGCGGTGGCCGCGCCGGATGCGCCTGCCGGCCGCACCCGATGGGCCACCATTTTTGCCATCGGACTGGCGCTGATGATCGGCACCACCGTGCTGATGGCCAGCCTGGCCTTCAGTTTTCAGCGCTACTTCGAGTACCAGATCGAAGAAGCACGCAAGATCTCGCAGTAAGCACCGGCTTCAAGCAAAAAGAGCTGCCAGCGCATTTTTATCAGGCGCTGGCAGCTCTTTTTTTGATAGCGTTCTGCGACCTCAATACAGCTGCAAGCTGACCCAGTAAGCCATGGCAGCAACGAACGCACTGGCCGGAATGGTCAGCACCCAGGCCCAGATGATGTTGCCCGCCACACCCCAGCGCACCGCGCTGGCGCGCTGCGTGGAGCCCACGCCGACAATCGCCCCGGTGATGGTGTGGGTGGTGGACACTGGAATTCCCAGCGCGGTCGCCAGGAATAGTGTCAAGGCCCCGCCGGTTTCGGCGCAGAAACCGCCCACGGGCTTGAGCTTGGTGATTTTCTGCCCCATCGTTTTCACGATGCGCCAGCCGCCAAACATGGTCCCGAGGCCGATGGCCAGATAACAGCTCACGATGGTCCAGGTGGGCGGAGAGGCATCCGCAGCCGACGCATAGCCCGTGGCAATCAACAGCAGCCAGATGATGCCGATGGTCTTTTGCGCGTCATTGCCACCATGCCCCAGGCTGTAGGCCCCGGCGGACACCAGCTGCAGGCGGCGGAACCACTTGTCCACCTTGTTGGGACGGGCGCGCCGGAACATCCACGCCACCAGCACCATCATCGCCGAGCCGAGCAGAAACCCCAGCAGCGGCGACACAAAAATGAAGGCCACCGTCTTGAGGATGCCCGCGGACACCAGCGAACCAGCCCCCGCCTTGGCAATCACCGCGCCCACGATGCCGCCGATCAGCGCATGCGAGGAGCTGCTGGGAATGCCGTAGTACCAGGTGATCACGTTCCAGGTGATGGCGCCCACCAGCGCGCCGAACACCACATGGGTATCGACCACGCCCGGCTGGACGATGCCCTTGCCCACCGTGGCTGCCACGCTCAGATGGAAAACAAAAATGGCCACCACGTTGAAAAACGCGGCAAACAGCACGGCCTGGGCCGGCTTGAGCACGCCGGTGGAAACCACCGTGGCAATCGAATTGGCGGCGTCGTGGAACCCGTTCATGAAATCGAACAGGATGGCCAGCGCCACGAGCAAGACCACAACCCACAGGGCCGTCTGTACGGTTTGCATGGTGATGGGCCCTGCGGATCAGGAGTTTTCGAGGACGATGCCCTCGATGCAGTTGGCCACGTCCTCGCACTTGTCGGTGATCGTCTCCAGCAGCTCGTAGATGGCCTTGAGCTTGATCACCTCGCGCACATCCGGCTCTTCGCGGAACAGCTTGCTCATGGCGCTGCGCATCACGCGGTCGGCATCGCTTTCGAGCCGGTCGATCTCTTCGCAGGTCTTGAGCGCGGCTTCGGCCACGGCCGGATCGGCAATCGTGCCGAGCAGCTTGACCGCATCGCGCAGGCGCTCGCAGCATTTCACGCTGAGGTCCGTGAGGCGCGTGATTTCCTCGGTCATGTGGTGCACGTCATACAGCGCCATGGTCTCGGCCGAATCCTGGATCAGGTCGGCCACATCGTCCATGGTGTTGATGAGCGTGTGGATCTGCTCACGGTCAATGGGCGTGATGAAGGTCTTGTGGATCAGGCGATTGACGTCCTGGGTGACACGGTCGGCGGCACGCTCGGCGTTGTCCACATCCTCGTTGTACTTGTCGCGCAGGTGCGGATCGTTGTAGTTGGCCACCAGTTGCGAAAAGGCCCTGGCGGCCTCGACGATGCGGTCCGCATGCTGGTTGAACATCTCGAAAAAATTGCCTTCGCGCGGCAACAGCTTGCCAAACAGCATGAGGGGGGCTCCTGGTGCGGAATCTGAATAAAAGTGGCCACTTAGCGCCTTTTCATGACGGGCGAGTGACCAATTTGTGACTTTGAAAACCCGCGGAGTTTAACCGCCCGCCACCTCTCGCCCGGCCCCCACCCCGCACCAATGCGGCGCGAAGCGCCCCCAACCACCCACTGTGGAAGATGAAATACACCGCACCGACCCTGCACAGACCCACCCAAAGGCAGTCCCACTGGAGGGGCTGGTCGAGAGAGAACACCGCAAACGGCACAAACACCGACGGCGTGATGACCTCTTGCAGGATCTTGAGCTGCCCCACATTGAACTGGGTGTAGCCCATGCGGTTGGCGGGCACCAGCAGCAGGGACTCGAACAGCGCAATGCCCCAGCGGGCCAGCGCCGCCACGTACCAGGGCGATGTCGCCAGGTTTTTCAGGTGACCCTGCCAGGCAAAGGTCATGAAAATATTGCGGCCCACCAGCAACACGATGGTTGGCAGGCTGACGGGAAGCGATTGCACAGAGTTCATGGACACCATGCCACAGAGCAGTCAACACGAAAACACAAGCCAGATATGGCTGCATCCATTGCCGGATAAGCGCTAATAGCTATTCATAATGAGGTATTCCACACCCGGCACAGGACCAACAAAAAAGGCACTGCAGCCCGTGCAGTGCCTCTGGAATAACGCCTGCGCCCGCAGGCACCACGCTCACTCGCCCAGATAGGCGGCGCGCACGCGCGGGTCGCTCAGCAGCTCCTGCCCGGGGCCGGTCATGGTGATGAGGCCCGACTCCATGACGTAACCACGGTCGGCAATGGCGAGGGCCCGGCTGGCGTTCTGCTCCACCAGCAAGATGGTTACACCCAGGGCGTACACGTCGCGCACCACTTCGAAGATCTTGTCCACCATGATGGGCGACAAGCCCATGGAGGGCTCATCAAGGAGCAGCACCTTGGGCTGGCTCATCAGCGCCCGACCCATCGCCAGCATCTGCTGCTCGCCACCGCTCATGGTGCCGGCCAGCTGATCCTTGCGCTCGCGCAGGCGCGGGAAGATGGTGAACATCTTCTCGATGTCGGCCGCGATGCCCGCCTTGTCGTTGCGGATGTAGGCGCCCATCTGCAGGTTCTCGGTGATGGTCATGCGGGCAAACACGCCGCGGCCTTCCGGCACCATCACCAGGCCCTTCTTCACCAGGTCCCAGGCGCCCTTGCCCTTGATGCTTTCACCCAGGTACTCGATGTCGCCATCGTTGATGGGCAGCGTACCGGTAATGGCCTTCATGGTGGTGGTCTTGCCGGCGCCGTTGGAGCCGATCAGCGACACCAGCTCGCCCTCGCGCACCTCGAAGTCCACGCCCTTGACGGCCTGGATACCGCCGTAGGCCACCTTCAGGCCCTTGACCTGCAGCAGTACCTTGTTGGAATTTTCGGCCATTCTCAGTGTCCTCCGGTGCCCAGATAGGCCTCAATCACTTTTTCGTTCTTCTGCACTTCGGCAGGGTTGCCTTCGGCGATCTGCTTGCCGTAGTCGAGCACCGTCACGCGGTCGCACAGGCCCATCACCAGCTTCACATCGTGCTCGATCAGCAAGATGGTGCGGTTGTCGTTGCGAATGCGATCGATCAGCTCGCGCAGCTGCACCTTCTCGGTGGCGTTCATTCCGGCGGCGGGCTCATCGAGCGCGATCAGCTGCGGGTCGGTGGCAAGCGCACGGGCAATCTCCAGGCGGCGCTGGTCGCCATACGACAGCGTGCGCGCCTTGTAGTCGGCGAACTTGCCAATGCCTACATAGTCGAGCAGTTCCTGCGCGCGCTTGGCAATGGCCGCCTCCTCCGCCTTGAAGCCCTTGGTGCGCAGCACGGCGCCCAGCAGGCCGGACCTGGTGCGGATGTGGCGGCCCACCATCACGTTCTCCAGGGCCGTCATCTCGGCGAACAGTCGGATGTTCTGGAAGGTGCGGGCGATGCCCGCCTTGGCCACTTCATGCACGGCCGTGGGCTCGTAGGGCTTGCCGGCCAGCTCGAAGCTGCCGCTATCGGGCGTGTACAGGCCGGTGATCACGTTGAAGAACGTGGTCTTGCCCGCGCCGTTGGGGCCGATCAGGCCATAGACCTGGCCGCGCTGGATGGTGATGCCCACGTCGGACAGGGCCTGCAGACCGCCGAAACGCTTGGAAATGCCGGCGACCTTCAGCACCACATCATTGGATTTCTCTGTCATTGCGAACTTTCGGTGGGATGCTTCAGGTCTTCTGCGTCAGGCTCTTGCCGCGCTCGGGCGTTGGCCACAGGCCGCGGGGGCGCAGCAGCATGATGATGATCATGGCCAGAGCAATCAGCAGCTGGCGCAGGATGGCGGAATCGAGGCGGCCGTCCGTCATGGCCTGCAGCGGGCCGGCGACATAGCGCAGCACTTCGGGAAGGGCCGACAGCAGCACAGCGCCCAGGATCACACCGGGGATATGGCCAATGCCGCCCAGCACCACCATGGCGACGATCATCACCGACTCCATCAGGCTGAACGACTCGGGCGACACGAAGCCCTGGAAGGCGCCGAACATCGCACCCGACACACCGCCAAACGAGGCGCCCATGGCAAAGGCCAGCAGTTTCATGTTGCGGGTGTTGATGCCCATGGCCTTGGCAGCGATTTCGTCCTCGCGGATCGCCATCCAGGCGCGGCCGACGCGCGAGTCCTGCAGGCGGTAGCAGATCACCACGCTGACGACCACCAGCACCAGGAACAGGTAGTAGTAAAGCGTGACGGAGTTGATGTCGAAGCCGAACAATTCGAGCCGCTTGCCCAGATCGAGCCCGAAGATCTTGACCGAGTCGATCTGGCCCATGCCCTTGGGGCCGTTGGTCAGGTTGACGGGATGGTCCAGGTTGTTCAGGAAGATGCGGATGATTTCGCCGAAGCCCAGGGTCACGATGGCCAGGTAGTCGCCGCGCAGCTTGAGCGTGGGCGCCCCGAGCAGCGCCCCGAAGAACGCCGCCACCAGCGCCGCCAGCGGTATCACCAGCCACAGCGAGGTGTGCAGCCCGTCGGGGAACATGGCGGCAAACGCCGCGAAGTTGTCGGCCAGGTGCGGCGACGCCATCAGGGCAAACAGGTAGGCGCCCACGGCGTAGAACGCCACGTAGCCCAGATCGAGCAGGCCGGCATAGCCCACCACGATGTTCAGGCCCAGCGCCAGCAGCACATACAGCAGCGCCAGGTCGGCAATGCGCACCCAGGCGTTGCCAAAGTACTGCAGCAGCAGCGGCAGGACCAGCAGGGCGATGCCGCCCAGGATCCAGTTGGTTTTGGTGTTCTTCATGGCAATAGGTCCTCAGGCACGGTCGGCCACGCGTTCACCCAGCAGGCCCGAGGGGCGCAGCGTCAGGATGATGATGAGCACGATGAAGGCAAAGATGTCGGTGTAGTGGCTGCCCAGCAGGCCGCCGGTGAGCGTGCCGATATAGCCCGAACCGATGGCCTCGATCAGGCCCAGCAGGATGCCGCCCACCACGGCACCGGCCAGGTTGCCGATGCCGCCGAACACCGCCGCCGTGAAGGCCTTGAGCCCCGGCAGGAAGCCCATGGTGTGCTGCGCCGTGCCGTAGTTGGATGCATACATGATGCCGGCGATCGCCGCCAGAACGGCACCGATGATGAAGGTGGCCGAGATCACCATGTCGGGTTTCACGCCCATGAGCGAGGCCACACGGGGGTTCTCTGCCGTGGCGCGCATGGCACGGCCCAGTTTGGTGTAGTTCACCAGATACATCAGGGCAGCCAGAGCCACCACCGTCACGCCCAGAACCAGGATCTGGGTGGAAGTGATGACGGCCCCGCCCACCTGGAACGGCGTGGCCGGCAGCAAGGTGGGATAGGACTTGTAATTGGGCTTCCAGATGATCATGGCCAGCGTCTGCAGCAGGATCGACATGCCGATGGCCGTGATCAGCGGCGCCAGACGCGGGCTGGTGCGCAGCGGCTTGTAGGCCACCTTCTCGATCGTGAAATTGAGCGCGGCGGCCACCACGCAGGCAATGATGGTGGCCAGCAGCAGGATGAGCCAGCCCGGGGCTCCCGGCATGGCCTCCTGCATGAGTCCGATACAGCTCCAGCTGGTGAGCGCGCCGACCATGAGCACTTCGCCATGGGCAAAATTGATCAGCTGAATAATGCCGTACACCATGGTGTAGCCCAAGGCTATCAAGGCGTACATGCTGCCGAGAACCAGACCGTTGATGATCTGCTGCAGCAAAATGTCCATAAGAGAATCCTTCGTTTGTGACGTACCCACCGCTTTGGCACCGAAATCGGCACAGCCTTGTGGGCCCGACTGCCATGTAGCAAAAAACCCGCCAGGAATGCAGCTGTGCGGGTTTGAGGACGCGATTGTAGCGAGTAGTTTTCGGCCGTCCGGGCCTTATCTGGCGGGGTTTTCCCTTGGGTTTCGGGTCCATCAGACGGGCACGCGCCGTATAAGAAAGATTGATGGATCTATCTCAAAAACGGTGCCCATGGATTGCCGGCGGCAGGCCGGGCCGGACGCACCGCTCGGTGACCCGGTTGGTGCGGTGGCTCAGGGGTTTTCCGGGTCTGCGCTGGCGGCCGCATTGCGCCCCCGCAGGTCCCGCAGCTTTTGCGCGATCTTGATTTCCAGGCCCCGCTCCACCGGCCGATAGAAACCCGGCTCCGCCATGCCTTCGGGCAGGTAAGTTTCGCCGGCAGCAAAACCGCCCTCCTCGTCATGGGCGTAGCGGTAGCCCTTGCCGTAGTCGAGCTCTTTCATGAGCCGGGTGGGTGCATTGCGCAGGTGCATGGGCACGGGGCGCGTACCGTCTTGCTGGACATGGGCGCGCGCGGCGTTGTAGGCCTTGTACACGGCGTTCGATTTGGGCGCCACGGCGAGGTAGATCACGCACTCGGCCAGCGCCAGCTCGCCCTCGGGGCTGCCCAGGCGCTCGTACACCTCGCTGGCGTCCAGTGCCAGGCGCAGCGCGCGCGGGTCGGCCAGGCCCACATCCTCGGCCGCCATGCGCACCAGGCGACGCGCCATGTAGCGCGGATCGGCGCCACCGTCGAGCATGCGCACCAGCCAGTACAGCGCGGCGTCGGGGTCGGAGCCGCGCACCGACTTGTGCAGCGCGCTGATGGTGTCATAGAACTGCTCGCCGCCCTTGTCGTAGCGGCGCATGCGCTCGCCCAGCACGCGGACCACCCAGGCGTCGGTGATCTCGGCCAGTTGCTCCTGGGCGGCCGCCATGGACAGCGTCTCCAGCGTGTTGAGCAGGCGGCGGGCATCGCCATCGGCATAGGCCACCAGCCGTTCGACGGCCATATCCTCTATCGCTGGAAGCGCCTGTTCCGATTGGGCTAGAGCCACAATTTGCTTCAAATCGTCGGCGGACAGCGGTTGCAGCACATACACCGCCGCACGCGACAGCAGCGCGGAGTTGACCTCGAACGACGGGTTCTCGGTGGTGGCGCCGATGAAGGTGAACAGCCCGCTCTCGACATGCGGCAAAAACGCATCCTGCTGGCTCTTGTTGAAGCGGTGCACCTCATCCACAAAGACGATGGTGCGCTGCTGCATGAGGCCACCCCTCGCCGTCTCGGCGCGCTCCACCGCCTCGCGGATGTCCTTGACCCCGCCGAGCACCGCGCTGATGCTGATGAACTGCGCATCGAACGCGTTCGCCATCAGGCGCGCAATGGTGGTCTTGCCCACGCCGGGCGGGCCCCAGAGGATGCAGCTGTGCGGCCGGCCCGACTCGAACGCCAGGCGCAGCGGCATGCCCGGCCCCAGCACATGCTGCTGGCCAATGACTTCGGAGAGCTGGCGCGGGCGCAGGCGCTCGGCCAGGGGCTGGTGGGAGACGGCGGGCGGTTTCACGTTCGGCGAGGGGGCGGCCGCCAATGGTAGCCGGCAATCCGGCCGATGACCGCCGGCTTCTAGAATGACCCGCATCGCGTCAGCAGCCCCGGAGAATTTCCATGTCCGTGCGCATCGTTCAACTCGGCAGTCCCCGTGCCCCCGGCGAGGGCACCCGCATCGGCACCGTGCGCCGCCCGCCGCGCGGTGTGCCCAAGGCGCAGTTCGCGGCGCAGGACTGGTACGACGTCTGGTACCCCAACCTGGCACCGAGCCCCGAAACCGTCAAGCAGGCCCAGGCTGCCGCCACGCCCCAGGAATGGGCGGCCTTCGCACGCAAGTACCGCACCGAAATGGCCACGCCCGAGAACCGCCACACCCTGGCGCTCCTGGCCCGGATGTCGCAGGACGCGAACTTCTCGGTCGGCTGCTACTGCGAGGACGAGGCCCACTGCCACCGCTCGGTCTTGCGCCAACTGCTGGCCGAGGCCGGCGCACGCATCGCGCCGTGACGCAGGCAGAGCCGCTCGACGCCCTGCTCACGCGCGTGCGCGCCTGCCAGCTTTGCGCGGCGCAGCTGCCGCTCGGGCCACGCCCGGTGTTGCAGGCGCATGCAGATGCACGCATCCTCGTCGCAGGCCAGGCACCGGGCCGCAAGGTGCATGCCTCGGGCGTGCCCTTCGACGACGCCAGCGGTGAACGCCTGCGCATGTGGATGGGCATCTCGCGCGAGACCTTCTACGACCCACGCCAGGTGGCCATCCTGCCCATGGGCTTTTGCTACCCTGGCCGGGGCACATCGGGGGACCTGCCGCCGCGTCCCGAATGCGCGCCGGCCTGGCGCCAACCGCTGCTGGGCCACCTGCCCCAGGTGCGGCTCACCCTCGCGATCGGCCTGTACGCCCTGGCCTGGCACCTGCCCGCCTGCAAGGGCCAGCCGCTGGCGGAGGCCGTGCGGAGCACCTGCGCGCGGCCGGATGCGCCCGTCCTGGCCCTGCCCCATCCGAGCCCGCGCAACCACGGCTGGCTCAAGCGCCACCCGTGGTTCGAGATCGAGCTGCTGCCCCTGGTACGGGCACGCGTGGCGGCCGTGCTGGCCACCCAGAGCAAAAATGGATCTGGCGCCTGACCAGCCAGCGCCAGCAGCGATCAAAACAGAAACATTTATTGCTTGAGCACATCCGCCCCCGCTGGCGGCTTGAACTGGAAGGTGCCCGGCGGCAGCGCAGCGTTGGTCTGCATGCCCGTGAAGCGGATGGCCGAACGCTGGCCGAAGCTGTCCAGGATGTCGAGCGCGGCCAGTTGCTCGCCCGCAAAACCCACGCGCACGCTCTGCAACTGGCCGTCCTTGGCCTTGGGGCGGGCCAGCACCCATTGCAGGCCCTCCTGGTCAGGGGCCGCTTCGAGCGTGAAATCGGCCTTCAGCGCCGACAGATCGGGCGCCGATGCCACCAGGGCCGCGGGCGTGCTGCCCAGGACCTGGGACTGCGAGCGCTGGGTAACCTGGTTCAGGTCCACGTCGTACAGCCACAGGGTCTGGCCGTCGGCCACGATGGTCTGCTCAAAAGGTTTCTTGTAGACGAACTTGAAGCGCCCTGGGCGCTGGAATTCAAAGCTGCCGGTGGATGTCTTGGTGCGCGCGGCCTGGCCGTCCTTGGGCGGCGAGATCACGGTCTGCGTGAAATCGGCCTTGCCCGTCTGCGTGCCCTTCATGAAGGATTCCAGGCTTTTCAGCCCGTCAGCGCTAGCGATGCCTGCCGCAGCAGCTATCAAAATTGCAGTAGCGATCTTTTTCAACAGAAACTCCCGTGGGGTAGGGACCGGCCCTGCGGTCCGGCCAGTCATTCACTGCGGTTGGGAACCAGCACTTCGCGCTGGCCGCTGGCGGTCAGGCCGCTGACCAGACCGGCCTTTTCCATGTCTTCCAGCAGCCGCGCCGAGCGGTTGTAGCCAATGCGCAGCTTGCGCTGCACGTACGAGATGCTGGCCTTGCGGTCCTTGAGCACCACTTCCACAGCCTGGTCGTACATGGGGTCTTTCTCGCCCCCATCGCCGCCGCCGTCCCCTGACAGATCACCGTCGCCATCCACAGTTCCGCCTTCGAGCACGCCCTCGATGTAGTCCGGCTCCCCTTGTTGCTTGAGGTAATGGACGACACGGTGCACTTCCTCGTCCGATACGAAGGCCCCATGCACACGGATCGGCAGGCCGGTGCCGCTGGCCATGTAGAGCATGTCGCCCATGCCCAGCAGGGCTTCGGCGCCCATCTGGTCGAGGATGGTGCGGCTGTCGATCTTGGAGCCCACCGAGAACGCAATACGGGTGGGAATATTGGCCTTGATCAGGCCCGTGATCACGTCCACGCTGGGGCGCTGCGTGGCCAGGATCAGATGAATGCCGGCGGCGCGCGCCTTTTGCGCCAGGCGGGCAATCAGCTCTTCGATCTTCTTGCCCACCACCATCATCAGGTCGGCCAGCTCGTCGATGATGACCACGATGTGCGGCAGGCGCTGCAGCGGCTCGGGCTCTTCGGGCGTCAGGCTGAAGGGGTTGTAGATGAATTCCTCGCGCGCCTTGGCTTCGTCGATCTTGACGTTGTAGCCGGCCAGGTTGCGCACGCCGAGTTTGGACATCAGCTTGTAGCGGCGCTCCATCTCGGCCACGCACCAGTTCAGGCCATGCGCCGCCTGCTTCATGTCGGTGACCACGGGCGCCAGCAGGTGCGGGATGCCTTCGTAGACCGACATTTCCAGCATCTTGGGGTCGATCATCAACAGGCGCACGTCGCGCGCCTCGGCCTTGTAGAGCAGCGAGAGGATCATGGCGTTGATCCCCACCGACTTGCCCGAGCCCGTGGTGCCGGCCACCAGCACGTGCGGCATCTTGGCCAGGTCGGCCACCACCGGATTGCCCACGATGTCCTTGCCCAGGCCCATGGTGAGCATGCTCTTGGCCTCGTGGTAGACCTGCGAGCCCAGGATCTCGGACAGGCGGATCGACTGGCGCTTGGCGTTGGGCAGCTCCAACGCCATGAAGTTCTTGCCCGGGATGGTCTCCACCACGCGGATCGACACCAGGCTGAGCGAACGCGCCAGGTCCTTGGCCAGGCCGACGATCTGCGAGCCTTTCACGCCGGTGGCGGGCTCGATCTCGTAGCGCGTGATCACGGGGCCGGGCATGGCGGCCACCACGCGCACTTCCACGCCGAAGTCCTTGAGCTTTTTCTCGATGAGGCGGCTGGTCATCTCCAGCGTCTCGGGCGCCACAGTTTCCTGGCGCTGCAGTGCGCTGTCGAGCAGATCCACCAGCGGCAGCTTGCTGTCGGGCATCTCGGTGAACAGGGGCTTTTGCCGCTCTTTCACCACGCGGGCGCTCTGCGGCACATCCACCAGCACCGGCTCGATGATCTGCACCGGCTGCGGGTGGTGTTCTTCGCTTTCGGTGCGTTCCTCCAGCACCACCACCGCGCGCTCGCGGGCGGCCTTGCGGCCCACGGCCACATCCTTGGCCACTTCGCGCTGGGCGCGGCGCGACTGCACCAGGGCATCAATCCGCGCGCCCAGCGCTTCGGCCACATGCCCCCAGGAAAAACGGAACACCAGGGCCGCCCCCAGCACCAGCAGCACGATGCCCAGCAGCCCCGAGCCGGTAAAGCCCAGCCATTTCACGCTGGCAGGCCCCACAAGGTAGCCGAGCACGCCCCCCGCGTGCCCCGGCAGCAAGGCTTCGAGCCGGTACAGGCGCGACCACTCGAGCGCTGTGCTGGCGCCCATCAGCAGCACCAGCCCAACCCAGAACAAGGAGCGCCGCACGGCAGGGCTGACGGCACCCGCTGCCGCTTCGCCACCACGCATCCACCGCGCCAGCGAGGCAATCCAGGCACGCACCCCTGCCGCCACACACCACCACACCGAAAACCCCAGTGCGAAATAGCTGCCATCGGCCAGCCAGGCGCCAAAACGCCCCGCCCAGTTGGCTACCAGTGGATCGCCGCGCGTGCCCGAGGTGGACCAGGCAGCGTCCTGCGCGGAATAGCTGACCAGGGCCAGCAGCCAGAAAACCAGCGCCAAAAGGCCCACGATCAGGCCTATTTCGTGGCCAAAGCGGGCCGCACCGGTGCGAGGCGCAGACTTGGCCGAAGAGGATGCATTCAGGGTATTGAGGGAGTAGGTCATAAGCGTGCCGGGCAAGCTTACCCCATGCACGACGGGGGTTGCGCCACCCCCCGCCACCACGCGGCAACACCGCCACACGCACTCACATTTAGTAACGCACGTGACGCTATCTTGCTGTTTTGCCGCGGCCATATGGCCACCGGGGCACCGTCCCCGCTGGCCCGGCAAGCCGTACCACAAGGGCTTTTCCATGGGTTCTTACAATCGCGCTGATTGATAAGGCATCACCAGAAAAAGCCGCGCGCGGTGGATACTTCATGGCTGATTCCGCATTTTTTCAACAGCAGCTGCCTTGAGGCAAATGCAACACACAGGTCTTGTCCATGTCTTCCACCCCCCACGCGAAAGTTCTGATCCTCGGCTCCGGTCCTGCAGGCTACACGGCGGCCGTCTATGCGGCACGCGCCAACCTGAACCCGGTGCTCATCACCGGCATCGCGCAGGGCGGCCAGCTCATGACCACCACCGAGGTGGACAACTGGCCCGCCGATGTGCACGGCGTGCAGGGCCCCGACCTGATGCAGCGCTTTCTGGAGCACGCCGAGCGCTTCAAGACGCAGATCATCTTTGACCACATCAACAAGGTCGATTTCAGCCAGCGCCCGTTCACGCTCACCGGCGACAGCGGCACCTACACCTGCGACTCGCTGATCATCGCCACCGGCGCGTCGGCCAAATACCTGGGCCTGCCCTCGGAAGAGGCCTTCATGGGCAAGGGCGTGTCGGGCTGCGCCACCTGCGACGGTTTCTTTTACCGCGACCAGGACGTGTGCGTGGTGGGCGGCGGCAACACCGCCGTGGAAGAAGCCCTGTACCTGTCGAACATCGCCCGCAAGGTGACGCTGGTGCACCGCCGCGACAAGTTCAAGGCCGAGCCCATCCTCGTGGACAAGCTCAACGAGAAAGTGGCGGCCGGCAAGATCGAGCTCAAGGTGTTCCACACCCTGGACCAGGTGCTGGGCGACAACACCGGCGTGACGGGCATCCGCATCAAGAGCACGATCGACGGCAGCACCCAGGACATCGCACTGCAGGGCTGCTTCATTGCCATCGGCCACGCGCCCAACACCGATATTTTCCAGGGCCAGCTGACCATGGAGAACGGCTATATCGTCACGCAGGGCGGGCTCAAGGGCTTTGCCACCCAGACCAGCGTGCCCGGCATCTTTGCCGCGGGCGACGTGCAGGACCATGTCTACCGCCAGGCCATCACCAGCGCCGGCACGGGTTGCATGGCGGCACTCGATGCCCAGCGCTTCCTGGAACAGGAAGCTTGACGAGGCGAAGACCCCCACGCTCCGCCGCTGCGCGGGTCGCTGCCCCCATGGGGGCTTTTTTGTCTTGGGGCGGCCAGGCGACAAAAACTGGGCATCAGGCTATAATCTGCGGCTTTGCTGAATTCGGCCCGCCTTGCGGCACCCCGAAACAGGCAAATCGGGTTACCGCCACCCTTTCTGGCGAGGTGAGGCCACAAGCCATCCTGGGGGAAAACCCCCCGGGGCCGAGTGAGTGGCCGTTAAAAAGTATCGGAGTGTCCTCATGGCACGCGTCTGCGACGTAACGGGCAAGAAGCCCATGGTCGGGAACAATGTTTCCCACGCCAACAACAAAACCAAGCGCCGGTTCCTGCCGAACCTGCAATACCGCCGTTTCTGGGTCGAGACCGAAAACCGCTGGGTGCGCCTGCGTGTTTCGAGCGCTGCCCTGCGTTTGATCGACAAGAACGGTATCGACTCGGTGCTCGCAGATCTGCGTGCACGTGGTCAGGCTTAAGGAGAAGCACCATGGCAAGCAAAGGCGGACGCGACAAGATCAAGCTGGAATCCACTGCGGGTACCGGCCACTTCTACACCACGACCAAGAACAAGAAGACCATGCCCGAGAAGATGCTGATCATGAAATTTGATCCCAAGGCTCGCAAGCATGTGGAATACAAGGAAATGAAGCTGAAGTAATTCAGCCTCAGGTCTTTCGGAAAAACCGCCCTGCCGCAAGGTTGGGCGGTTTTTTCATGCCCGCAGACAGTGCAGGCCACGAGCGTGGCAAGGAGCTTGCATGCAGCCCAGGTCCTGGGTTGGCGTTCAGGCCTGCGCCGCACGCAGGCGCATCGAGAAATCACGCAGCGCCGCAATGCCGCTGTCCTCGGCCCGGTGGCACCAGGCCTGCAGGTCCGCCGTGAGCTGCTCGCGCGAGTGCGAGGTATTGAGCCACAGCTGGCGCAGTTCTTCGCGCATGGTCACCATCTTGTCGAGCACCGGAGAAACGGCGCGTGCCCGTGCCAGCTGCGGCAAGGCCACGGCGGGCACCTTCTCCACATCGCGGTGCAGCCAGCGCCTGGCGGCCCGGAACATCGACGCATCGGCCTGGCGCGCCTGCAACGCGGCCATTTCGGCCTTGCAGGCCTGGCGCACCCCGCGCGCATAGGCGGCCATGACCTCGTAACGGTTGGCAATCAGGGCTTCCAGCGTCTTTTCATCGGCCACGGGCTTCACATCGCCCAGTTGCAGCCTGGGTGGCACCTTCTTGACCTTGGCCCAGCCGATCGCCTGCATCAGGCGGATGTAGGCCCAGCCAATGTCCAATTCATAGGGTTTGATCGAGAATCTGGCCGACGTGGGATAGGTGTGGTGGTTGTTGTGCAGTTCCTCGCCACCAATGAGGATGCCCCAGGGCGAGAGATTGGTGCTGGCGTCCTGCGCCTCGAAATTGCGGTAGCCCCAGTAATGGCCCACGCCATTGACCACGCCCGCCGCCCAGAAGGGAATCCAGACCATCTGCACCGCCCACACGGCTGCGCCGAGCGCGCCAAACAGGGCCAGATCCAGGACCAGCATGAGCGCCACCCCCTGCCAGCTGAAGCGGCTGTACAGGTTGCGCTCGATCCAGTCGTTCGGTGTGCCGTGGCCGAACTTTTGGATCGTTTCCATGTTCGTCGACTCGGCGCGGTACAGCTCGGCGCCACGCCACATCACGGTGCCAAGGCCGCGCGTCTGGGGGCTGTGGGGATCGTCCACGGTTTCGCATCTGGCGTGGTGCTTGCGGTGGATGGCCACCCATTCCCGGGTGACCATGCCCGTGGCTATCCACAGCCAAAAGCGGAAAAAATGCGCGGGAATGGCGTGCAGTTCCAGCGCGCGGTGCGCCTGGGCGCGGTGCAGAAAGATCGTGACCGCGGCAATGGTGATGTGGGTGGTGGCCAGGGTGTACAGCACGATCTGCCACCAAGCCAGGCCCCACAAGCCATGGGCCAGCCAGTCCACGGCAGCGTTCAAGACCGCCCCATCCGGCAACAGCATGTTCAAGACTCCTTGTTTCCCATACCCTATCCACCACGGCCCACGGCATCTGGTGCGGGAGTACCGCGCCTGCTGAAGTTCAGCCCTTTCTGACCCAGACCGCCGCGAAAAATCCGTCGGTCTGGTGGACATGGGGCCACAAACGCAAATAACCACTGCCGGTATCACCGCCGCTGCACAGCCCCCTGGCACCCTCCACCTTGAGTTGCTCCAGCAATTCACCGGCGTCCAGCAGGCGGAAATCCGTGTGCGCGGCGCTGAAAGCCTCGGCAATGGCCTCATTTTCCTGCGGCAGGATGCTGCAGGTGGCATACACCAGCCGTCCACCCGGCTTGAGCAGGCGGGCAGCACTGTCCAGGATGGCCGTCTGCTTGGCCACCAGTTCCTCCACCGCCTTGGGCGACTGGCGCCATTTGAGATCGGGGTTGCGGCGCAGCGTGCCCAGGCCCGAGCAGGGGGCGTCCACCAGCACGCGGTCGATCTTGCCGGCCAGGCGCTTGATGCGCTCGTCCCGCTCGTGGGCAATGGCTGCCGGGTGCACGTTCGACAGGCCGCTGCGCGCCAGCCGCGGCTTGAGCGCATCGAGCCGGTGGGCCGACACGTCAAACGCATACAGGCGGCCAGTGCTGCGCATGCTGGCGCCAATGGCCAGCGTCTTGCCGCCCGCGCCCGCGCAAAAATCCACCACCATCTCGCCGCGCTTGGCGTCGAGCAGCAGGGCCAGCAGCTGCGAGCCCTCGTCCTGCACCTCGATGGCGCCGCGCGTGAACGCATCGAGCTTGGTCAGCGCAGGCTTGTCGTCCACGCGCAGCCCCCAGGGCGAATACGGTGTGGGGCTGGCCTTGATGCCCGCCTTGGCCAGCTCTTTCTGCACATCGGCGCGCTTGTCCTTGAGCGCGTTGACGCGCAGGTCCAGCGGCGCGCTCTGTGCCAGGCTTTCCACCAGCGGCCAGAAACCCTCACCCAGCTGGTCCTTGAGGGGTTTGACCAGCCATTCGGGCAGGTTGTGGCGATGGCGCTCCATCAGGTCATCCACCGTGACGGCATCACACTGGTCCAGCCAGTTCTTTTCCTGATCGGTCAGCGCGCTCTTGAGAAAATCGCGCGGGCCATGGAAGCCCAGAATGGCCAGGCGGCGCTCCTTGGGGCCCGAGCCCGAGGGCGCCATGTGGTCGAACAGCAGCTTTTTGCGCAGCACGGTGTAAACCGTCTCGGCCAGCGTGGCACGTTCGCGGGGGCCCAGGCCCCGGTTATCGCGGAAGAATCGTGACACCACCGCGTCGGCGGGGTGTTCAAACGTAAGGGTGAGCCTGACAAGTTCGGCGCAGGCGTCGAGAAGGACTTTGGGATGCATGCCCCGATTGTCCCACCGACACCCTGATCGGTGCATGCACATCACCCCGGGATGCAGCGGCAAAGCGGCCCTTTTGTGTCAGCCAGCATTGCCGCAGCCGTCTGCGGGACGGCTCGTTGCGAACGCACCAGGCGCGCACAATCTGCGCCTCCCCTTCTTATTCACCGCCCTTCCCCCATGACCGACGAAGACCTGCCCGCACCCATCCGCACGCCACCTGGCCTGTACCGCCACTACAAGGGAATGCTCTATCAGGTGATCGACACCGTGCGCCACAGCGAGACGCTGGAGCCCATGACGCTGTACCGCGCGCTTTACGGCCAGCGGGGCCTGTGGGTGCGCCCCGCAGCCATGTTTCTGGAAAATGTTTCGGTGGATGGGCAGTTGCGGCCCCGCTTTGAGCGCTGCAGCGACGCGGCCCCTGACATGGAGAGCTGACCCTCCGTTGCGCCAACGCAGTTACAAGGCTTGCACCAGCGTCCGCACAGCGCGCGGGTAGATCACATGTTCCTGGGTGAGCACACGCGCCGCCAGCGTCTCGGCTGTGTCCCCCGGCAGCACCGGCACCACGGCCTGGTCCAGGATCGGGCCGACATCCAGTTCGGCCGTCACCTGGTGCACCGTCACACCGGCAAACCTGCAGCCCGCATCAATGGCGCGCTGGTGCGTGTGCAGCCCGGTGAAAGCCGGCAGCAGCGAGGGGTGGATATTGATGAGCCGCCCCGCGTAGTGCGCCACAAAACCCGGCGTGAGGATGCGCATGAACCCGGCCAGCACCACCAGGGCGGGCTGATGGCGGTCGATGGTGGCGGCCAGTTCGGCGTCAAAGGCCTCGCGGCTGGCAAAGGCCTTGTGGTCCAGCACCGCGGTGGCAATGCCCTGCGCGCGGGCGAAAATCAGCCCGCCGGCATCGGCTTTGTTGCTGACCACGGCAGCCACGCGCGCGCCGTAGCGCTGCTCCCAGTTTTCCTGCTGCGCGGTTCGGACGATGGTGGCCATGTTGGAGCCGCCGCCAGAGATCAAAATCACAATGTTTTTCATTGCCTGCAATTATCCCCGCCATGCCGTTCGACCCTCGTACCCGCCCCCTCACGCCCCCAGAAGCCCGCGTGCTCGCCACCCTGATGGAGAAGGCCCGCACCGTGCCCGACAGCTACCCCATGTCGCTCAACGGCCTGCTGACCGGCTGCAACCAGAAGACCAGCCGCGACCCGGTGATGCAACTGAGCGATGCCCAGGCGCAGGAGGCGCTGGATTCGCTCAAGCAGCTGAGCCTGGCGTTCGAGAGCAGCGGCAACCGCACCACCCGCTGGGAGCACAACTTCCAGCGCGGCGTGGGCGTGCCCGAGCAGTCGGCGGTGCTGCTGGGCCTCTTGATGCTGCGCGGCCCGCAGACGGCGGGCGAGCTGCGCATCAACGCCGAACGCTGGTACCGCTTTGCAGATATCTCGTCGGTGGAGGCATTTCTGGACGAGCTGCGGGAGCGCAGCGCAGAGAAAGGCGGCGCGCTGGTCGTGCAGCTGCCCCGCGCGCCCGGCGCCCGCGAGCAGCGCTGGGCGCATCTGCTGTGCGGACCGGTGGATACCACGGCCAGCGCTGACACTGCAGGCCACAGCGCCGCAGGCCCGTCTCCCGCCCTGCAGCCCAGGGTGGATGCGCTGGAGGCCGAAGTGGCCAGTCTCAGAACCGTCGTGCAGCGGCTGTGCGCAGAGCTGGGCATTTCCCCCGACTTCAGTCCGATGTCGCCACCCGGACAGGAATGAAAAGAACGCTCGTGCTACAAACACACCCTCACTAGGAGACGCACCGCATGGATCTCGCATTCACCCCCGAAGAACAGGCCTTTCGCGAAGAAGTTCGCGCATGGGTCCACGCCAACCTGCCCCCCGAAATTTCCCACAAGGTGCACAACGCTCTGCGCCTGACCCGTGCCGACATGCAGGGCTGGGCCAAGATTTTGGGCAAGAAGGGCTGGCTCGGTTTTGGCTGGCCCAAGGAGTTTGGCGGCCCCGGCTGGACGGCCGTGCAAAAGCACCTGTTTGAAGAAGAGTGTGCCCTCGCCGGCGCGCCCCGCATCATCCCCTTCGGCCCCGTGATGGTGGCCCCGGTGATCATGGCGTTTGGCAACGCCGAGCAGCAAAAGCGCTTCCTGCCCGGCATCGCCAGCGGTGAAGTGTGGTGGAGCCAGGGCTACAGCGAACCGGGCTCGGGCTCGGACCTGGCCAGCGTCAAGACCCGCGCCGAGCGCGTGGGCGACAAATACATCGTCAACGGCCAGAAGACCTGGACCACCCTGGGCCAGCACGGCGACTGGATGTTCAACCTGGTGCGCACCGCTACCTCCGGCAAGCCGCAGACCGGCATCTCCTTCCTGCTGCTCGACATGAAGTCCAAGGGCGTCACCGTGCGCCCCATCAAGCTGCTCGATGGCGAGTGCGAAGTGAACGAGGTGTTCTTCGACAACGTCGAAGTGCCTGCCGAGAACCTGATCGGCGAAGAGAACAAGGGCTGGACCTACGCCAAGCACCTGCTATCCCACGAACGCACCAACATCGCCGACGTGAACCGCAGCAAGCGCGAGCTGGAGCGCTTGAAGCGCATCGCCCGGGCCGAAGATGTGTGGGACGACCAGCGTTTCCGCGACCAGATCGCGCTGCTGGAAGTGGACATCGTGGCCCTCGAAATGCTGGTGCTGCGCGTGCTATCCAACGAGAAGTCGGGCAAGAACTCGCTCGACATTGCCGGCCTGCTCAAGATCAAGGGCAGCGAAATCCAGCAGCGTTACGCCGAGCTGATGATGCTGGCCGCCGGACCCTTTGCCATGCCCTTCATCGAAGAGGCCATGGAAGCTGGCTGGCAGGGCAACTTCCCGGGCGGTGTCACCGCCAATGCGCCGCTGGCGTCCACCTACTTCAACCTGCGCAAGACCACGATCTACGGCGGCAGCAACGAAGTGCAACGCAACATCGTCGCGCAGACTGTTCTCGGCTGACGCCGACAACAGTCTGCGCATTGCACGACAGGACTGCTCCCCCGTGCCCCCTCCACGAGGGGGTTCCAGCTAGAGCTTCGCTGGTTGTACAAAGAAGGCGCCGCGGCGCCACAACCGGCACAAGGAGAGACACATGGATTTCGATTTTTCTGATGACCAGGAACAACTGCGCGACGCCGTGCGCAAGTGGGTGGACAAGGGCTACACGTTTGAGCGCCGCCGCGCCGCCGTGGCCGCTGGTGGTTTTGACCGCGCCACCTGGAACGAACTGGCCGAGCTGGGCCTGACCGCACTGACCGTCCCCGAAGCGCACGACGGCATGGGCCAGGGCACCATCGACGCCATGGTGGTGGCCGAAGAACTGGGCCGCGGCATCGTACTGGAGCCGATCGCCCAGGCCTTCATCGCCAGCAGCGTGCTGTCGCACTGCGCACCGGCCGACGTGCAATCGGACTGGCTGCCCCGCGTGGCCAGCGGCGAGGCGCTGGTGGTGCTGGCCCAGCAGGAGCGCAAGGCACGCTACCGCCTGGACGTTTGCGATGCCAAAGCGACCCCAGCGCAATCTGGTCATACGGTAACAGCGATCAAAAGCGTAGTACCTGCCGGTGACCAGGCCGATGCCTTCATCGTGCCCGCGCAGCTCGACGGCACGATCGCCCTCTTCCTGGTCGAGCGCACGGCCAGCGGCGTGACCACGCGGGGTTACGTCACGCAAGACGGCAGCCGCGCCGCCGAAGTGAAGCTCACCAACGCCCCCGCCACGCTCATCACCACCGACGGCCTGGCCGCGCTGGAGCTGGCCGTGGACACCGGCATCGCCGCCACCTGCGCCGAAGCCGTGGGCGTGATGGACAAGACCGTGGCCATCACCGTCGAATACATGAACCAGCGCAAGCAGTTCGGCGTGTTCATCGCCAGCTTCCAGGCCCTGCGCCACCGCGTGGCCGACATGAAGATGCAGCTGGAGCTGGCCCGCTCGATGAGCTACTACGCCAGCCTCAAGCTGGGCGCTCCCGCGGACGAACGCCGCCGCGCCATGGCCCGCGCCAAGGTGCAGCTGGGCCAGTCCATGCGCTTCGTGGGCCAGCAGGCCGTGCAACTGCATGGCGGCATCGGCGTGACCGATGAATACATCGTCAGCCACTATTTCAAGAAGCTCACGCAACTCGAAGTGGCCTTTGGCGACACGCTGCACCATCTGGGTGAAGTGTCGGCGCGCATGCAGGACACCGCGGGCGTGTTTGCCTGAGGCCCGATTCCCGCCGCCCAAAAAACCGCCTTCGGGCCAATGCCAGTCAGTTAAGACGGCAGCTTGCCCCGGGCAGGTAAAAAGGGAGCATGTTCTTCATGCTCCCTTTTTCGTTTGACTTCCGTACTGCAAAAATCCCTGGATGAGACCTTGGCGGCGTTGCCCGCCAACGCCATGACCGAGTTGGGCACGCTGATTGATCCACAGTGGATCGAGCAAGCGCTGCATGCCAGCGGCAAAGCATCTATACGTCGTCGCAAGCTGCCCGCAGATCACGCCATCTGGCTGGTCATTGGTCTGGCCTTGTTTCGTCACATGCCCATGTGGCAGGTGGTGCAGGAGATGGCCTTGACCCTTGAGGGGCAAGAGTTACCGGCTCCCAGCAGCAGCGTGCAGGCTCGCCAGCGGCTGGGCTCGCAACCCTTGGAGCACTTGTTTGCACTGCTCACGCAGGCCTGGGCAAGATCGCATCCCGTGCATGAAGATCGCTTGCGTGTGC